>NZ_JBEYYJ010000041.1:0-69285 GCF_040645475.1 Streptomyces sp. NPDC046759 | reverse complement strand
CTTGACCGGAAGCTCCGGCTTCATGGGCCGCTCGGGCTTGACCGGAAGCTCCGGCTTCATGGGCCGCTCGGGCTTGACCGGAAGCTCCGGCTTCATGGGCCGCTCGGGCTTGACCGGAAGCTCCGGCTTCACCGGACGCTCAGGCTTAACGGGAAGCTCCGGCTTCACCGGACGCTCAGGCTTGACCGGAAGCTCGGGCTTGACGGGAAACTCCGGCTTCATGGGCCGCTCAGGCTTGACCGGAAGCTCCGGCTTCACCGGACGCTCCGGCTTCATGGGCCGCTCGGGCTTGACCGGAAGCTCCGGCTTCACCGGACGCTCAGGCTTGAACGGACGCTCCGGATACACCGGCTTCTCGGGGCGTACCGGATGCTCAGGTCTCTCCGGAGACTTGGGCATCGGTCGGTGACGCGGGTAAACAGAATCGTTCGGGTACGGCGGATGTGGGGTGTGGTCCTGAGCGTAGGCGGCTCCCGCGTTCACCAGCGCGGCTGCGGCGAGCGCGGCCGCTGCGGCGGCAGACGCCAGTACGGATCGCCTTCGTGGCGATTTCGTCATTGTCTCCACTCTCCTCGACTTGACTCAGAGCTGTATGACGGCAGGTCAGTCCCAAGGGCTCGATAGTGGATTGATCAGGAAATCGAAGACCCGAATAACGCTGCGGAGGCGATAAGCCACCGGATGGTGTAGTGCGGCGCACCGGTTGGGCCCGGTCGGCGACGTATTTCGCCGCAGGCGCTCCCGGTCAGGTCGTCGCGGGCGCCTGAAAGGCCCTCGGCTCGAAGTCGGACTCGGCGCGGCACCCCGCAGGTGCCGCAGGTCCCTCGGATGCCGCAGCGGCTCGTCGGAATTTCCCGGGCGCGGTGCGTGGCGACGGTGTCCTGGCCGTCGGTCTGTCCCCGACGGCCGTCCGGCCCGTCGTCGCGCCGCGGGTGCCGCTTCCGCGGCACCGCTCCCGCAGCGCCGCCACGCGCGCCCAGGAACTCGTTGCTTCCCGCTTCTGGTCTGCGAGACCTACCGGACGGTATACAGACCCAGTCGAACGCGCGAGGCCGCTCTCCGATGCCGGCAGCGTGCGGTGAACCGGCCTCAGGGGGAGGATCCATGGCGAACGGCAGACGTGCGGCGGATGGGGCGAGAGGCCTTCGGGGGGCGGTACTGGGGGCGACGCTGGGCGGTTGTGTCCTGGTTGCGACCGCAACGGCACCGGCCTCCGCGCACTCCGCGGGACACGGCCACGGCATCGACTACGTCGCACTCGGCGACTCCTACACCTCGGGCCCCGGCATCCCTCGGCAGGTGGACGCCAACTGCGCCCGCTCCGACCACGACTACCCTTCGCTGGTGGCCGCCGAGCGTGAGGTGTCCTCCTTCGGGGACGTCAGCTGCGCCGGAGCGACGACCGCGCAGATGTGGCAGGCGCAGGGCACCAACGCGCCCCAGCTCGACGCCGTGGGACGGGACACGGACCTGGTGACGGTACAGATCGGCGGCAACGACGTGGGCTTCGGCCCGATCATCAACACGTGCGCCCACCTGGCAGCGCAGGACCCGACGGGCAACCCCTGCGAACGCTCGTACAACGCATCCGGATACGACCAGCTGGCCCTGGCGGTCGCACGGACCGCGCCGAAGGTCGACCGGGTGCTGCGCGCGGTGCACGCCCGGGCGCCGCACGCGCGCGTGGTCGTCGTCGGCTACCCGGACCTGCTGCCCGACGACGGCAGCGGCTGCTTCCCCCAGGTGCCGTTCGCGCAGCAGGACTTTCCCTACCTGCGGGACACCGAGAAGCGGCTGAACCTGATGCTGCGTCTGGTCGCCGCGGTGAACCGGGCCGAGTACGTCGACACCTACGCGCCCACGGTCGGCCACGACATGTGCAAGGCGCCCGCGGACCGCTGGATCGAACCGCTCCAGCCGGCCGCGCCCGCCGCCCCGGCGCACCCCAACGCCAAGGGGGAGGACGCCATGGCGCAGGCGGTGCTGGAGCGGCTGCAGAGGGGACGCGGACGCGGCTGAGCCGGCCGGGCGGCCTCCGCGGAGGCCGCCCACGGATCCTCAGTCGCCGAGCGCGCCCAGCACCACGGCCTGGGCCTCCTCCTGGACCCGGGCGAGGTGGTCGGGGCCGAGGAAGGACTCGGCGTAGACCTTGTACACGTCCTCCGTCCCCGAAGGGCGGGCCGCGAACCAGGCGTTGTCCGTGGTCACCTTGATGCCGCCGATGGCGGCGCCGTTGCCGGGCGCCTCGGTGAGGACGGCCGTGACGGCTTCTCCGGCGAGCGTGTCGGCGCTGACCTGGGCGGGTGACAACTTGCCGAGCAGCGCCTTCTGTTCGCGGGTCGCCGGCGCGTCGATGCGGGCGTAGGCGGGTTCACCGAAGCGGGCGGTCAGGTCGGCGTAGTGCTCCGACGGGGTGCGGTCCGTGACGGCCGTGATCTCGGAGGCGAGCAGAGCCAGGATGATGCCGTCCTTGTCGGTGGTCCACACCGAGCCGTCGCGGCGCAGGAAGGACGCGCCGGCGGACTCCTCGCCGCCGAAACCGAGGGTGCCGCCGGCCAGTCCGTCCACGAACCACTTGAACCCGACGGGAACCTCGACCAGCCGGCGGCCGAGGTCGGCTGCGACCCGGTCGATCATCGTGGAGGAGACCAGCGTCTTGCCGATGCCGGTCCCGGCGGGCCACTGGTCGCGGTGCCGGTAGAGGTAGGAGATGGCCACGGCGAGGTAGTGGTTGGGGTTCATCAGGCCCGCGTCCGGGGTGACGATGCCGTGCCGGTCGGCGTCCGCGTCGTTTCCGGTGGCGATGCGGTACCGGTCGCGCTGTTCGATGAGCGAGGCCATCGCGTACGGCGAGGAGCAGTCCATGCGGATCTGCCCGTCCCAGTCCAGCGTCATGAACCGCCAGGTGGGGTCGGTATGCGGGGTGACCACGGTGAGGTCGATGCCGTGCTGTTCGGCGATGCGCCCCCAGTAGGCGACGGAGGCACCGCCGAGCGGGTCGGCGCCGATGCGTACGCCGGCCGCGCGGACGGCGTCCAGGTCCAGCACGCTCGGCAGATCGCCGACGTAGGCGCCGAGAAAGTCGTACCTCTGGGTCGTCTCCGCGGCGAGGGCCTCGGTGTACGGCACCCGGCGCACGTCCTTCAGGCCGGCCGTGATGATCTCGTTGGCCCGGTCCTGGATCCAGGAGGTGGCGTCCGAGGCGGCCGGGCCGCCGCTCGGCGGGTTGTACTTGAAGCCGCCGTCCGCGGGCGGGTTGTGCGACGGCGTGACGACGACCCCGTCGGCGAGACCGGTCGTGCGGCCCCGGTTGTGGGTCAGGATCGCGTGCGAGACTGCGGGGGTGGGCGTATAGCCGTCTGCGCTGTCGAGGAGGACGGTGACGCCGTTGGCCGCGAAGACCTCCAGGGCGGTGACCTTCGCCGGCTCGGACAGGGCGTGGGTGTCCGCGCCGAGGAAGAGGGGGCCGTCCGTGGCCCGGGCCGCGCGGTATTCGCAGATGGCCTGACTGGTGGCGGCGATGTGGTCCTCGTTGAAGGCGCTCGCCAGGGACGAACCCCGGTGGCCGGAGGTGCCGAACGCCACCCGCTGTGCCGGGTCCGCCGGGTCCGGGTGCAGTGCGTAGTACGCCGTGACCAGCCGAGGCACGTCGACAAGATCCTCGGGACCGGCCCGCCGGCCGGCTCGCTCGTGCGGCATGAGTCCGCTCCTCGTATCGTCCGATCGATCGCTCACCGCCATCTTTCCTCGTCAGGGCCCTGACATGCGAGTGCGCCCCACCCGTCCGCGCCCACCGGTCCGCGCGCGTACGCCGCGCGCGTCACGGCGGCGGGCCGCCGGCCGCGGTCCGTGGTTCCCGGTCCGCACCCGCCGGCCTGCCGCACGCGACGCCTCGGCCACGGGTCAGCCGATGTGGTAGCTGTCCCCGTACACCTTCCAGTCGAGCGGCGTGTTCAGGTCGAGGTTGCCCTTGCGCAGGAAGACCCGCTGCTCGGTGTCGACCCGGGTGGTGTCGCTGTGCGCCTCCTCCTGCTTCATGGCCCACACCCGCGCGTCGAGGAAGGCGTTCAGGTACGTCGTCTCGTTGCCGCCCTGCGCCGGCGGCTTGGCGCTGCGCAGGGCGCGCTTGCGGATGTTGCGGAAGCTGGTCGGGTCGTCGCCGTCGCCGTGCATGACGATGGCGTCGTAGTAGCAGAACTGGCCGAGGGCGCGCAGGCCGTCCGCCTTGCCCTGGGCGACCGCGGGGTTGAAGTAGACGCGGTCGCGCTCGTCGTTCTGGCACTGCTGGAACACGGTGTCCTGGGCGGCCTTGCGCCAGTCCTTCGGGAAGTTCGGGTCGAGCCCGGAGTGCGAGTCGCTGCCGTTGACCTTGCGCAGGGCGGGCAGGTACTTGGCCAGGACGTTGCCGGGCTCGCGGTCGGCGTAGAGCTGGACCAGGTCGAGCATGTCGCCGGTGCCGGAGCAGAAGCCGATGATGCCGGCGGTGTAGCCGCGGCCGTCGCCGATGTCCTCGATGTACCTGTACTGGGCCTTCCAGTCGAGCGAGGAGTTCTCCGCGCTCGAGACGAGTTCCATGGCGATCTCCTTCTTCGCCGGGTCGTCGAGACCCGAGGCGGCCGCCGGTGCCGCGAGGGCGCGCTGGGTTCCCAGCAGCGCGCCGGAGGCGACGGCGGCGCCGAGCACGGCGACGACCGTGCGGCGGGAGACGGGGGTGGAAGCTGCTGTGTCGCGGTCTGCGTGCACCACGGATACTCCAAATCGAGGCGGGGGGTGGGGAGTTGGACTGCGTCGCACTGGTAGTAAAGTTTCCTATCAAAAGTGCCGCGCGCAAGTAACCGCCTCGCGTGAAGTTCGTAGGATCGAACGACTGCTGTTCGCGGCCCGCCCGGGCCGGTTCAGTCGTGCCGCGCCCGCGCCTGCCCGTGCTCCCCCTGCCGTGTGACGGCGTACAACTCCCTGGAAACGGTGATCAGCTCGCGCCGCTCCTCACGCGAACCGACCATCGGCTGCGACCCCTTGAGCGGCACCTGGGCGCTCTCCGGAAGGAACTTGACGGTGAGCAGGCCGATGGCGCCCGCCAGCATCAGGTAGTAGGCGGGCATCAGGTCGTCGCCCGTGATGTTGACCAGCGCGGCCGTGACCAGCGGAGTGGTGCCGCCGAAGGCGGCGACGGCGAAGTTGAAGCCGATGCCCATCGCCGCGTAGCGCACGGCGGTCGGGAACAGGGCGGGCAGCGTGGCCGCGCTCGGCGCGGCGAAACAGGCCAGCAGGGTGGACAGGAGCAGCACCCCGAGGAACGGCGGCCAGGTTCCCTGCGCCTTGATCAGCAGGAAGGCGGGCACCGCCAGCACGATCATCGCGGCCGCCGCCACGGCGTACACGGGCCGCCGGCCGACCCGGTCGCTGAGCCGGCCGAGGAAGGTGATCAGCACGACGATCCAGAGCATGCCCACGAGCACCAGGACGTCGGCGGAGCCGCTGGAGCGGTTCAGGGTCTCGGTCTGGTAGGTCGGCAGGTACCCGGTGACCATGTAGTTGGTGGCGTTGTAGAGCAGCACAGACCCATGCACACGAGCAGGGCCGGCCAGTGGGTGCGCACGATGTCCCGGAACTCGCTGCGCGCCGACTTCTGCGCCAGGGCCTTCTCGTGTTCGTCCAGTTGCCGCTGGAAGGCCGGGGACTCCTCCAGCTTGAGCCGCATGTAGAGACCGATCAGGCCGAGCGGTCCGGCGATCAGGAACGGAACGCGCCAGCCCCAGGAGAGCATCTGAGCGTCCGTCAGGGCGAGGTTGAGCACGGTGACCAGGGCGGAGCCGAGGGCGTAGCCCACGAAGGTGCCGAAGTCGAGCCAGCTGGAGAGGAAGCCGCGCCTGCGGTCCGGCGAGTACTCGGCCACGAAGGTGGTCGCGCCGCCGTACTCGCCCCCGGTGGAGAAGCCCTGGACCATGCGGGCCAGCAGGAGCAGCAGGGGCGCGGCGATGCCGATCGTGCCGTACCCGGGGATCACGCCGATGGCGAAGGTGCCGACCGCCATCATGATCATGGTGCTGGCGAGCACCTTCTGCCGGCCGATGCGGTCGCCGAGCGGTCCGAAGAACAGTCCGCCGAGCGGCCGGACGACGAAGGCCGCGGCGAAGGTCGCGAAGGAGGAGACGACCTGGGCGGCCGGCGAGGCGCCCGGGAAGAACACCTTGCCGATGGTGGCGGCGAGGTAGCTGTAGACACCGAAGTCGAACCACTCCATGCAGTTGCCGAGCGCCGAAGCTCCCACGGCGCGCCGGAGCAGCGCGGGCTCGACGATCTGGACGTCGTCCTCGCCGAAGGCGCGCCGTTCCCGGCGCAGTCTGCGGATCAGCTCCTCGCGGACCTGGCGGGGCAGCCGCACCACGGCCCGGGGTGCCGGTGTCCCGGTCCGGCCCGCCTGCCACCCGTCCGGCATCGCAGCGCTCACGAGTGTCTCCTTTCCCACGCCCCGCCGATCACCGCCTGCCCCTGGGGCCGATTGAGAAACGGACCCGCTCAATCCCATCCGGTACGGCGGTTGGACTTGAGCGGCCTGTGGGCTCAGGGTGGACGGGCCCGTCCGCACACGGAGGGGCGACACCTACGGCACCACCCGGAGAAGACCCGATGACCCACGTCGCGGACCCCACTCGCTACGACGGCACCATGCGCTACCGGCGCACCGGCCGCTCGGGGCTGGACCTGCCCGTCCTGTCCCTGGGCTACTGGCACAACTTCGGCGACGACCGTCCCTTCGAGACCCAGCGCGAGATCGCCCTGCGCGCCTTCGACCTCGGGATCACCCACCACGACCTGGCCAACAACTACGGCCCGCCGTACGGCTCGGCCGAGCGCAACTTCGGGCGGCTCCTCAAGCAGGACCTGGCGCCCTACCGGGACGAGCTGGTGATCTCCACCAAGGCCGGCTGGGACATGTGGCCGGGGCCCTACGGGCAGGGCGGCGGCTCCCGGAAGTACGTGCTGGCCTCGCTGGACCAGTCGCTGCGCCGGATGGGCGTGGACTACGTGGACATCTTCTACTCCCACCGGCTGGACGCGAGCACGCCGCTCGAGGAGACGATGGGCGCCCTCGACACGGCGGTCCGCCAGGGCAAGGCGCTGTACGTCGGCATCTCCTCCTACGACGCCGAGCGCACCCGGCAGGCCGCGGCGATCCTGCGGGAGCTGGGCACGCCGCTGCTGATCCACCAGCCGTCGTACAGCATGGTCAACCGCTGGATCGAGACCGAGGGTCTGCTGGACGCCGCCGAGGAGGAGGGCTTCGGGGTCATCGGTTTCACGGCGCTCGCCCAGGGCCTGCTGACCGGCCGCTACCTGGACGGCGTGCCGCAGGACTCGCGGGCGGCGCGCGGCACGTCGTTCGACGCGTCCTGGCTGACGGACGACATGCTGCGCCGGCTGCGCGCCCTGAACGACATCGCGGCCCGGCGCGGGCAGACGCTGGCACAGCTGGCGCTGGCCTGGGCGCTGCGCGACGAGCGGGTGACGTCCCTCGTCATCGGCGCGTCCCGCCCCGAGCAGCTGGAGCAGAACGTGGCCGCGCTGGAGAACCTCCACTTCGCGCCGGAGGAGCTGGCCGAGATCGACAAGTACGCGGTGGACGGCGGCGTGGACCTGTGGCGTGAGGCCCGGCTGGGCCGCCTGGACTGAGGCCGACGGCGCCGACGCGGCCGGGCACTCACGGAGCAGAAGAGTGAGCGCGATATGTGACGTACGTCACAGACATACGGAATAAACCCGACATAATGGATGCCGTTCGGACAGCGTTGTCAAAGCGCGTGACACCGTCCCCACGTTCCCGCGACTTCCGAGGAGCCGCTCCCCCCCATGGCGTACGGAGCCCACCGCAGTCCTCTCCTGCCTCCCCAGCCCGACCTGGGCCTCGCCCACGAGTGCGAGGTCTGCCTCGGCTGGGGCACGGTCGTCACCCGCGACGGTGATCACGAACTGTGCCACATGTGCCAGGGCGTCGCCGACGACGAGGACACCGTCCGCTACGGCCGCTGAGCCCGGCACGGCCAGGGCGCCGTCGGACGGCCGTCGCACCGCGCGGGCGTGCCCGGCGGGCCGCTGATCGCGCCGACATACCGTGGAGGAATGGCCGCCCCTCCGCTTCCGGGTCCGCTGGCACATCTGGCGCCGCTGCTCAGCCACTACGGCTACTGGGCCGTGGGGGCCGTGGTCCTGGTGGAGGACTTCGGAGTGCCCGCGCCGGGCGAGACGATCCTGCTGGCCGCCGGGGTCTACGCGGGTGCGGGGCGGCTGAACGTGGCGGCCGTGGCGGTCATCGCGTTCGCCACGGCCGTGGTCGGGGACAACATCGGCTATCTGATCGGCCGGGCCGGCGGGCCCCCCTTCGTGCACCGGTGGGGGCGGTACACGACCGTGTACGACGAGATCTCGCGCTACCAGCTCCATGTCCTCGTCGCCTTCGCCATGGCCGTCGCCGCCCTCGTCGCACGGCACTTCGTGCGACGGCGGCGCCAGCGCCGACCGTTGCGCTCTCAGCCTCCGGCGGCACCCTGTGCGTGCAGGTGCTCCAGCGCGTCCTGGACGATGGTGCGGCGGTACCAGGACCACCACCCGGCCAGCTCGTGGGCCAGGCGTTCCAGGTCGTCCTCCTCGCCGGGGCCCAGCCAGGCGCCGGGGTCCGTGCGGTGCAGCGTGACCACTCCGGTGCTGTCGCCGGTGTCCGTCGTCATCGGCACGCCGTACAGGGCGCGGCTGCCCACCCCGAGCGCCGCCCGGCCCACCGGATGGCCGGCCAGCTCCGGATCCGCGGCCACGTCCGGCACGGTCACCGGCCGGCCGCCGGCCTGCGCCCGCGCGCACACCGCGGGCGGACCGACCACCAGCGCGAGGCAGTCGCGGTAGGCGGCGTCCAGTCCGTGATGGGCCTCGAGCACGAGCGCCTCGTCCTGCACCTGGTCGGTCAGGTGGATCTCGGCCGCGTCGGCGTCCGCCAGGGTCACCGCCGCGTACAGGGCCGCCCTGAGCACCTGCCGGCGGTCCCGCACGTCCACCCGGTCGGCCTGGGGCAGTTCGAGGACGGGCGACGGGGTGTGCCGGCGCCCCGGGAACCACTGCTCGCCCGCGGGCGCGGGCGCGGTCACGACCGCCGAGGCCACCACCCGCAGCGGTACGTTGTGCTGCTGGGAGGCGGCGCGCAGCAGGGCGAACGCGTCGGCCGGTCCGGACAGGGAGTAGCGCGCGATCAGGATGCCCTGGGCGACGCCGATGGTCCCGCTGGTACGGGCCTTGGCCCGTAGCCCGAAGATCTCGGCGGGGGTGCCCTCGGCCGCGTGCGGCCAGTCCCCCCCGCCCTGGTTCTCGCACGCGCACACGGTGGCGAGGGCGCACTCCAGGCTCGCGTAGAGGCGGATGCCCGGCAGGGACGTCGTCGTGAGCACCCGGCGGACCTGGGGGGTGGCGCCGGTGACCAGGACAGGCCCTACGGCGCGGTAGCGGGTGTGGGCGTCGAGGGTCTGCACCGCGGTGCTGCTCACCTCACGCACACCGGACACGTCCAGGACCAGCCGCAGGCCGCGCTCGTCGGCCCGTCTCAGCCGCAGGTCCAGCTCACGTCCGAGCACCCCGGCGCCGAGGGCGTCGAGAGTCCCCGTCAGCCGCAGCACCACCGCCCGCTCGGCCACCGGCTGCACGGTGACCGTGGCCTCTCCCGTCGTCACAGGGCACCACCCACGGGACTCGGCACGCCGACTGGACCCCCCGATCGGTCCGCAGACCGGGCCGCTTCCGAACCGCTACTCCTCTTCTTCCCCCACCTTGTTCCCTGACGCGACGACATGGCAAGCCGTCCCCTCGGCGCGCGACGCCTCCCTGCGCCGCACGGCGTGTCACCGTGGTCCGTACCTGCGAGGACGGCGCACACTGGAAAGAGGCCACGACCGGAGGTCGTCGGTCCGGGGCTCCCCTGGTTCGGAACAGTGCTGGGGGAGTTTCCGTGTGACCGAGCCCTCGGTCTCCCGCCTGCTCCCTCTTTCAGGACGTGGCGCGCGTGGACCGGGACTTCGCCGAGCGGTCCGGCGCGGCCTGCCGGATGTCGTCGTCTTCGGCGCGCTCGTGGCCGCCGCGCAGGGCGGAGGCGAGCGCCGAGACCAGGGCCATGCCCGCGGCCACGCCGAAGACGATGGTCAGGCCGTGGTGGAAGGGGCCGGAGACCAGTTCGGGGAAGAAGGTGTGGCCCGTCAGCGTGGCGCGCTGGGCTGCGGTCAGGTGGTCCAGCGTGCCGCCGTCACCGAGCAGATGGCCGATCGGGTTGTTGCCGAGGAAGGTGGCGAACAGCGTGCTGACCGGCGGCAGCGAGGCCGCCTCGTGCGCGGTCCCGGCGGGCACGCCGTGCGCCTGGAGCCCGCTGCCGAGCGTCTTCGGCAGCGTGCTCGCGAGGCCGGAGACCATCAGCGAGAAGAAGACGCCGATGGACAGGGCCGTGCCCGAGTTCTGGAAGGTGGAACGCATACCGGAGGCCACGCCCCGGTAGCGGGCCGGGACGCTGCCCATGATGGAGGAGGTGTTGGGCGAGGAGAACATGCCCTGGCCGAGGCCGTTGAGCAGCAGCAGCGCGGCGAAGACGGCGTAGTCGAAGTTCACCGGCAGAGCCAGCAGGCCCAGGAAGGATCCGGCGACGACGACCAGTCCGGCGGTGGAGAAGAGGCGGGCGCCGAACCGGTCGGACAGATATCCGGAGACCGGGCCGGCGACGAGGAAGCCGAGGGTGAGCGGCAGCATGAAGATGCCGGCCCACAACGGCGTGTCCTCGAAGTCGTAGCCGTGCAGCGGCAGCCAGATGCCCTGCAGCCAGATGATCAGCATGAACTGCAGTCCGCCGCGGGCGATCGCGGTCAGCAGAGCGGCCAGGTTGCCGGCGGCGAACGCCCTCACCTTGAACAGCGAGAGCCGGAACATGGGCTCCGCGACCCGCTTCTCGACGCAGACGAAGACCAGCAGCAAGAAAACGCCACCGAACAGGCCGGTGAGCACCCACGGGTTCCTCCAGCCGGTGGGGTAGCCGCCGTAGGGCTGGATGCCGTAGGTGATGCCCGCGAGCAGGATGCCGGCGCCGCAGGCGAAGGTGAGGTTGCCGAGCCAGTCGATGCGGCCGCGTCCGCCCGCCGAGGTCTCCCGCAGGCTGAGATACGACCAGACGGTGCCGGTGACGCTGACCGGGACACTCACCCAGAACACCGCCCGCCAGTCGACCGCGGCCAGCAGGCCACCGGCGAGCAGGCCGAGGAACTGCCCGGCGAGCGCGGTGATCTGGTTGATGCCGAGGGCCATGCCGCGCTGACGGGCCGGGAAGGCGTCGGTGAGGATGGCCGCGGAATTGGCGGTGAGCATGGAGCCGCCGAAGGCCTGCACGATGCGCCACAGGATCAGCCACAGTGCGCCCGCCCCCGCCCGGAACGGGTCCAGGGACAATGCGACGGAGGCGCCGGCGAACACCAGGAAGCCCAGGTTGTAGATGCGGACCCGGCCGAACATGTCGCCGAGCCGGCCGAGGACGACCACCAGGACGGCCGAGACCAGCAGATAGCCGAGGATCATCCACAGCAGGTAGCCGATGTTGCCGGGCGCGAGCGGGTCGAGGCCGATCCCGCGGAAGATCGCCGGCAGGGAAACGATCACGATGGAGGCGTCCATGGTGGCGATCAGGACGCCGAGCGTGGTGTTGGAGAGGGCGACCCACTTGTAGCCCGGGCCCGGTGGCGTGTCCCGGAAGCGGGCCGAGCGGGCCAGGAGGCGGCCGCGCAGGCCCGTGGTGGGCGTGTCGCCGTTCACAGCCGTTCCGCCAGCCGGTCGAGCAGGGGCAGGACGTCGTACAGGGCCTGCCGCTCCTGCGGGGTGAAATCGCCCAGGGCGTGGGCGAGGCGGCTGACGGATTCGGAGCGGCGCTGCTCCAGCACGGCTTGTCCCTCGTCGGTGAGGGAGACGATGGCCCGGCGGCCGTCGGCCGTGTCGGGGGTACGTCTCACCAGTCCGCGCTGTTCGAGGCCGGCGAGGGTGCTGGCCATCGCCTGCGGCCGGACCCTTTCCAGTTCGGCGAGCGAGCCGGGTGAGTCCGGGCCCGTCCGGGCGAGCCGGGCCAGGACCGAGGCGCCGGACAGCGTCACGTCCCCGACCGCGTGTGCCTGGCGCAGTCGGCGGACGATCCGGCCCATGGCCAGCCGTAGTTCCACGGCGAGAGCAAGCGTGTCCACGGTTACTGACGATAGGTTTATCAGCCTGGACTGTTCAACCAAGCTTTAGCAATTCCGGGGGCCCTGACGGAAGGTGTCCGTGATTTCCCGGTTTGGACCGCCGCCCAGTGGCAAGCCGAATGGGGACCGGACACCGCACAACCTTGGGATGTGACACGCAATGGCTGGCAGTCAGAAGGCGAAGGGCAAGGCGGAGCAGGCCAAGGGGAAGGCCAAGGAGGCCGTGGGCCGCGCCGTCGGCAACGAGCGGATGGAGGCCGAGGGCCGCATGGAAGGCGCGCGCGGCGATGCACGGCAGGCCAAGGAGAAGGCGAAGGACACCTTCAAGCACTGAGCCGGGCCGCCTCGGCCTCTTCCGACTGCGAACGGGTCCGGGACGTCCAGCGGACGCTGGTCTCCTGGGCCCGTTCCGCTGCACGCGCACCGGTTCGTGGCCATGGACCCGCGGATCGTGGGCGACCGGAGGGTTCGCGCCGGACAACCCCTTGACCGACGGTCCAGCGGGTATCCGGGCAGCGACGGGGGATCCCGTGGGCACCGGAAGGAACGCCGGCACCGCACGAAGAGGGCGACGACGCATGGACATCCCGCTCGGGACGCACACAAGGACACAGGCCCGCCCCGCGAGCCTGCGGCAGAGCCGCATCTGGGACGACGCGGTGGCCGGCATCGGTGACGCCAGGGACGCCGCCGCCGCGCTGCTCGCGCGGGTGCGGCCCACGCTCTCGCGACGCTCGGTGCAGGATGCCCAGCTCGTCGTCAGCGAACTCGTCACCAACGCGGCGAAACACGCCCCCGGTCCGTGCGCCCTGCATCTGGAACTGCTGCCCGACGCCACCGCCCTGTCCGTCACGGTGACGGACACCTCAGCCGCCCCGCCCCTGCCGCGCCCACCCGACCCCTGCCGGGTCGGCGGGCACGGGCTGCACCTGGTCACGATGCTCTCCCGAGGCATCGAGGTGACCTGGCTGACCCACGGCAAACGGGTCTCGGCCACCGTGCCGCTCACGGCCGAGCAGGAGGGCCGGGGCGTCAGCCGACCCTGATGCCGACGATGCAGGTGTCGTCGTCGGTGTCCGACCTGCTGTAGGTGAGCAGCCGGTCGAGCTGATGGTCGAGGGTGTGCGGTGCCGAGCGGGCCGTGTCCAGAAGATGCGACAGCGACTCGTCCACCGAACGGTCCCGGCGCTCGATCAGGCCGTCGGTGTACATCAGCAGGGTGTCGCCCTCGGCCAGCCGCACCTCGGCCTCCTCGTACACCGCCTCCGGCAGGGCGCCCAGCAGCAGGCCCGGCAGCCTGGGAAGGGCGCTGGCCTCGGCCCCGCGGACCAGGACCGGCGGCAGATGGCCCGCCCGGGCCCAGCGCAGGGTCCGCCGCTCGCCGTCGTAGAGACCGCACATGGCCGTCGCGGTGACCCCGCCGGTCAGATGGTGAGCGACGATGTTCAGCCAGGACAGCAGCTGTGCCGGCCCGGCACCGGTGACGGCGAGGCCGCGCAGCGCGTTGCGCAGCACGACCATGCTGGTGGCCGCCTCGATCCCGTGTCCGGCGACGTCGCCGACGCACAGCAGCACCAGTCCGGAGGGCAGCCTGACGGCGTCGTACCAGTCGCCGCCGACCAGGTGCTCCGTCTCGGCAGGCCGGTAGCGCACCGCCACCTGCAGGTCGGGCACCCGCAGCGGTTCCTGCGCGGGCGGCATGATCGCGTGCTGGAGCTGGAGGGTGAGCCGGTTGCGCTCGACGGCCTGCTGTTCGGTATGGGCGAGCTGGTCGCGGGTCGCGGCCAGGGCGACCTCGGTCCAGTGCTGGGCGGAGATGTCCTGGTAGGCGCCGCGTACCCCGATCAGCTGCCCGTCGGTGTCGAGGACCGGTTCGGCGACCAGGCGCATGTGCCGGGTCACACCGTCCGGGCGCTGCAGCCGGAACGCGGCGGACGCCGGCCGGTGGTGGTGCAGCAGGGTGCGCAGGAAGCGGCCGATCGGGACGGCGTCGTCCGGGTGGGAATGCGCGGGCAGGTCCTCCAGCGCGACGGGAGTGCTGGTGGACGGACGGCCGTACAGGGTGAACAGCTGGCCGTTCCAGGTGATCTCGCCCGTCAGCAGGTTCTCCTCGAAGCCCCCGATCCGGCCGAGTCGCTGCGCGTGCTGGAGCAGGCTCGCGAGGCGTGCGGTCTCGTCCTCGATGCGCCAGATGAGCAGCACGCTGGAGCCGTGCCGGCTGATGCTGATGTCCGCGACGGCGGAGAGCGGCACCTGGTCGACCAGCGCGGTGAGCCGCATGCGCTGCGCTCGGAACGGCTCGCCGGTGGCGTAGACCCGTTCCACGCGTTGGAACAGCTCGCTGACGCCGGCGGCCATCGGGTAGGCCTCCAGCAGCAGGGCGCCGCCGACGACGGCCCTCGGACGGCCCGCCGGGTCGAGGAAGCGGCTGTTGACGTGCTGGATCCGGAAGTCGACGAGCCGCCCGGCCTCGTCGAGGTGCGGCACGAGCACCAGGGCCGGGTCGTGCAGACCGTCCGCCAGGTCCATCAGCTCCGCCACGTCGGGCACCACACGGGGCTCCTGTGCGGCCTGGGCGGGGGGCACGAAGGTCTCCAGGGTGTGCGCGCACAGCTCGGCGAGGGCTTCCACCTGCCGTTCCACCGGGCGGGGCAGCGGGCCCTCCGGCTTGGGCCAGGCGATCTCCAGGACCCCGTGGATCCGGCCGCCCGCGCCCGCGCGGACGGCGATCCGGGCGCCGTCGGTGTACTCCCGCCGGCCGATCGTGGGCAGTCCCGAGGCGGCCAGGGAGGGCAGCCACTGCCCGTCGGGCTCGGTGAGACCGCGCCGGGCCACCGTGGCCACGTCGGGCGGGACGTACCGCCAGCGGGCCGCCTCGGCCGGAGCGAATCCGGCACTGCCCGCGAGGGTCAGCGAGCCGTCCGAGCCGGCCGCCCAGATCGCCACGGCGACGGCGCCGAGCGGCCGCAGGGCGTGTTCCAGCAGCGAGTCGGCCATCGCCTGGGTGTCGTGCGCGGCGAGGACGCCGCTCTCGGCCGCGCGCAGTCGGACGGCGGCCGAATCCTCGGCCGGCCCGGGGTGGGCCGCGGTGGCGGACAGGAACGCCGCGGTCACCTCCGCGACGCGGTCCCGGGCCGCCTGGTTGATGACGTCCACCGCGAGCTCCAGCGGGGTCACCTGGGCCTGTTCGGTCAGCTCGGCGAGCTGACGGGCGGCCTGGGCGGGTCCGCAGCCCAGGCGCTCCACCAGAATGCCCTTGGCCAGCTCGATCAGCGCCCTGCCCTCGGCCTCCGCCTGTGCCGCCCGCACTTCCCGGCGCAGCCGTTCCACGGTGGCGGCGAGCCTGCCCACCGGCGAGGTCGCGGGCCCGTCGCCCGGCTCGTCGTCCCCCGGGGTGCCGGGAGCGGGCACGCCGGGGAGAGTGTCGGGTTCGCCTTGTCGTTCATGGGTGTTCACCGGATGAGTACTCCTCGGCCTGCGGACGGGCGGACGGGCGGTGCCATCGGCGTTCTCATGGCAGCCAGCGCCGGACGCAGGCGATGAGGTCATGGGTGTCCACCGGTTTCGTGACGTAGTCGCTGGCTCCGGAGGCGAGGCTCTTCTCCCGGTCGCCGTGCATCGCCTTGGCGGTGACGGCGATCACCGGCAGGTCGGCGTACTGCGGCATGCTGCGGATCTCCGCCGTGGCCGCGTACCCGTCCATCTCGGGCATCATCACGTCCATCAGCACGACTTCGACGTCCGGGTGGCTCACCAGGGTCTCGATGCCCTTGCGGCCGTTCTCCGCGTGCAGCACCCGGAAGCCGTGCAGTTCGAGGATGCCGCTGAGCGCGAACAGGTTCCTCGCATCGTCGTCGACGACCAGGACGGTGCGGCCGCGGGTGTGCTCGTCCGCCAGGTCGGCCGGCGTGTGCTGGGACTCCTCGCTGCGGACCAGGGTGAGCACTTCACCCGGCTCCTCCGCGGACAGGTGCAGGGCGATCCGCTCCCGCAGCTCGTCCAGGCTGGCAAGGTACTCCAGGAAGCCGCCCGGCTCCGGCTCCGGGTGTTCGCGGTGGGAGCTGTGCACCAGCACGGGTACGCCGGAGAGGGCGGAGTCGCCGCGCACCGCTTCCAGGAAGCGGACCGACTCCCCGTCGGGTCCGCCCAGGTCCACGACGACGCAGTGGCAGGGCTCGGCGGCCAGGGCACCGGCCGCTTCCTGGGCGCCGACCGCGGTGATGACGTCGACGGGGATGCCGTTGCCGTGGCTGTGCTCCAGGTCGCCGACGACGCTCTCCGCGACCAGGGTCAGCAGGCCGCGTGGCCGTTCCTCCACGACGAGCAGCCTGCGTGGTCGCTGCCTCTGCGCGGTGACGCGGGGCGCCGGGGCATCCGGCTCGTGCCCGGCCGTGCCGTCCGGGCGCTGTTCGTGGGCCGCCTTGGCGATGCCGCGCCCGCCGCGCGGATGGTCGCCGAACTCGGGACGGGCCACGGGCAGGAACAGTGTGAAGGTGCTGCCCTTGCCGGGCGTGCTGTCGACGGTGACGGCGCCGCCGAGCAGGCGGGCGATCTCCCGGGTGATGGACAGGCCGAGCCCGGTACCGCCGTACTTGCGGCTGGTGGTGCCGTCCGCCTGCTGGAACGCGCCGAAGATGGTCTCGAGTTGCTGCTCCGGGATGCCGATGCCGGTGTCCGTCACACGGAACGCCACGACGGCGCCGCCGCGCACCACTTCCTGGGGCACCTCGTCGTCGGCGGCGGGCTCGACACGCAGCTCGACTCCGCCCTGTTCGGTGAACTTCACCGCGTTGGAGAGGAGGTTGCGCAGGATCTGCCGGAGCCGGGAGTCGTCGGTGAGCAGGTCGGCGGGGGCGCCGGCGGCCGTGGAGACGGTGAACTCGAGGCTCTTCTGCGAGGTCATGGGCCGGAACGTGGCCTCGACGTAATCGATGAGCTGCCGCAGTGCGACGCGCTCCGGCGTCACGTCCATCTTGCCGGCCTCGACCTTGGACAGGTCGAGGATGTCGTTGATCAGCTGGAGCAGATCGGAGCCGGCCGAGTGGATGATGCCCGCGTACTCGACCTGCTTGGGGGTGAGGTTGCGGGAGGGGTTCTGGGCGAGCAGCTGGGCCAGGATGAGCAGGCTGTTGAGCGGGGTGCGCAGCTCATGGCTCATGTTGGCGAGGAACTCGGACTTGTACTTCGAGGCGAGCGACAACTGCTGGGCCCGCGCCTCCAGTTCCTGCCGGGCCTGCTCGATCTGCAGGTTCTTCGCCTCGATGTCGCGGTTCTGCTCGGCGAGCAGCGAGGCCTTGTCCTCCAGCTCGGCGTTGGACCGCTGCAGCTCCTCCTGACGGGCCTGCAACTCGGCCGAACGGGCCCGCAGTTCGCTCGTCAGGCGCTGCGACTCCTCCAGGAGTTCGTCGGTACGGGCGTTGGCGACGATCGTGTTGACGTTGACGCCGATGGTGTCGACGAGCTGCTGGAGGAAGTCCCGCTGGACCGGTGTGAACGGGGTGACGGACGCCAGCTCGATGACGCCGAGCACCTGCTCCTCGAAGAGGATGGGCAGCAGCAACAGCGCGGTGGGCTCGATCTGTCCGAGTCCCGAGGAGATGGTGACGTACCCGGGCGGCAGCTCGTCCACGGCGATGGTACGGCGGCTGCGGGCGGCCTGGCCGACCAGGGAGCGGCCGAACGGCATCCGCTCCGGCCGGGTGTCCTCCTCGGGTCGGCCGTAGGAGCCGACGAGCCGCAGCTCGGGCCCCGACTCGCCGTCCTCGGCGAGGTAGAAGGCGCCGTACTGGGAGGACACCAGGGGCACCAGCTCGTCCATGATCAGCTCGGCGACGACGGGCAGGTCGCGGTGGCCCTGCATGAGGCCGGAGATCCGGGCGAGGTTGGTCTTGAGCCAGTCCTGCTCCTGGTTGGCCATGGTGGTCTCGCGCAGTGACTCCACCATGGAGTTGATGTTGTCCTTGAGGTCGGCCACCTCGCCGGAGGCGTCGACGGTGATGGACCGGGTCAGGTCGCCCTCGGCGACGGCGCTGGCCACGTCGGCGATGGCGCGGACCTGCCGGGTGAGGTTTCCGGCGAGTTCGTTGACGTTCTCGGTGAGCCGCTTCCAGGTGCCGGAGACGCCCTCCACCTCGGCCTGTCCGCCGAGCCGGCCCTCGGTGCCCACCTCGCGCGCGACGCGAGTCACCTCGTCCGCGAACGCCGACAGCTGGTCGACCATCGTGTTGATGGTGGTCTTCAGCTCCAGGATCTCGCCGCGGGCGTCGACGTCGATCTTCTTGGACAGGTCGCCCTTGGCCACGGCGGTGGTCACCAGCGCGATGTTGCGCACCTGGCCGGTGAGGTTGTTGGCCATGGAGTTGACGTTGTCGGTGAGGTCCTTCCAGGTGCCGGCCACGTTGGGCACATGGGCCTGACCGCCGAGCCGGCCCTCGGTGCCGACCTCTCGGGCCACCCGGGTCACCTCGTCCGCGAACGCCGACAGGGTGTCGACCATGGTGTTGATGACGCCGGCGAGGGCGGCGACCTCGCCCTTGGCCTCGACGGTGATCTTCTGCGACAGGTCGCCCCTGGCGACGGCCGTGGCCACCTGGGCGATGGAACGCACCTGGCCGGTGAGGTTGGAGGCCATCACGTTGACGTTGTCGGTGAGGTCCTTCCAGGTGCCGGCGACCCCGCGCACCTGTGCCTGTCCGCCGAGCCTGCCCTCGGTGCCCACCTCGCGGGCCACCCGGGTCACCTCGTCCGCGAAACCGGACAACTGGTCGACCATCGTGTTGATGGTGCTCTTCAGCTCCAGGATCTCGCCCCGCGCGTCCACGGTGATCTTCTGCGAGAGATCTCCCTGCGCCACCGCCGTGGCCACCTGGGCGACATTGCGCACCTGCGCGGTCAGGTTGCCCGCCATGAAATTGACCGAATCCGTCAGGTCCCGCCAGGTGCCCTTGACGCCCTTGACGTCCGCCTGTCCGCCGAGCCTGCCCTCGGTGCCGACCTCGCGGGCCACCCGGGTCACCTCGTCCGCGAACGCCGACAACTGGTCCACCATCGTGTTGATGGTGCTCTTCAGCTCCAGGATCTCGCCCCGCGCGTCCACGGTGATCTTCTGCGAGAGATCTCCCTGCGCCACCGCCGTCGTCACCTGGGCGACATTGCGCACCTGCGCGGTCAGGTTGCCCGCCATGAAATTGACCGAATCCGTCAGGTCGCGCCAGACACCGGCGACGCCGGGCACCTGGGCCTGTCCGCCGAGCCTGCCCTCGGTGCCCACCTCGCGGGCCACCCGGGTCACCTCGTCGGCGAAGGCGGAGAGCTGGTCGACCATCGTGTTGACGGTCTCCTTCAGCTGCAGGATCTCACCTCGCGCGGGCACGTCGATCTTCTGCGACAGGTCGCCCTTGGCCACCGCGGTGGCCACCTGGGCGATGTCACGGACCTGCGTGGTGAGGTTGCCCGCCATCGCGTTGACCGAGTCGGTCAGGTCGGCCCAGGTGCCGGAGACGCCCGGCACCTGCGCCTGACCGCCGAGGGTGCCCTCGGTGCCCACCTCGCGTGCCACTCGCGTGACTTCGGAGGTGAAGACGGACAGCTGGTCGACCATGCCGTTGAAGACGGTGGCGATGTCACCCAGCAGCCCCGGGGAGTCGTCCGGCAGCCGGGTGCCGAAGTCTCCGTCGCGCACGGCGGTCAGCCCCGCGAGCAGTCTTCTCAGTTCCTCGTCACCGGGGAGCCTTTCGGTCGTCCCGGTCGCCTTGCCGGCCATGCGCACCCTCGTCCCGCTCCCCAGGAGCCCTCGCTCGGAGGACTCGGAACCAACGCCGGGCACGTGGCCTGACCCGGCGATCGGTGTGTGCATTTCCGCTGTTCACGGATTTGCCTGATGAGAAAATACGCCGCAGGTTAACCCAGCCGGGCATGCTCCTACAAAAGCAATCGGCCATCCCTCGACGACTCGGAATTCGTTGGCCGGTGACAGGAAGGAAAGTGCTCTAGCCGGGTACACGGTCCTGTTTGGCCACGGATGGCGACAGGGGCGCGGCCGCCCAGTCCGGCGGGGTCTCGCCGTCCACCATGAACTCGAGGACCACCGGTCCGGGTTGGCGGAGGACGTCGGCCCAGCCGGCGGCGACGTGCCGGGGCCGGTCGCAGCGCACGGCCGGAATGCCCGCGAGCCGGGCCCACTCGGCGTACGGCATGGCGGGGACCTCGGCGGACAGCGGGATCAGCGCGTCGCCGGCCGCGGCCCGGCGCTGCCAGGTCAGCCGGTTCAGGTCGCCGTTGTTGAGGACGCAGAACACCAGCGGGGGAAGACCGGCCAGCCGGTCCAGATGGCGGCGGACGGTGATCAGTTCGTTCAGGCCGCCGGCCTGGAAGGCGCCGTCGCCGACGAGGGCGACGACCGGCCGGTCGGGGGCGGCGAACCGGGCGGCCAGGGCGTAGGGCACGGCGGCGCCGGGCAGGCCCAGGTGACCGGACAGCAGAGAGCGCATGCCGTTGCGGAGCCGGAGATGGCGGATCCACCAGTCCAGCGAGGTCCCCGAGTGGTGACGACGACGGCCCGGTCGGACAGCCGCTCGGACAGCTCGGCGACGACCGACCGCGGGTTGACGCACGTACCGAAGTAGCGGCTCGCCTTCGTGTCGCCGTCGGCCCGCCAGGACCGCACCGCCTTCTCGACCCGGTTGCGCCACGCCTGGTCCGTGCTGCGGCGCAGCAGCGGGATCAGTGCTTCGAGGGCCGCGGTGGCGTCGCCGTTCATCCGGACGGCCGGGAGCGCGTGGCCGAGGGGACAGTCGGCCGGTTCGCGGTCCACGGTGACGATCCTGCGGTGGGCGGCGCCCGGGGGGAGCCCGGGGCCCAGGTCCTCCGCCCCCACCAGGAGCAGGGTGTCGCACTCGCGGAGCAGCTCGGCTGCCACCTCACTGCCGAGCGGCCCCGCCACACCCGTGAGGTGCGGCAGGGCGTCGCGGGCCAGGGCCGTCGTGGCGATGCCGGCGCCGAGGAGCGAGGCCGCCCCCACCGCCTGCCCGGACGCGGCCCGTCCCGCGTTGCCCACGACGACGGCCGGCTTCCCGGCGCCGTTCAGCACCTCGGCCGCGCGCTGGACGTCCTGCCGGTCCGGTGTGCGCACGACAGGGCTGAAGTCCTGGGGAGCGGCTCCGGGGCCGTCGGGTCCGGCGGGTGCCGTCGCCGCGAGGACGTCGCAGGACACCACCAGGCTCGCGACGCCCCGGTCGCAGAGCGCAGCCCGCACCGCGCGGTTCAGGGCGTCGCCCATCAGCTGCAGCCCGCAGACCTCCTCGCAGAACACGGAGACCTCGGCCAGATGCCGGGTGACACGCCCGCCGGGCCGCCGGGTGATCGCTTCCGCCCCCACCACGGCCAGGACCGGAGTCCGGTCCGCCGCGGCGTCGTAGAGCCCGCCGAGGAGCCGCAGGGCGCCCGCGCCGGGCGGGGCGAGGCAGCAGCCGAGGAGGCCGGGGAACTTGGCGTCGGCGCACGCCATGAGGGCGGCGGACTCCGCGCCGCGCGTCTGCACGAACCAGGGGGCCCGCGCCCCGCCGGCCAGGGCGCGGATCAGCGGATCGATCTCGAGGCCCGGCACCCCGTAGACCCGCTCCGCGCCCCAGGCCCGCAGCCGGGCTGCGACCAGCTCGGACACGCTCCCCACGGTGACCTCCTTGCCCACTCCTCCGTCGCTCCGGGCAGCCCGGCGGCCACGCAGGCAATCGGAGCCCGGCCGTCGTTTCGAGCGCGCGGGGCCAGGGCACCCGTGCCACGCTCACATCAGAGCACCCAGAGTGAGGAACCCAGCACCGGGCGGAAGGGCGAGAACGCGGTGGCGGCGTCGGAGGAGCGCGGGTCCGCCCAAGACGGGGCGCGTGGGGAGCGTCCGGTGACGGCGCTGGACCGCAGGCTCCCGGTGGCGGCCGCGGGCAAGCAGTTCCTGCGCAAGGCGTTCCCGGACCACTGGTCCTTCCTGCTGGGCGAGTCGGCGCTGTACAGCCTGGTCGTGCTGGTGCTGACGGGTGTCTGGCTGACGTTCTTCTTCCATCCGGACATGACGGAACGGCCGTACACCGGCTCCTACCTTCCACTGCGCGGCACGTTCACCAGCGAGGCGTACGCCTCGGTGCTGCACATCAGCTTCGATGTGCGCGGTGGCCTGCTGGTGCGGCAGATGCACCACTGGGTGGCGCTGGCGTTCGTCGCGGCCATCGGCGTCCATCTGCTGCGGATCTTCTTCACGGGGGCGTTCAGGCGGCCCCGGGAGGTCAACCTGCCGGAACAGCACCTGTGCGACCGGCCGCGCAACCGGCCGACCCGGACCGCGCTGGGCGCGGCGGCCGTCTCGGCGTACGGGGTCCTGCTGCTGACGGGCGGGCAGGACGTGCTGGCCCTCAAGTTCGACCTGACGGTGGAGCTGATCACCCGGATGTTGCGCGCAGCGCTGTTCGTGGTGCCGCTCGTGACGTACCACGCCACCCAACGGGCCTGCCTCGGTCTGCAGGCCGCCGACCGGCGGCGGCTGCTGGACGGCGGGACGACGGCGGAAGTGCGGCGCACGGCCGGCGGTGGCTACGAGGAGGCGCACACTCTGCTCTCCCGCGAGGAGGCCTACCGCATCCTCGTGCGCGACCTGCCCCGGCCGCGCCCCGAGGGCACCGAGGCCTGGCGGTGGTTCCACCGGCATCGGCTGCGCAACGCCCTGAGCCGCTGGTACTTGGCCAAGAGCGTGGAGATGCCGGTGACGTCCTGGCTGAAACGCCGGGTCGAGGCCGTGCGAGCGGCGCCGGACGAGGTACCCGAGGAGGGCGAGGAGTCATGAGCGAGGAGGTCCGGCGATGAGGGACGGTGACGAGGTCCGCGCGAATCTGCTCTACGGCCCGCAGCCGGACGTGGCCGGGGCCTCCGGCTACCCGGACGCGCCGCCGCGGATGGGTTTCTTCACCGACACGTCGGTGTGCATCGGCTGCAAGGCGTGCGAGGTGGCGTGCAAGGAGTGGAACGCCATTCCGGAGGACGGTCTCGTCTGGACGGGCATGTCGTACGACAACACCCAGGGGCTGGGCGCCGACACCTGGCGGCACGTGGCCTTCATCGAGCAGCGCAAGCCGTTCGGCGGGCAGGAACCCGGGGTCGCGCACGACGACGTCGACGTGTTCGCCGCCGCGGCTCGACTCGGCACCGGCACCGCCTCCCCCGGCCCGGGAGCCACCACTCCCCCGCCGGGGCAGGCGCCCGAGGGACCTCCGGCCGGCCAGATCTCCCCTCTCTCCCCGGACGGCCGCACCGAGTTGCGCTGGCTGATGGCCTCCGACGTGTGCAAGCACTGCACGCACGCGGCCTGCCTGGACGTATGTCCCACCGGGGCACTGTTCCGCACCGAGTTCGGCACGGTCGTCGTCCAGGAGGACGTCTGCAACGGCTGTGGCTACTGCGTTCCCGCCTGCCCCTACGGCGTCATCGACCAGCGCCAGGACGACGGCCGGGTCTGGAAGTGCACCTTGTGCTACGACCGGCTCGGCGTCGGCATGGAGCCCGCCTGCGCCAAGTCCTGCCCCACCGAGTCGATCCAGTTCGGCCCGCTCGAGGAGCTGCGGGAGCGGGCGCAGGCGCGGGTGGCCCAGCTGCACGCGGCCGGTGTGGCCGACGCGCAGCTGTACGGACAGAGCCCGGACGACGGGGTCGGCGGCGACGGCGCGTTCTTCCTGCTGCTGGACGAGCCGGAGGTGTACGGGCTGCCGCCCGACCCGGTGGTCACCACCCGCGACCTGCCCGACATGTGGCGGCACGCGGCGCTGGCCGCGGGCTCGCTGGTCGTCCTCGCCCTCGGCAGCTTCGTGAGGAGGCCGCGATGAGCGAATCCGACGTCACCCGGGACGGCGTCCAGGACACACGGCCCGGCCGGCAGGCGCCGACCGGCGCGCACGCGGGACGCCGCAGGCGCCGGCGCGGGCGGGGCGAGCAGCCGATGGTGCCGGACGCGGAGTTCTCGTCGTACTACGGCAAGCCCGTACTGAACAAGCCGACCTGGGAGCCGCTGGACATCGCCGGATACCTGTATCTCGGCGGCCTGGCCGGAGCGTCGTCGCTGCTGGCGGCCGGGGCCCAGGCCACGAACCGGCCGGGGCTGGCCGCACCGGCGAAGCTCGGGGCGGCCGGGGCCATCTCCCTGTCGCTGGCCGCCCTCGTCCACGACCTCGGCCGTCCGGCCCGGTTCCTGAACATGCTCCGCGTCCTCAAGCCCACCTCTCCGATGAGCGTGGGCTCGTGGCTGCTGACGGCGTACGCGCCGCTGACGCTGACCGCGGCGGCCACCCAGGTGGCGGGCCGGTACCGGCTGCTGGGGTCGGCCGCCACGCTGGGCGCCGCCGCCCTGGGCCCCGCGGTGGCGACGTACACCGCGGTGCTGCTCTCGGACACGGCGGTGCCTTCCTGGCACGAGGGTTACCGGGAGCTGCCGTTCGTGTTCGCGGGTTCCGCCGCCACGGCGGCGTCCGGTCTCGCCCTGGCCGCCGCTCCGGCCGCCGAGGCCGGGCCCGCCCGCCGGCTGGCCGCCTTCGGGGCCGCCCTGGAGCTGGGTGCCTTCCGGACGATGAAGCGGCGCATGGGCCTGGCCGCCGAGCCCTTCGAGCAGGGCAAATCGCACCTGTGGCTGCGGGCGGCGGAGCTGCTGACGGCGGGCGGCGCGGCCCTGGCCCTGTGTTCAGGGCGGGACCGGCGCCTCGCCCTGGCGGCCGGGGCCGCGCTGCTCACCGGTTCGGCGGCCCTGCGCTTCGGCGTTTTCCACGCCGGAGTGGCCTCCGCCGAGGACCCCAAGTACACGGTCGTACCACAGCGGGAGCGGCTGGCGGCGCGCGGCCGCTAGTGCCTCACCGCCGTACGACGCTCACGCTCAGGGGTTGACGGGGATCCGGTACGCGAGAGCGGTCACCCTGAGGTCGCCGAAGTCGACCCACTGCGGGAACTTCAGCGTCTTGTGGCTGGTGGCCGCGGGCGGCGTGACCTCGAGGTAGGCGGCGTGCACGGCGTCGGAGGTGCCGGTGTCGGCGTGCGTCCACGATATGACCGCCTCCGCGACGGCGCCCTTGCGCAGCGTCAGCGTGGTCTTGGGCGGGCTCTTCGCGTACCAGGTGTCGCCCCAGTGGGTGGTCGAGTGGAGCGTGCGGTGCGCGGCGTTCTCCAGGCCGAGGCCCGGGTAGCCGCGCAGCAGGCAGGTGTGGGTGCCGGTGTTCTTCAGCTTGACCACCACGCCCTGGTGATTCATGCCGCCGCCCAGTTCCTCGCCGAACGAGGCGCTCAGCGCGGAGACGGCGCAGGTGGGCGTCGCCGTCGTGGCCCGCGTGCCGGCGGCCTGGGCCGCCCCCGCGCCGGCGATCCCCAGTCCGGCGACGGCGGTCACGGCGAGCGTCGCCCGCACGAGGCGCCGGCGCCGGCCGGACCGGGGGTCCATGGCGGTGCCGCGCGTGTGGCTGCGGTGCTGGTGGGTCATGGTGAGGGCTCACCCCTTCGTGGTCGGCTGCGTGGTTCGCCTTACCCCAGGTGTGATGCCGGGCGTGCGGGAAAAGTTCGGTCGGGTTTGCGCCAGACCTGGTGCCGGTCGCAGCACTAGGGACGGGCGGAGTCGGCCGCGACGAGTTCGGCGGCCTCCTCCTGCGTCTCCACGCAGGGCGGGGAGCCGGCCAGCGGCTTGTTGGCGGTCTCCCGCATGCACAGGACGGCGGCGACGCCGACGGCCGCGGCGGCGGTCGCGTAGTAAGCGGGCATGAGATTGGTGCCGAAGGCGCTGATCAGGGCGGTGATCACGAGGGGGGTGGTGCCGCCGAACACCGAGGTGGAGACGTTGTAGGCGACCGACAGGGAGCCGTAGCGGACGTGGGTGGGGAAGATCGCCGGGAGCGCCGCCGACATCGTGCCGAGCAGCGCCACCAGGGACAGGCCCATCAGCAGCAGACCCAGCGTGACGAGGGCGACGCCGCCCTGCCGGATGAGGAGGAAGGACGGCAGGGAGAGGAAGAGGAAGCCGAGCATCCCCGTCATCAGCAGCGGTTTGCGCCCGAAGCGGTCGGAGAGGCGTCCGACCTGGTTGATGACACCCATCTGCAGGACCATCACGAGGAGCAGGATCAGCAGCCCGTGGTCGGTGCCGTAGCCGAGTTCGTCGGACAGGTACGTCGGCATGTAGGAGAGCAGCATGTAGTCGGTGATGTTGTACGCGGCGACGAGCGCGAGGCACAGCACCAGCGGCCGCCAGTACCGCGTGAAGATCTTGCCGAGGTCGGAGGCGGCCGAGGTCTCCACGGCGTCCGCGGCCCCGCTCTCCGGGACCCCGGCGCCCTCCAGTTTCCGGAAGGCGGGCGTCTCGTCCAGCCTGAGCCGCAGGTAGAGGCCGATGAAGCCCAGCGGGGCCGCGACCAGGAAGGGCACGCGCCAGCCCCAGTGCAGCATCTGGTCCTCGCTGAGGACGCCGCTGAGGACGACGACGAGCCCGGACGCTCCGACGTACCCGGCGAGCGTGCCGAACTCCAGGAAGCTGCCGAAGAAGCCGCGCCGCTTGTCGGGCGCGTACTCCGCGATGAAGGTCGAGGCGCCTCCGTACTCCCCGCCGGTCGAGAAACCCTGCACCAGCCGGAAGAGGATCAGCAGGGCCGGGGCCCAGAGACCGATGGCGGAGTGCGGGGGGATGAGGCCGATGGCGAAGGTGCCCACCGCCATCATGATCATGGTGATGGAGAGGATGCGTTTGCGCCCGAGCCTGTCGCCGAGGGGCCCGAAGACCATGCCGCCGACGGGTCGCACCAGGAAGGCCACCGCGAACGTCGCGAACGAACTGAGCAGTTGGGCGGTGTCGTTCCCCGAGGGGAAGAAGACCTTGCCGATGGTCGACGCCAGATAGCTGTAGATGCCGAAGTCGTACCACTCCATCGCGTTGCCGAGGGCCGCGGCCTTGGTGGCGCGCCTGACCGCGGCGTCGTCGGTCACGGTGATGTCCGCACGCCGCAGCTCAGGACGGCGTCGTTCCTCACTCGCGCGGAACAGTGCCCGGTGGCGTCGCACAGCTGCCGTCTCCTTTCGCAGGTCGCCTTTCCCAGTAGCACAACGCCTGCGCAGATCTTCCGCTCCCAAACGGATGCCTTCGCCTCGCGTCCGGTCGGCCACCGTGGGTGACGGCCACGGAGGGACTCGTCCCCGGCTCGTCGCGGGCGCATGCTGGGGCGTGTGCCTCGTGCCGCCGGGGGAACCTGGTCCGTTCGGGTGCGCACCTGGTGAGAGGAGCCCAAGTGGCGGCGTCGGCGTCAGCGGCGGGCGACGGGCAACGGGGCGGTCAGGAAGCCGGGTACGAGCCGGATCCGAACCGGTGGCGGGCCCTGTGGGTCACCCTGGTGGCCGGCTTCATGAGCCTGCTGGACGTGACGATCGTGGCGGTCGCCCTGCCCACGATCCAGCGCGATCTGCACGCCTCTCCCGCGCAGGTGCAGTGGGTGGTCTCCGGATACGCCCTCGCCTTCGCTCTCGCCCTCGTCACGGCAGGCCGTCTCGGCGACGCGCTGGACCGGCGCCGTATCTTCCTGCTGGCCCTCTGCGGCTTCGTGGTCTTCAGCGCGACCTGCGGAGCGGCTCCGGACATCACGCTCCTGGTGGTGGGCCGCCTCGCCCAGGGGCTGGCGGCCGGCTTCATGGCGCCGCAGAACTCCGCGCTCATCCAGCAGATGTTCCGTGGCGCCGAACGCGGCCGCGCCTTCGGCTTCTTCGGCGCCACCGTCGGCGTGTCCTCCGCCGTCGGCCCCATCACCGGCGGCGCCGTCCTCGCACTGGCATCCGGCGCCCAGGGCTGGCGCTGGATCTTCTACGTCAACGTCCCCATCGGGATCCTCGCCGTCCTCCTGGGCCGCCGCCTGCTGCCCCGCACCCGCCCGTCGGGCCGCGGACGCGTGGACCTGCCCGGTGTCCTGCTCCTCGGCCTCGGCGTCCTGGCGCTCATGTACCCCTTGGTCCAGGCGGACTCGGGCGGCCTCGGCCGCGTGTGGTGGCTGTTCCTCGCCGGCGCCGCGGTCCTTGCCGTGTTCGCGCAGTGGCAGCGCCGCCTGGTCGAACGCGGCGCCCAGCCACTGCTCGACCCACGCCTGTTCACCACGGTGCGCGGCTATGCCGTCGGCGCCGGCGTCGGCACGCTGTACTTCATCGGGTTCAGCGGCGTCTGGCTGGTCTTCGCCCTCTTCTACCAGCACGGTCTGGGCTACTCCCCGCTCAAGTCGGGCCTCGCGGTGACTGCCTTCGCCCTCGGCTCGGCGAGTGCGGCCGTGGTCGCCGGCCGCCTCGTGGAACGGTTCGGACGGCTGCTCACCGTCTGCGGCCTCGCGGGTGTGATCGTCGGCCTGGGCGGCACCGTGTTGCTGCTCCGCCTCGCGCCCCTCGACATCGCGCCGTGGGTCGCCGCCCCGGTCCTGCTCCTCGGTGGCATCGGCAGCGGCTTCGTGGTCTCCCCGAACATCACCATGACGTTGCGGGACGTGCCGGTGCAGATGGCCGGCGCGGCGGGCGGGGCGCTGCAGACCGGACAGCGGCTGGGCGCCGCGGTGGGCACCGCCGCCCTGCCCGGCCTCTTCTACCTGGTGCTCGGCAGGAGCCACGACTATCGCGGCGCCCTGGTCACCGCGCTCGGCGCCGCCCTCGTCGGCATGGTGGCGTCCCTGGTCCTCGCGGCGTACGACTGGCGGCGCGACCGGCGGACGCGCCCACGGCACCGCAAGTGCCCGGACGAGGTCGCCCACAACCCCATGCACGCCCGGCACGCCTGAGGGCCGGCGACCTCGCACCGCCCGCGGCGGCCCCGGAACTCACCGGCCCGGTCACCGGGCGCAGGTCCGGCACCCAGAAGGAGTGGATGACGTCCCGCGACGTGACGTGGAACCGCACCGTGCGGCCGGTCGGCACGACGAGCGTCGGGAAGTCCTTTCCCTTGCAGGTCCCGGAGACCTTGCGGTGCGCCGCGGACTGCGGGTAGCCGAAGGTCCAGCACCACTGGAATCCGGTGACGTCGACGCGCAGCGGCCCGGGACCGGCGGCGTGGTTCTCCTCGTGGTTCTGCCAGGCGGTCCACGACACCAGGAAGATCGCGAAGGCGGCGAGGGCGCCGACGTAGAAGGCCTCGAAGCGGGGCCGCTCGGGCCGGTCGGAGACCTCCGTCCGCCGGCGCACCAGGGCCCAGGCGAGGACACCGAGGATCACCACGAACACGCATGCGGCGACGATCGACTCCCGTGTGAAAACGGTCCCGAAGACATGTCACTGCCTCACCGGGCCGCCGCCTTCACCCCAACGCCCCTGACGCTCACGCGATCACGCCCGTCACTTCATCGGGACCGTGACCACCCGGACCTTACGGGCGCATGCACGGTCCGTGCGCCGGCACACGGCAGGGGCGGAGTCCCCCGGATCGGCGCCCTCACACCTGGGCGGGGGCCCGTTCGGCGGCACCCGGGACGGTCCGTTCGGCGCAGTCCGCGACGGTCCGTAGGGCGGATCCCGAGCCGGTCCGTACGGCGGAGGCGCGGGCGTCCGTTTGACCGAGTCCGGCCGGGGTACTCCGCGCCGCACCGGGGCGAGAGATGCCGTGGCCGCTCGTATGCGGGGAAATCGAGGCACCTGGCGGGAGGAGTGACTGTGGGCGTACGCACCTGGATCGACTCCTGGCCGGTCTACCGCCAGCTGACGGGCACCGATCTGCTGGGCCGGGGTGCCGCGGCGAAGAGCGGACCGACCGAGCGGTTGCGGCCCCGGGTGACCCGTGCCGACCGGGTGGTCAAGTCCGTCTGCCCGTACTGCGCGGTGGGTTGCGGCCAGAACGTGTACGTCCAGGACGAGCGGGTGACCCAGATCGAGGGCGACCCGGACTCCCCCGTCTCGCGCGGCCGGCTGTGCCCCAAGGGCGCGGCGAGCCTGCAGCTGACCACGGGGGACGCCCGCGAGCACCACGTCCTCTACCGGCGCCCGCACGGCACCGAGTGGGAGCGCCTCGACCTCGACACGGCGATGGACATGATCGCCGACCGGGTGATCGAGGCACGCCGGGCGGGCTGGGAGTGGGAGGTCGACGAGACCCGCACCCGGCGCACCCTGGGTATCGCGAGCCTCGGCGGGGCCACGCTGGACAACGAAGAGAACTACCTCATCAAGAAACTGTTCACCGCGCTGGGAGCGATCCAGATCGAGAACCAGGCGCGTGTTTGACACTCCTCCACCGTTCCCAGTCTGGGAACCTCGTTCGGACGCGGCGGCGCGACCACCTTCCAGCAGGACCTGCAGAACGCGGACTGCATCGTCATCGAGGGCTCGAACATGGCCGAGTGCCATCCGGTCGGGTTCCAGTGGGTGATGGAGGCCAAGGCGCGGGGCGCGAAGGTGATCCACGTCGATCCGCGCTTCACCCGCACCAGCGCGCTGGCCGACGTGCACGTGCCGCTGCGCGCCGGCACGGACATCGCGTTCCTCGGCGGGATCATCAACTACGTCCTGCAGCAGGAGAAGTACTTCCGCGACTACATCGTGGCGTACAGCAACGCTCCGGTGCTCCTGCGGGAGGACTTCTGCGACACCGAGGACCTGGCGGGCGTCTTCTCCGGCCTCGACACCGGCAACCGCAGCTACGACAACCGCAGTTGGCAGTACGAGGGCACCGAGATCCAGGCCGCCTCGGGCCAGCGCGACCAGGAGTACCAGAAGCGCACCGGCGGCGGCAGTTCGGTGACCGAGGCGGCACGCGGCGAGGCGCACGGCTCCGGCGGCGCGGTGATCGGCGAGGGCGAGCCCGAACGGGACGAGACACTGACCCACCCCCGCTGTGTGTTCCAGGTGCTCAAGCGGCACTACGCCCGCTACACACCGGAGATGGTGGAGCGGATCTGCGGGGTGCCGCAGGATCTGTTCCGGCAGGTGTGCGAGCTGGTCACGGAGAACTCCGGCCGGGACCGGACCACGGCCTTCGCCTACGCGGTCGGCTGGACGCAGCACACGGTGGGCGTGCAGTACATCCGCGCGGCGGCCGTGCTGCAGACCCTGCTGGGCAACATCGGCCGGCCCGGCGGCGGCATCATGGCCCTGCGCGGGCACGCCTCCATCCAGGGCTCGACGGACATCCCCACCCTGTTCAACCTGCTGCCGGGCTACATCCCGATGCCGCACGCCCACCAGAACCAGGATCTGGACGCCTTCGTGAAGGCCGAGGCGGCCCACAAGGGCTACTGGGGCAACATGCGCTCGTACCTGGTGAGCCTGCTCAAGGCCTACTGGGGTGACGCGGCCACCGCCGACAACGACTTCTGCTTCGACTACCTCCCCCGGCTGACCGGCAGCCACTCGGCGTACGAGACGGCCATGGCCCAGCTGGCGGGCACCTGCAAGGGCTACTTCCTGTACGGCGAGAACCCGGCGGTCGGCAACGCCAACTCCAAGGTGATGCGGCTCGGCATGGCGAACCTCGACTGGCTGGTGGTCCGCGACTTCTCGCTGATCGAGTCGGCGACCTGGTGGAAGGACGGGCCGGAGATCGAGACCGGCGAGCTGCGCACCGAGGACATCGGCACCGAGGTGTTCTTCCTGCCGGCCGCGGCGCACACCGAGAAGGACGGCAGCTTCACCAACACCCAGCGGCTGCTGCAGTGGCACCACCAGGCGGTCGAGCCGCCCGGCGAGGCGCGCAGCGACCTGTGGTTCACGTACCACCTGGGGCGGATCATCCGGGAGAAGCTCGCCGGGTCCTGCGACGAGATGGACCGGCCCGTGCTCGATCTGGCCTGGGACTATCCGGTGAAGGGCGGCATCGCCGAACCGGACGCGGAGACCGTGCTCGCCGAGATCAACGGCCGCGACGCCGAGGGCAGCCCGCTCTCCTCGTACGAGCAGCTGAAAGCGGACGGCTCGACCACCTGCGGCTGCTGGATCTATTGCGGAGTGTACGCCGACGGCGTCAACCAGGCCGCTCGCCGCAAGCCCGGCCGGGAGCAGGACTGGGTGGCGGCCGAGTGGGCGTGGGCGTGGCCCGCCAATCGCCGGATCCTGTACAACCGCGCCTCCGCCGACCCGCAGGGCAGGCCTTGGAGCGAGCGCAAGGCACTGGTGTGGTGGGACGCGGAGAAGGGCGAGTGGTCCGGGCACGACGTGCCGGACTTCAAGAAGGACACGTCGCCCGATCACGAGCCGCCCGAGGACGCGACCGGTCCGGAGGCCCTGTCGGGCACCGACCCGTTCATCATGCAGGCCGACGGCAAGGCCTGGCTGTACGTGCCGTCCGGACTGACCGACGGTCCGCTGCCGGTGCACTACGAGCCGCAGGACTCGCCGTTCCCGAACCTGCTGTACGAGCAGCAGCGCAACCCGGTACGGCAGTTGATCGAACCGATTCCCGACAACCGCTACCAGCCGAGCGGCGACGAGACCGGCTCAGAGGTGTTCCCGTACGTGGCCACCACCTACCGGCTCACCGAGCACCACACGGCGGGCGGCATGTCCCGTTGGCAGCCCTATCTCGCCGAGCTGCAACCGGAGTTCTTCTGCGAGGTCTCCCCCGAGCTCGCTGCGGAGCGCGGGCTGGAGCACACCGGGTGGGCGACGATCGTCAGCGCGCGCGGAGTGATCGAGGCACGGGTGCTGGTGACGGACCGGATGGCACCGCTGACCGTGCACGGGCGCCGGCTGCACCAGGTGGGCCTGCCGTACCACTGGGGTCCCAACGGGTACAGCACCGGGGACGCGGCCAACGAGCTGCTGCACCTGTCCCTGGACCCGAACACGCACATCCAGGAGGCGAAGGCGTTCGCCGTGGACATCCGCCCCGGCCGCAGGCCGCGCGGTCCGGCCTCGGTGGAACTGGTGCGGGCCTACCGGACCCGGGCGGGCATCGACGAGCACACGGGTACCGAACCCTGAGCCGCACCCGGGCACGATCGCCCGGGACCCGAGTCCTACCTGAGCACGATCGAGTGGGGCCCGCGGGGCACCAGCTCCCCCACCACCGGCGCTCCCGGCACCTCCCCGGCGACCAGCAGCCCGCCGGAGGTCTGGGCGTCGGCCAGCAGCAGCCGGGTGTCGGCGTCGGTGTCCCCGAAGTCGGTACACGGGGCGACCCATTCGAGGTTGCGCCGGGTGCCGCCACTGACGTACCCGTCCCGGACGGCCTCCCGGGCCCCGTCCAGGTACGGCACGGCGGCGGTGTCGACCACGGCGGTCACGCCGGAGGCCCGGGCCAGCTTGTGGAGGTGGCCGAGGAGACCGAACCCGGTGACGTCGGTGGCACAGGTGACCCCGGCCGCGAGGGCCGCCTCGGCGGCGTCCCGGTTGAGCGCCGTCATGGTGGCGACGGCCTGTTCGAATCGCTCGCCGGTGACCTTGTGCCGGTTGTTGAGCACGCCCACGCCCAGCGGCTTGGTCAGCGACAGCGGCAGCCCGGGCCGGCCGGCGTCGTTGCGCAGCAGCCGCTCCGGATCGGCGATGCCGGTGACGGCCATGCCGTACTTCGGTTCCGGATCGTCGACGCTGTGCCCGCCGCCGACGTGGCAGCCGGCCTCGGTGGCGATGTCCAGTCCGCCGCGCAGCACCTCGCGGGCCAGGTCGAAGGAGAGCCGGTCGCGCGGCCAGGCCAGCAGGTTCACGGCGAGTACCGGCCGGCCGCCCATCGCGTACACGTCGGACAGGGCGTTGGCGGCGGCGATGCGTCCCCAGTCGTAGGGGTCGTCCACCACCGGGGTGAAGAAGTCGGCCGTGCTGACGAGCGCCGTCCCCCGGTGGGTGACCACGGCCGCGTCGTCGCCGGTGGCTAGTCCCACGAGCAGCGGGGTGTCGCCCCCGGCGAGCGGTGGCACGGTCAGCCCCGCGACCACCTCCTCCAGCTCGCCGGGCGGGATCTTGCAGGCGCAGCCGCCGCCGTGGGCGTACTGGGTGAGTCGGACGTGTGCCTCGCGGATCGGTTCCGAAGTCGATGTCATACCGGTGGTCTCCTGGGGCAGTAGCCTGACGAGCGGTGGAGGCGTGTGGGTGCCTGGTGGCCCTCCCGGTCTTCAAAACCGAGGGGCCCGAGGATCTCGGGCCGGCGGGTTCGATTCCCGTCCGCCTCCGTCCACCGCGTCCGCACGGCAGCGCCGGCGCTGGTCGTCGACGCGTTCCGTGTGGCCCCGGGCGTCCAGGAACTCCAGCAGCGGTACGGCCACGCGGCGGGTGGTGTCCAGCGCGCGCCGGGCCTCGCTGAGTGTGAACGGCTGGGGCAGGGCGCGCAGCACGGCGGCGGCCTCGGCGTCGGCGCCGGGCAGCAGGACGATTCCGTCGGCGATCCGCAGAAGGGCTCCGGCCGTGACGGCGGCGGCGAGCGCCTTGCGGTCCAGGCCCAGTTCGGCGAGCCGGCCGGCCTCGGGGGCACGGAACGGCGCGCTGGCCAGGTCCCGGTGTACGGCGTCCACGGCAGCGCAAACGCGCGGGGGCAGAGCGGGGAGCGCGCCGTCCGAACGGTACAACCGGCCCTGTTCGCCCCGGAGTTCGGGCGCCGCCCGGGTCAGGGCGTCGACGAGGGCGCGGTCCGGCAGTCCGAGCAGCCGGCGGGCCGCCTCCGCGGGCAGGCCCGGCTCCAGCGGGTGTGCCTCGGCGTGCCGCTCGACCTCGTCGATCAGCCGGTCCTTCAGCGAGGCCCAGTGGCCGTCGTCCACGAGCCAGTCCCCGGCGACGGGGGCGACGGGCGCGGGGATCCCCATCGCCACCAGGTCGGCGCGCCGGATCAGCTTGCGGCGGCGCAGTTCGGCGGCGCCGTCGGGGCAGCCGGTCAGCGCGGCGAGTTCGGCGGCGCGGGCCCGGCCGGCGCCGCGCCGGGTCAGCCTGGGCGGTCGTACGTCGAGAACGGTGACCCCGCAGGGCACGCGGCCGCCGCCCGGTTCGCGCAGCACCGCGCGGTCGCCGGCCCGCAGGGGCAGGCCGCGGGCGAGCGAGAGCCGGGCGGTGTCCTCGCCGAGCGGACGGACGCGCACGGGTACGGCGGCGGTCCCGATGTGCAGGGTGACCGAGCGGGGCAGGTCGGCGGCAGGTTCGCCGGTGACCCGGACGTCGAGTACCGTGCTGCTCAGCCAGCGGTCCGGGGTCAGCAGCACCTGTCCACGGCGCAGGCCGTCGTCGCCCCGGCCGTGCACGTTGACCGCCACGCGGGCGACCCCGCTGACCGCCGTCCGCTCCTCGTGCAGGGTCTGCAGCCCGCGTACCCGGAGCACGGCGGAACCGTCCGCGGTGACCAGGCGGTCGCCGACGCGCAGGGTGCCGGCGGCGAGGGTGCCGGTCACCACGGTGCCGTGGCCGCGCACGCTGAACGCCCGGTCGAGCCACAGCCGGACGTCGGCGCCGGGGTCGGGCTCCGTCAACTCCCCGGCAAGCCGCACCAGTTCGGTGCGCAACTCGTCGAGCCCCGCACCGGTGAGCGCGCTCACCGGGACCGCGGGCACCTTGCCGAGTGAGGTCCGGGCCAGCCGCTCGACGGCGTCGGCACGTACGGGTTCGGGGTCGGCGAGGTCGCTGCGGGTCACCGCGAGGACGGCGTGCCGGACGCCGAGCGCGTCGAGTACGGCCAGGTGCTCCTCGGACTGGGGCTGCCAGCCCTGATCGGCGGCGACCACGAACAGCACGGCGGGCACCGGACCGACACCGGCCAGCATGGTCGGCACGAAGCGTTCGTGGCCGGGCACGTCGACGAAGGCCAGATGGTCGCCGTCGGGACCGAGCCGCGTCCACACGAAACCCAGGTCGAGGGTGAGTCCCCGGCGGCGCTCCTCCTCGTAGCGGTCGGGCTCCATGCCGGTGAGGGCCCGCACCAGGGCGGACTTGCCGTGGTCGACATGGCCTGCGGTGGCGAGGACCCGCATCACGCCCGCCCTTGCGGCCCGGCGGCCAGCACGGCATCGGCCAGCCGCCCGTCGTCCTCCTCGGGCACCGCGCGCAGGTCCAGCAGACAGCGGCCCGCTTCCAGCCGGCCGACGACGGGCACGGGACCGGTGCGCAGGGCGACGGCGTACCGCTCGGGCAGCGAGAGCGCCGCGCTGGGCAGGGTGACCCCGGGGGCGCCTCCGCCGCCGACCGTGGCGGCGCACTCCACCGCCTCCACGTCGATCCCGGCGGCGGCGAGAGTGCCGGCCAGCCGGTCGGCGCGGGCCCGGAGGGCCGCCGGGTCGGCGGTGAGGGCGAGGGCGGTCGGGGTGGGCGGCCCGGTCAGCGTGGCCTCCAGGGCGGCCAGGGTCAGCTTGTCGACGCGCAGGGCGCGGGCCAGCGGGTGCCGGGCGAGGCCGCGGACCAGGTCCCGGTCGCCGAGCAGCAGTCCGCACTGGGGCCCGCCGAGGAGTTTGTCACCGCTCGCGGTGACCAGGGCGGCGCCCGCACGGAGCTGGGTGTCGGCGTCGGGTTCCTCGGGCAGCGCCGGATGCGGCGCGAGCAGTCCGGAGCCGATGTCGACGACGACCGGGACGCCGAGGCCCGTGAGTTCGGCGGTCTCGGCGGACCGGGTGAAGCCGGTGATACGGAAGTTGGACGGATGCACCTTGAGCACGAATCCGGTCTCGGGCCCGAGCACGGCGGCGTAGTCCGCGGCGGTCGTGCGGTTGGTCGTGCCGACCTCGCGGAGCCGGGCGCCGGTCGACACGAGCAGGTCGGGCAGGCGGAAGCCGTCGCCGATCTCCACCATCTCGCCCCGGCTGACGACGATCTCCCGGCCGGAGGCGAGGGCGGTGGCGGCGAGCAGCAGCGCGGCGGCGCCGTTGTTGACGACGTGCGCGTCCCCCGCGGAGGGCACGCGCTCGCGCAGGGCGGCCAGGGCGGAGCGGCCTCGGCGGGCGCGTACGCCGGTCACCAGGTCCAGTTCGACGTCCGTGGGTCCGGCGGCCTCCTGGACGGCCTGCCGGGCGGCGGCCGAGAGCGGGGCCCGGCCGAGGTTGGTGTGCAGCAGCACCCCGGTGGCGTTGAGCACCGGGCGCAGGCCGCTCGCGGTGCCGGGCAGCAGGGCGAGGACCGTCTCCGGCACCTGCTCGGGCGGGATGCGCCCCTGGCGGGCCTGCTCCTGCGCCTCGCGTACGGCGGCCTTCACCACGCCGGCGCCGAGCCGGTGCACCGCCGCGGACAGCCGGGGGTCGCTCAGCAGGCGGTCGGTACGCGGGATGCGGCGGCGTACGTCGGCGGCGTCCGGCGGCCGCACGGTGTGCTCCGGCGGGCGTACGGCCGTGCCGTCGTGCCGTTCCGGGGCCGCGGGCCCGGACCCGGCAGCCCCGGTCCGCTGGTCCGCCGCGCTCGCCGACCGCTGCTCCATGCCGCGCCTGTCCTCCGGTCCGCCCGTGCCCGCCCGGGCTCCGCCCATCGTCTCCCAGTGCCCCGGACCGGCCGATCGACACGCCGGGAGGGTGTTGGCGCCGGGCACCGCCCGGGTACCCGGCGCCGCATGAGCGACGAGGACCGCACACACGACAACGACCATCTGCACGACGACGGCCGCGCCCGCACGGGCGAGAACGCGACCGACGCCGAGCGGGCCGCACGCCGGCAGCGCGAGGCGGACCGCGAGCGCGCCTGCACCGAGCCGTTCGACTACCCGTACCCCGAGCGCCGCGCGGGAGTCCGGGCCCGCCGTCATGTGAGCGAGGCCGAGGCCGCCGCGGACATGCCGCCGGGCATTCCGGGGGGCTACGGCACGACCGGCGGCAGCCGGTCCGGTGCGACCGGCGCCGCGCATCCGCCGGCCCCCACGCCCCGGGACGTCAGGTCCCGTAAGGGGTCGTCCGAGCCGGGCAGTGACGACGAAGGGCCGGTGAACCGGTCCGGCCGGTGACGCGGGACGTCACGGCGGCCCGGTCGGTCCGGGCCGGCCGTCCGCGCCGTCGGCGCGCTCGGTGTCCTGGCGCGCCCGGGGCGGCGGGGCTTCGCCCGCGGTGAGGTGTTCCAGGACCTCCACCAGTTCCTGGCAGGCCTGTTCGACCGAGCGCCGGGTGTGGCGCTGCTCGGTGATCAGGGCGGACAGCAGGAGCGCGGTCAGGGCCATCGCGCCGTTGAACGCCTGGAGCTTGGCCATGATCTCGATCCGGCTCAGGCCCGCGAAGGCCCCGACGGCGTCCGTCGCGGCGACGGCGGCGAGCACGGACATCAGCAGCGCGCACAGCACGCTGCCGACGAGCTGGAAACGCACGGCGGCCCAGATGAGCAGCGGATAGACGAGGAAGAGCAGGCTGATCGAGCTGTAGACGGCCAACGGCACGAGACAGCAGGCGACGACGGTCAGCGCCGTCGCCTCCTTCCAGCGGGCCAGGGACGGCGGCCAGCGCGCGCGGTGCAGCAACAGCAGCAGCGGGGTGACGAGCAGCACGCCCATGGCGTCGCCCACCCACCAGGCCAGCCAGACGGGCCAGAAGTTGTGCAGGTCCAGCTTGTCCATGAGGACGAGAAGGCCGATCCCGACCGTGGAGCTGATGAGCATGGCGGTCAGCGCGCCCAGGAACACGAGGGCGACGCCGTCCCGCAGCCGGCCGAGATCGGTGCGGAAGCCTGCCCGGCGCAGCAGGAGCACCGCGCACACCGGTGCGGCCGTCTGGCCGGCCAGGGTGCCGAGCACGTCGAAGCGGAGGCTGGTCACGGACAGCACCGCGAAGAGGGCTCCGATGGTGATGCCGGGCCAGCAGCCCAGGCCGAGGATCAGCAGGGCGGCGAGGGCCACGCCGGTCGGCGGCCAGATGGGGGTGACGACCGCTCCCTCGACGGACAGTTCACGCAGGAGTCCCAGCCGGGCCGCGCCGTAGTAGCAGGCCGCGACGGCCAGTACCTGGACGGCGTAGCCGCCCGGCCGGCGCAGATCGTCGATACCCACCACAGCAGCCATCTCACACCGACGGCCCCGGCTCGGCGAGGCGAGAGCCGCCGGGGTCCGGCCCTATGGCTGAATCCGGTACCGCAGGCGCGACGACCGGTCCGCCCCCGGCCGGGACTCCTCCCCCGGTCCGCCGTCGCGGCGGCGGCAGGCTGATCCCGCCGGGCGGGATCCGGGCCGGTTCCGGCGGGGGCCGGGGAGCGCCTCACGGCTGGATGAGGCTCGTTCCCGTGCCTCCGGCCGGGCCGGTCACGGGATGGCCGGCGGGGCCGTCCAGGCCGACGACGAGGACGGCCGCGTCGTCCTCGTGCCCCACGCTCTCGGCGCCCTTGATCACGGCGGCGGCCAGCGCGCGGGCCTCCACGGCGGCAACGGCGGCGATGCCGGCGAGGCGCACCACCTGCTCCAGGCCGTCCTCGATGTTCAGCGAGGGACCCTCCACCACGCCGTCGGTGACCAGGACGAACACACCGCCCGTCGCGAGCCGGTGCGTGGTCACCGGGTACTCCATGCCCTTGTCGATGCCGAGCGGCGGGCCTCCCTCGTCGTCGACGACGCCGGACTTGCCGTCCGCGGTGGCCCACACGAACGGGATGTGGCCGGCGCGTGCGCTCTCCAGCACTCCCGCGGCCGGGTCGACGCGTATGAAGGTGCAGGTGGCGAACAGGTCGCTGCCCAGCGACAGCAGCAGGTCGTTGGTCCGGGCGAGGAGCTCGCCCGGCTCCCCGGTCACGGAGGCGAGGGCACGCAGCCCGGCCCGTACCTGGCCCATGAAGGCGGCGGCCTCGATGTTGTGACCCTGGACGTCTCCGATGGACAGCCCGATCCGGCCGTCGGGCAGGGCGAACGCGTCGTACCAGTCACCGCCCACGTTGAGACCGAGGTTGGCCGGTGTGTACCGGACGGCCAGGTGCAGACCGGGCGCGCTGGGCAGGTCCCGGGGCAGCATGCCCCGCTGCAGGGCGATGGCCAGCTCGACCTGGGTGCGTTGCAGCTCCGCACGCTCCCGTGCCTGAGCGGTGAGCGAGCCGAGTCTGCTGAGCAGCTCATCGCCTTCGTCCGGGGAGCGCTTGCGGGGCATCGATCACTTCCGGCGCGGCGGTGGCCCACGACGACCGGCCGCCTGAAATTTCGGCAAACGCCTAGATTTTACCCGTACCGGATGATCTCGCCCTCTGGGACGGTCCTCTCCACGGCTCCCGGTCACCGCACCTCGGAGTCGATCCCGGTGATCACGGCGGGTCCCAGTGCCGCGCTCCGCTCGTCCAGTCCCGCGTCCCGGAGGGCGGAGCCGGCGAGCCGGCGAGCCTCCTCCTCGGCATGCGGGCCGGTGTCCGCCTCGACGGTCAGACGGAGGGTGAAGGTGCTGTCCTCGTTGACGCTGAGCGCGTCCAGACCCTCGGTGCTGCCCATCCGGGTGCTGTGCGGATCGGCGGGCCTGAGCGCCCTGGCCAGGCGGTCATGGGTGTCCGCCCCGATGTCCGCGGTGAAGGTGCCGGGAACACTGATCACGTACGTCGTCATGACGATCCTTTCCTCGGGCGTTCCCCCGCCTACCCCGATTCACGGCCTTCGCACAGCGCCGTTCCGCCGTCCGGGGAGGACATCGACCGGAAAGCGGGGCCGGCGCGCTGCCGGCACGCGGGGGCGCGGCCCTGGCCGAGGCCGGTGTCCTGGCCGTGGGGCGCACGGCGGCGACCGCCGTGGCCGTGCCGGACGCCGAGGTCCGGGCCGCCTCCGTCGCGCCCGGTGGCGCCACGCGCGCGTGTGAGGCGGGCGCGCCCTCCGGTGGCACGCCGCGTCGGCTGCCGGACCGGCGCCCGGCGTTCCGGGTGGCGACCCTGCCGTCCGCGCCGGGTGGCGGCCCGGCGACCGGGTCACCGTGCCGTTCGTCTGCGCCTGCGGCACCTGCCCCGCTGGTCGCGACCGCCCGGTCGGTGCGGGACGGCACGAGCGGCCCCGACGACCCCGGCCACAGGGATTCGAACGGAACCGCGGGCGCTGCGCCGGCCCCGGGTGCTGGTGACGCCGGGCCTCGCCGCGCTGGTCGACAGTGCAGCCTTCTTCCGCGGGTTCATCTGTCTCGCGCCACGGGCCACGGATGTGACCGGGCTCGGTGCCGGGCGCCGGGCGCGCCGGCGCTGTCCGGCGCCGACGCGCTCGCCGGGGTGACATGGGCGGGCCGCTTCCGGACCGGCGGCCCCCGCCGGTTCCGGCCGGTCCCGGCGGCGTGCGGGGCCGCGCTGCGCACCGGCCGGCCGGGGCCGGCCACCGGGAACGCCGTGGCCACCTTGCTGCCGAGGCTGGTGCGGGGCCCTCGGTCCTCGACCTACGGGTGTCCGTCTGACGCTGATCACGCGGGTGCTGCAGGAGGGACGGACGCGCCGTCCCGCGCGGGCGTGTTCGCGAATCGGCGCCGAGCGCCGGCACCCCCTCGCTCCGGTCCGGGGCGGCACCGCGCTCACCGGTCACGAGCATGCGGTGCTCCGCGCGTCCGGCGCCCCGGGTCTGGTCCGTGCCGTCGGTCCGCAGCGGCCGCCCGCGTCCGGACCGGGCGTGGGCTCACAGCGGGGAGTGGGCCACCGCCGTCACATACGCGCCGAACAGCAGGGACACGGCGGTGAGACCGCCGAAGACGACCACGGCGTGGGCCGGCCGGATCCGCCAGGTTCTGGTCAGTGCCCGGGCCATCGGGATCAGGAGCGGGAAGGCGGGCAGCAGGAACCGGGGCTTGGAGGAGAAGGACCCCGAGCCGCCGACCACGAGCAGGATCAGGACCCCGGCGAAGACCACCAGGGGCAGCGGGGCGCGCTCCAGGCACAGCAGCGCGAACAGCAGCACCCCGGCCGCCACGATCACCAGGGCCATCGGGTAGACGGCGCCGCCGCCGTGCAGCAACAGGGCCTTCAGGAAGCGCGCCGAGCCGAGGCCGAAGTCGAAGCGGGAGTCCCAGGCGCTCTGCACCTTGAAGTAACCGCCGAGCAAGTCTCCCGTCCGGCCGCCCACCCACAGCACGTAGCCGAGCCAGCCCAGCGGAGCGAGCACGGCACCGCCCCACAGGCTCACCGGGACCCGGCCGCGCCGGCGCAGCGCCTCGTAGCCGGCGGTGAGGGAGACGGCCACGGCGATCGCGAAACCGCTGGGCCGGGACAGACCCGCGAGCGCGGCGAGCGCACCGGCCCACAGCCAGCGGCCCCTGAGCACGCAGTAAAGGGACCAGACCGCGAGCGCGGCGAACAGGGACTCGGTGTAGGCGATGGTGAGTTCGACGGAGTGCGGCATGACGGCCCACAGGGCGACCAGTGCGGTGGCGACCCCGCGTCCGTAGAGGTGGTGGCCGATGGCGTACACGCCGTACGCGGCCACGCCCGCGGCGATCCAGGCGATGATCAGCGCGGCCTGGCCGGGGGTGAACGGCAGGACGGTGGTCAGCGCCCTGATGAGCCCGGGGTACAGGGGAAAGAAGGCCCAGTCGGACTGGACGGCGCCCTGCGGGGTGATCCAGATCTTGTGGCCGTAGCCCTCGGCGGCGATGTGCAGATACCAGCGCGAGTCCCAGGAGTGGGCCAGGCTCTTGACGAGCGGATGGCCCCGGACGCCGTTCGCGAGGATCACCACGAGGACCCCGGCGAGCCGCACGGCCGCGAACAGGGCGAGGGCCGGCAGGGCACCCTCGGGGATCCCGCGCCGGGTGATCCACGGCAGGACCGGGGGGCGGACGGGGCGGGACGGGGCGGCCGCATCGGGCCGCGGGACGGAATGGGTGCTCACTCTCTTGACCTTGGGCACGCCAGGTAAGACGGGCAATCCGCGACTCGGGTTTCTTACGCACTTCCACCCTGATTCAGGAATCAGTCAAGGAATGCGTGCAAATCCCTTACTCTGCCACCCCCGGAAGGACCACTTGAGAGGTGTGGTTACCATATGAGCGCTGCCTAGCTCGAAAGATGGATCTGTGACTGTCAACGACGACTCGTTCACCAACTGGAAGATCCGCGAGGAGATCGCGGAGTCGATGATCCCGCTCATCGGGAAGCTGCACCGCGAGCGGGACGTGACCGTCCTGCTGCACAGCCGTTCCTTGGTGAACAGGTCGGTGGTCAGCATCCTGAAGACGCACCGCTTCGCCCGGCAGATCGCGGGCGCGGAGCTGTCGGTCACCGAGACCATGCCCTTCCTGCAGGCCCTGACCGCCCTCGACCTCGGGCCCTCCCAGATCGACCTCGGCATGCTCGCCACGATGTACAAGGCCGACGAGCGTGGCCTGAGCGTGCAGGAGTTCACCGCCGAGGCCGTCGCCGGTGCCACCGGCGCCAACAAGATCGACCGGCGTGAGCCGCGCGACGTCGTGCTGTACGGCTTCGGCCGCATCGGCCGGCTCGTCGCCCGCCTGCTGATCGAGAAGGCCGGTTCCGGCAACGGCCTGCGCCTGCGCGCCATCGTCGTGCGCGGCGGCGGCGCCCAGGACATCGTCAAGCGCGCCTCGCTGCTGCGCCGCGACTCCATCCACGGCCAGTTCCAGGGCACGATCACCGTCGACGAGGAAACCAGCACCATCGTCGCCAACGGCAACGCGATCAAGGTGATCTACGCCGACGACCCGTCGGCCGTGGACTACACGGAGTACGGCATCCGGGACGCCATCCTCATCGACAACACCGGCAAGTGGCGCGACCGCGAGGGGCTGTCCGAGCACCTGCGCCCCGGCATCGAGAAGGTGGTTCTCACCGCGCCGGGCAAGGGCGACGTCCCGAACATCGTGCACGGCGTCAACCACGACACCATCAAGCCGGACGAGCAGATCCTGTCCTGCGCCTCCTGCACCACCAACGCGATCGTCCCGCCGCTGAAGGCGATGGACGACGAGTACGGCGTGCTGCGCGGCCACGTGGAGACCGTCCACTCGTTCACCAACGACCAGAACCTGCTGGACAACTACCACAAGTCCGAGCGCCGTGGCCGCTCCGCGCCGCTCAACATGGTGATCACCGAGACCGGTGCCGCCTCCGCCGTGGCCAAGGCGCTGCCGGACCTGAAGGCGAAGATCAGCGGCAGCTCGATCCGCGTCCCGGTGCCGGACGTTTCCATCGCGATCCTCAACTTGCAGCTGGCCCGCGAGACCACCCGCGAGGAGGTCCACGACTACCTGCGCGAGGTGTCGCTGACCTCGCCGCTCAAGCGCCAGATCGACTTCATCACGGCGCCCGACGCGGTCTCCAGCGACTTCATCGGCTCGCGTCACGCCTCCATCGTGGATGCCGGCGCCCTCAAGGTCGACGGCGACAACGCGATCCTCTACCTCTGGTACGACAACGAGTTCGGCTACTCCTGCCAGGTCGTCCGCGTCGTCCAGCACGTGTCGGGCGTGGAGTACCCGACGTACCCGGCGACGGCCGTCTGACGGGTTTCGGCGCGAAGGCTGCGGCCGCCGACCGGGGTTCCGGTCGGCGGCCGCCGTGCTGGGCGCGTGGTCAGGCCTTCGCCGGCCTGGTGCAGGCGCCCGCGGCACACGCGGTGAGCCACTGGTCGAAGCCGGCGTCGTAGCGGGTGCCGATGCCGTCGTGGTAGACGGCGTATCCGCCGGCGTAGTCACCGACGCGGAAGCGGGCGAGCATGCGCTGGAGGTCGTCGGGGTGGTTCTCGGCCATGTAGCGCACGGCGAGGTAGCCCCACGGGTAGGTGCGGGTCACGTCACTGTTGTCGTAGGTGTTCTCGAACAGGGTGCTCAGCTTGTAGGTGTGCTTGCCGGCCTCCTGGGTCGCCTGGTCGTCGGCGAGGCCGCGGTAGCTGTAGGAGACGTACTCGGCCACCCCTTCGATCCACCACACGTCGGGCACGGTCGTCTCCTGGGCGAAGTCGCCCTTCATGTCGTCGCGGCCGTCGAGGAAGTGCGTGTACTCGTGGTTGAGGTTCCAGATCCGGGCCGGGAACCCGTCGTCCGCGGGCTTCTGGTACATGATCGACGTGACGTGGTTGGCAGGGTCGGACGGGGTGCCGTCCAGCGTCATGCCGCCGTTGTCGGTGTCGATGCCGTAGATCGGGCCGCCGTAGGTCTGGTAGTCGGTGCGGCTGGTGAAGACCACGAGCTGGATGGTGGACACGTACTGTCCGGGTATCGCGCCGTCGGCCTTGACCACGCCACGGAAGTAGGTGCTCTGGGCCAGCACGCTGGCGCAGGCGGCGTCCAGGTCGGCCGGGGTGAGTGACTGGGCGAGGATGGTGACGTCGCCGTCGCAGTGCCGGCTGACCGGCAGGACGGCCCTGGTCAGCTTGGCGGGCAGGTCGCAGACGTCGTAGTAGGCGCAGTCGGCGCTGTCGTAGGCGTTGGCCTGCGTGGCCACGGCGACCCAGAGCCCGGCCGTGGGGCCGGTCATCGCGGTCCGGTCCAGCAGGTCCTTCGTCAACGGGCGGACCGTCTCCTGGAGTTCGGGGTGTTCGACGTAACGGGCGAGGTTCATCCCGGCGTTGGAGTCCAGGAAGGCCAGGTCGGTGCCGAGCTGGTCGGTGTTGGCGAGCGCGAAGTCGTACAGGGTGTCGATGATGCGCGGGTCGGCCCCGACCGCCTGGACGTAGGCGGGGTTCCAGTTGCCGCGCCACAGCGGCGTGTAGACGTCGTTGACGGCCCTGACCATGCTGTCGACGGAGTCGTAGGAGCTGTCGTAGTCGTCGAGCAGCCGTCGGTAGACGGACAGATAGCGGCCCTGCTGGTCGGCGCTGTCGGTGAGGATGACGGTCTCGCCGAGGATGTCGCCGTTCGCCGCCGTCACGTCACGCGAGTGGGACCGGGCGAAGAAGGTGTCCAGTCCGGCCGTGACGGCCGTGGTGAGGCGGGTGGTGTACGAGCCGACGTCGCCGGGGTGGTTGAACTGCACGTAGTAGCCGGCCCGCAGGAAGAGGACCAGTTGCTCCAGGCTGCCGGAGTTGTCGCCGCGGTACTGCCGGGCCGTGCCGGTGAACGCGGCCGCCACGCTGAGCATCTGGGACTGCCGGAAGACGTCGTGCGCGTCCTTGCCGGTCACCGCGAAGAGGGTGTTGACGCAGTCCGTGGACGAGGCCTTGACGAAGGACACTAGGGCGGAGCCGGTACGGCTGCCGAAATCTGCCGGAGTGCAGGAGGCCGCCTTCGCCGTCCGTCGGGGCGGGGCGGCCGACAGGGGCTGGAGGGGCGGGAGTTGGGCCGGGCTGAGCCGCCGGGCCTGGCTCGCGGGATGCTCGGTGACGGCGGTGGTGGCACCGGCCGGTGACGGCTCGGGGGCGTGCTGCCGGGGCGTGCCGGCGGCATCGGTGTGCGGCTGTTGCGGGGCCGCGAGCGCCGGTGCGGACAGCAGTCCGGCCACGGTGACGCAGACGGCCGCGACGGCGGCCGTACGTCCGGCCGTGCGTCCGGCCGTGCGGGGGTGCCGGTGGCCGGGCATGCGTCTGGGCAGCGCGAAGCGATAGCGCATCGGGATTCCTCCACGAAGGGATGCGCCTCGGTGGGGTGTTGAGGCGTGTGAGGCACTGTCTCAGCGGGTCTCCTACCCCAACAATGCCGTGTGACATAGCACATGCCACTGGCTGCTCATAACATCGCTGCGGGCCCTTGACGTTCCACGGGTGGCCGCGGCACCGCACGGCGGCCGCGTGATGCGGGGCGGCTACGCTCCGGTGACGCTCCAGGTGCGCGACGCCCAGGCTCGCAGGTGGGGGGCCTGCGCGACGAGGTCGCCGTAGGCGGCCGTGGCGGACTGCGCCAGCGCCTCCACGACCTCGTCGGTGACGGTGTCGGGCCGCCAGGCCAGCACATAACGGCACCACAGGGGGGCGCCGACCAGAGGCTTGATCACCACGTGCGGGATGGGCCGCAGCGTCGGCTGCACGAGGGACACCCCGAGGCCGTCGGCGATCATGCTCTGGAGCTGGGCCTGGTCGCCGAGGAACTCGTGGACGGTGACCGGGGTGAACCCGGCGGCCGCGCAGGCGTCGTAGAACACCCCGGGCCAGCCGGCGCCGTCGTCCGGCGTCACGAACCAGGCGTCTTCGGCCAGGTCGGCGAGCTGGACCTGTGCGCTCTGCCGCAGCCGGTGCCGGGCGGGCAGGGCGACGAACGTCGGCTCGGTGACGATCCCGCGGTGCCGAACCGTGCCCGAGTGGCGCAGCTCCATGCCCGGGTAGTCGGCGGCGATGGCCGCGTCCACGGCGCCCTCCTCCAGCAGCTCCACGATCCGCGAGGACGCGTAGACGCTGGTGACCGCGAGGGACACCTCCGGCAGTCGGGTGCGGACGCGGGAGACCGTGCCGGAGAGCATGGGCGAGTTGGTCGCCGCCACGCGCAGGGTACGGCGGGCCCGCGCGGTCGGCCGGCGGTGCCCGATGGCGTCGGCGCGGGCCAGGACGTCGCGGGCCTGCTCGACGACCTCGGCGCCGTAGCGGGTCGGCCGCACGCCGCTCGTGCCGCGCTCGAACAGCGGCTCCCCCAGGTGGCGTTCGATGCGCCTCAGCTGGGTGCTCACGGCGGGCTGCGAGTAGCCGAGCTGTACGGCGGCGCGGCCCACGCTGCCAGCGTCGGCGATCGCGCACAGCACCCGCAGGTGCCGCAGCTCCAGCTCCATCGCTCCACTCCTCGTCTCCGTCCGCGGCCGGTTGCCGCGCAGGCATCCGCCTTCGCTGGAAATCCGGTGCTCACAGCCCTCCCCGGCCCTGGCCGGGACCGGCGGACCGAAGCGTCGCACCGTGCCGCGTCCGGCACAAGTCGCAGGTCCGCCGACCTGCAGGCACCGGCCGCCGGACGCACCGGCGCCCCTCGCCCCCTCCGCGGCCCGCACGACCCGGCCGTACCGGTCCGCCTCAGCGGCGGCCCAGCACCTCCGCCACCCGGATGAACCCGTCCGTGCCGTGGCCGAGGCCGATGGTGCGGCGGGCCATGCCCTCCACGGCGCGCATCACGCCCGCGTCGATGCCGTGGGCCTCGGAGACGGCGACGACATGGGCCATGGTCGAGGCGGCGGAGGTGAGCGGGTTGATCGCCCCGGAGTACGTGCCGTCGTCGGCGTCCTGTGCGAACCCGGCGAAGAGCGGCGGCAGGATCGCGCCGATGCCCTGGGCGAAGGGGGCCACAGTTCGCCGGCGGTGACGCCCTCGGCGCGGGCGAGCGCCACGGCGTGCGCGTAGCCCGCCATCGCCGTCCAGAAGAGGTCGAGCAGCGCGAGGTCGAAGGTCGCGGCGCGCCCGATCTCCTCGCCCAGGTGGGTGTGTGCGCCGCCCAGTGCCTCCAGGACGGGCCGGTGCTCCTCGTACAGGGCGCGCGGGCCGCTGTGCAGGAAGACGGCTTCGGGTGTTCCGACGGTGGGGGCCGGGGTCATGACCGCGCCGTCCAGGTAGCGGATGCCGTGGCCGGCCGCCCAGTCCGCCGTCCGACGGGCTCGGCCTGGGGTGTCTGCGGTCAGGTTCACGACGGTACGGCCCTTGAGCGCCCGGGTGACGGGCTCCGGCCGCAGCAGGGCGTCGACCGCGTCGTAGTTCGTCACGCAGACCACGGTCGTGTCAGCGGCGGCCACGGCTTCCGCGGCCGACCCGGCGCCGGCCGCCCCCCGCTCGATCAGCTCCCGGTCCTTGCCGGGTGTGCGGTTCCAGACCGTGGTCCGCAGGCCCGCCTTCAGGAACGCGCCGGCCAGCGAGCGGCCCATCGGGCCGAGCCCGAGCACGGTCACGGTCACGGCGGGAAGATCGGTGGACGTGGACATGTTGCAACTCCCGTATGTGCGAAGGAATGTGGCCGAAGGGCCTGAAGGGCTTCGGAAGAGGACACCGATGACACGCAGCCGCGCCCAGGACCCGAACGTCTGCGGAGTGACCGCCGCGATCGCCGTGATCGACGGCAAGTGGAAGACGTCCCTGCTGTGGCTGCTGGAGTCCGGCCCGCACCGGCCCGCGGAACTGCGGCGCCGGCTACCCGGGTTGAGCGAGAAGGTGCTGACTCAGGCGCTGCGCGAGATGGAGGAGGACGGACTGGTGCACCGCGAGGTGTACGACGTGCTGCCGCCGAAGACCGTGTACACGCTGACCAGCTTCGGCCGCGACCTGTCCACCGCGCTCGGCCCCGTCTCGGACTGGGGCCATCGCCGCCTGGAGCGGCTCCGCGCCGACGGGGCCGCCTCCTGACGCGCTGCCGCAATCACCTCCTCTCGCACCTTCGGTCCAGCCCCTCGGCTCGTGAAACAGCCTCTCCCGGCCGGGTGGCGGCTGCCCAGTACGCACAAAAAGGTGGGTACAGCGGCCCCTGCCGATCCATGATTTGCCTATAGGCTTTAGGAAGCTCCATAATCTCCTATGGCAGAAGGGAGCGGGCTGATGGTTCGTGCCGGTCTTACCACCGAGCGCCTCGTCCGTGCGGGCGCGGAGCTGGCCGACGAGGTCGGCTTCGACCAGGTGACCCTGTCGGCGCTGGCCCGGCGGTTCGACGTCAAGGTCGCGAGCCTGTACTCACACCTGAAGAACTCCCAGGACCTCAGGACCGGGATCGCGCTGCTGGCGCTGGAGGAACTGGCCGACCGCGCCGCCGACGCTCTCGCCGGACGGGCCGGCCGGGACGCCCTCGTCGCGTTCGCCGACGTGTACCGTGACTACGCCCAGGAACACCCCGGCCGCTATGCGGCGACCCGCCATCCCCTGGACCCGGAGGCGGCGGCCGCGAGCGCGGGCGGTCGGCATGCTCAGATGACCCGGGCGATCCTGCGCGGATACGACCTGCCCGAGCCCGACCAGACCCACGCGGTCCGGCTCCTCGGCAGCGTCTTCCACGGCTACGTCAGCCTGGAGGCGGCCGGCGGCTTCAGCCACAGCTCCCCCGACTCCCAGGAGTCCTGGAGCCGGATCCTGGACGCCCTCGACTCCCTGCTCCGCGACTGGCCCGCCGGCTGACCGCTCACGCCCGCCAGCCCCGACCTCCAGTTCCGGCCTCTTCCCCTCCCGGCCCCGGCCCTTTCCTCTCCCGGCCCCTTCCTGTCGCGGCCTGTTCCTCCCACGACCACTTCTTCTCACGACCTCCTCGAAACGCAGGCCGACACCATGCACATCACCCCGCTCACCCCCGAACTCGTGCGCGGCGCCCTCGATTTCGAACGCACCGCCCACGGGCTGCTGCCGCACCGGCTGCCCGCCCGCGCCCGCGCGCAGTGCAACGATCCCCAGCTGGCGATGGCGGAGTCCCAGCCCTCGGGCGTACGGCTGGTCTTCCGCACCCGTGCCACCACGGTCGAGCTGGACACACTGCCGACCAAGCGGGTCTTCGTCGGCGCCCCGCCCCGGCCGGACGGCCTGTACGACCTGCTCGTCGACGGACGTCCGGCCGGCAGCGGCAGCGTGGCGGGCGGCAGCACGCTCACGATCGACATGGCCGCCGGCACCGCGGAGCACCGGTCCGGCCCGGTCGGCACCGTGCGCTTCACCGGGCTGCCCGACGCGGTCAAGGTCGTGGAGATCTGGCTGCCGCACAACGAGACGACCGAACTCGTGGCCCTGCGCACCGACGCGCCCGTGGAAGCCGTGTCGGACCGGGGCGGCAAGGTGTGGCTGCACCACGGCAGTTCCATCAGTCACGGCACGGACGCCGCGAGCCCGAGCACCACCTGGCCGGCGCTCGCCGCGTCCCTCGGTGGTGTGGAACTGATCAACCTGGGACTCGGTGGCAGCGCTCTGCTCGATCCGTTCACCGCCCGGGCGCTGCGCGACACCCCCGCCGACCTGATCAGCGTCAAGCTCGGCATCAACCTGGTCAACACCGATCTGATGCGGTTGCGCGCGTTCGGTCCCGCCGTCCACGGCTTCCTCGACACCATCCGCGACGGTCACCCGGACACCCCGCTGCTCGTGGTGTCACCCATCCTGTGCCCCATCCACGAAGACACGCCGGGCCCCACGCTCCCGGACTTCTCCGCGCTGAGCGAGGGACGACTTCGGTTCCGGGCCGCCGGGGACCCGGCCGAGAAGGCGAGCGGGAAACTCACCCTGGGAGTCGTCCGCGAGGAACTGGCCCGGATCGTGCGCGAGCGCGCGGCCGAGGACCCGCGGCTGCACCACCTCGACGGCCGTGACCTCTACGGCGAGGCCGACTTCGGCGAGCTGCCCCTGCCCGACGGTCTGCACCCGGACACCGCCGCGCACCGCCGGATCGGTGAGCGGTTCGCCGCGCTGGCGTTCGCACCGGGCGGCCGCTTCGGCGACGGTGGCGCCTGACCCGTCCCGGCCCGGCTCGCACCGGGTGGGCGGAGACGGGCTCGCACCAGGTGGGCGAAGACCGGCTCACACCAGGTGGGCGAAGACCACGAGGTTTTCGGTGTAGTCCTTCGCCGTGTGGTCGTACGCCCCCGCACAGGTGATCAGCCGGGCCTCGGGACGTTCGGCGTCGGCGTAGACCCGCTTGCTGGGGAAGTCGTCCTTGTCGAAGGTCTCGGCGTCGTCCACGACGAAGCGGGCCGTACGTCCGTCGGCGCGCTCCACGCTGAAGTGGTCGCCGCGCCGCAGCTCGCCGAGGTTGGCGAAGACGGCCGCGGACGTCTTCGTGTCGACGTGCCCGGCAATGATCGCGGTGCCCTTCTCGCCGGGGGCGGCGCCCTTGGCGTACCAGCCGACCAGGTTCGTGTCGCCGGCTGGTGGCGGCTTCAGCTGACCCGAGGCCCCGATGGTCAGGGTGGTGAAGGGCGCGTTGACGGCGATCTTCGGAATGCGCAGCCGGACCGGCGTCGACCTGGGCAGCGATGTGCCGGCCTCCGGCTGCTCCTCTTCCGGCAGCAGGGGATCCACCGGGGTGACGGCGCTCGCTCCCGCCGCGCGGGACGCCCGCGGTGTCTTGTCGTCCGAGGTGTGGTGACCGCCGAGCATGCTGACGGCGAGGAGGAAGACGGCCACCCCCCACAGCGTCAGCCGCCCGCCGCGGCCGGAACTCCTCCCGTCCGCCTGGGGTTCCGCGGGGGTCGGGGCGGAGGGTTCTGCTGCCATCGGACACCACCTCACTCAGGCACGGCAGCACGGGGATCAGGACAAGGGCGCCGGGGCATGTGGCCTCGCGCGGGGAGGGACGTCAAGGAGACGCAGCAGGGACGCGGGGAGGAGCCCGCTACGGATGCGGGCCGCCGACGCCGTGGACGCGTCGGCGGTGGCCGCAGCCTCTCGAAGGGGTCGTCGGGTCAGGCCGCGGGCCGGCCGGCCTTCCTGCGGCGCAGCAGGTACATACCGCCGGCGCCCACGGCCAGCACCGCCAGACCACCTGCGGTGACACCCGGAGTGGCGAGACCGCCGCCGCCGGTGTGCATGCCGCCGTGCGGCCTTTCGTGGCCGCCGCGCCCCTCGTGGTCACCGCCGCCGTCATGGCCGCCGTCACCACCGCCGTCCCAGCCGCCACCCTCCCGGTCGTTGCCGCGGTCGGACCCGCCGTCCTCACGACCGGGGCCCCCGTCGTCACCGCGGACCGCGGCGAGCGCACCGCCACCGGCGTGGACGCCACCGCGCGGCGAGCCGTGCCCACGCCCGTGGCCGTCGCCACCGCCGTCGTCGCCACCGCGGCCGTTGTCCTCGCCGCGGCCCTCGTCGCCACCGCGGCCGTTGTCCTCGCCGCGGCCGTCGTCCCCACCGCGGCCGTTGTCCTCGCCGCGGCCGTTGTCGTCATCGTTGCCTCGGTCGTCGCCGCGGTCGTCGGCGCGCACGGCGGCGAGCGCTCCGCCACCCGCGTGGATTCCGCCGCGCGGTCCGTCGTGTCCGCGGCCGTTGTCGTTGCCGTCACCGTGATCATTGTCGTGGCCGCGATCCGACTCGTTGTCGCGGCCGTGGTCGTCGCCGGAGCCACCGTCGTGGTCCCGGCTGTAGGAGGAGTCGTCGCGGCCGCCGTTGTCACCCGCGGGAGCGGCGAACGCGGCACTGGGCGCAGCGAAGGCGAGAGCGGCGGTGGTTGCCGCCGTGGCCAGAAGCATGCGGGCAGAACGCATAGCGATGTCCTTCCGCCGTGGCCGGGCAGCGGATACCTCATCAGCTGGATGGACCCGGCCTCGACATGAACCACCGTCAGTGAGGGCGCGGTCTCCCACCATCCGGGCCGCCCAGCCGGGTCATCGCGCCACCCGTCTGTCCCAGTGATCGCGCTCCGCGTGCCCCTCGTTCGGGGCAATCACCCGGCGCATCAGCACCTCCCCGTGCGCCGTCTCGGGGTACGGACCGGACCCCCGGCAGGCCTCGGCTCCTGGCGGACCCCGCCCCCGCCCCGGCCGCTCCCGGCCGGACAAGGGCTCCGCATCGCCCGTCCTCTTGTTATGACCACGGTCATAACGCACTCTGGTGCCGACGGCACGCAGCAGGTCGACACGGTGGGAGGAAGCGGTGGCGAACGCACGGGCGCGGGCCCTGTGGGAGCGGTACGAGCCGGTGCACGATCTGGTGTACTTCGCACCGGAGGCCCGCCGTGCGACGGACGCGCTCGGAATGCGGGGATTCTGGATGGGGTACTTCGCGCTGCGCGCCGCACCGCTCGGCGCGGTCTCCCCGTCCGTCGTGACCAGCTGTTTCTACGTCTTCCACCCCGCGCGGGTGGCCCGGGCCCTGCCCGACGCCTGGGCCTGCGCGAGCCCCGCCGAGGTGCTGGCGGCGCGTCAGGACGCCCTGGACGAGGCGATGACCGGACTGTTCGGACCGGACGTCGTGGGCTCGGCGGAGTTCGCCGAGGCCGCCGACCTCGCCTGGGCCGCGGCCGAGGCTGCGGACACCACCGGCCGGGTGCTGGCCGCCGCCAACCAGGCGCTGGAGCGCCCGGACCGCCCCACGGCGCGGCTGTGGCAGGGCCTGACGACCCTGCGCGAGCACCGTGGTGACTCGCATGTCGCGGTGCTGGTGGCTCAGGGTCTGGGACCGGTCGAGGCCATGGTGCTCAAGGCGGCGGCCGGTGAGTCCGACGGGGGGATGCTCCGGGAGACCCGCAGGTGGGGACAGGCGGACTGGGAGGCGGCCGGGGCGCGGCTGCGCGCGCGTGACCTGCTCGCGGCCGACGGGTCGCTCACCGCTCTCGGCGCGTCCGTGCGCGCGGAGGTGGAAGCGCTGACGGACGCGGCCGCCGAAGGCCCCTGGACGGCTCTCGGCGCCGAACGCACGACACGCCTGGCCGCTCTGCTGAAGCCACTGGCCCGCGGCGTCGAGGACTCGGGTCTGCTGCCGCCGGGCAATCCGGTGGGGCTCACGCGAGGGGCGTACGGCGCGGGAGGCTGACCCAGGCCCGGTCGAGCCCATCGGGAGCTGCACTCGGTGAGCCCCGTCGGCCCGCCGGCCGCTCCTGCGACGCGCCCCGTCCCGTCCACCCGGCGAGGCGTACGGCGCTCCCGCCCGGGGTGCCGGGTCGGGGGCGCCGTACGGGTGAACGGGGTGTCCCGGTTACCAGGTCACCGGCAGCCGCTCGGGGAGGCGCTTCATGAAGCCCGTGCGCCACACCAGTTGGCCGGAGGGTACGGCGAGTGCGAGGTCCGGCAGGCGGTCGAGGAGGACCTCCAGGGCGATCCGGGCGTGTGCGCGGCCGAGCGCGGTGGCGGGGCAGTAGTGGGCGCCGCCGCCGAAGGAGAGGTGGTCGTCGGCGTTGTCCCGGTGGATGTCGAAGCGGTGCGGGTCGGGGAACTTCGCCGGGTCCAGGTTGGCGCCCTCCACCAGCACCAGGACGAGCTCGCCCTCGCGGATGTCGACGTCGCCGAGCCGTACGTCCTCCAGGGCGAGGCGCGGCAGGGCGTCGCCGATGGAGAGGTTGACCCTCAGCAGTTCCTCCACGCCGCCACCGGTCAGGTCCGGTCGGTCGCGGAGGAGGTCGCGGGCGATGGGGTGGGTGAGCAGGTAGACCAGGGCCATCGCGAGGAAGCCGGACGTGGAGATCACTCCGGCGCCGAACATCGTGACCCCGACGGTGGCCAGCATCTCGTCGGTGAGGTGGGCGTAGTCGGGGTCGTCGCGCAGGGCCGCGAGTTCGCCCATCAGACCGTCCGTCGCGGGGTCGCCGAGCAGGGCCGCCATCCGGGCGATGTCGCGGTCCCAGTTGATCTTCGCACCGGTGATCGGGCACGGCGAGTTCATGAAGGCGATGTCGAGGCTGCGCAGGAAGGCCGGGGCCTCGGTCTGCGGGATGCCGAGGATGCGGCAGTGCATGCCGGCCGAGTACGGATCGCAGAACGCGGCGCGCAGGTCTGCCGTCGGTCCGTCGGCCGCCATCCGGTCCACCAGCCGGTGCGCCTCCACGCGCAGCCACTCCATCACTCCCGGCGACTTCGGGTTGAGCGCCTTCATCACCGCCCGGCGCAGCCCGGCGCCGGTGATGTTGCCCATGTTGTTCACGACCTCCGGCGGGATCGTGAGCGCGTACTGCCGGGGCACTCCGGGGGCGGAGGTGTCCTTCAGGGAGAACCGGTCGTCCTTCAGGACCTGCGCGCACAGGTTGTACGACGACACGAGCCAGGCCTCGTCGCCGGCGATGGTCCGCACGCGCCGTACGGGGGTGGCGGCGCGCAGGTCCTCGACCTCGGCGGGCACCCGGGTGCCGTCCCAGGAGAACGGGAAGTCGGGCAGGGGCGGCTGGCCTGCACGGCAGCCGGAGTCGGTGGTCATGCGGCGGTTCCTTCGGAGGCGGCGGGGGTGACGACGGCGTGGCCCTGGTTGCGCGAGGCGCGCAGGCCGGCCCCACGTGAGTACAGCAGTTCGGCCATCGGCAGCGGTTGGTGGTAACAGTTGAGCGACGAGGGCACCTTGAGGATGGCGGGGGTGTCCAGGAACAGCGGCGCCTCGGCGCACACGTACTCCAGGCACACGGCACGCTGCCGCTCGGTCGGAGCCTCCCCACGCGCACTGAGGAAACGATTCACCAGGGCTTCGCAGGTGCCCCGGAAGGCCGCGTCGGAGACCAGGCGCGCCCTGAGGTGCCGGTGGATGTCCCGGTAGGCGGGGTTGGTGCGGAACTCGGACATCGGGTGCCAGTCCAGCCGCCGGCCCTCCGGGTCGGCCGCCGTCACGGCGTCACGGACCTTGGCGCGCACACCGCGCAGGTTCTTCACCGCCTTGCGCCGGGCCTCGTCGGGCGGGTAGCCGGACGCCTCGTACATCTCGGCGACGTACAGGTCGGTGTAGACGAAGTCGACCTTGTCGAAGTGGTCCAGTCCCCAGCGGGCGAGATCGTGCAGGCGGCGGGCGGAGAAATAGCTGTTGCCCGGGGACACTCCGATCACGGCGTGCGCGCCCTCGCCCAGGATGACTTCGCAGTGGGAGGTGTACGGCTGGACTTCGAAGACGTCGGCCATCAGCACGGATGCTGTGGTCAAGGGGAAACCCTCCGCCGCGCACTAGTCCCGGCGGGGCCCTGTGCCCCCGGTGTGGCCACGCGGCGCCCTCACGCTAGCGGTACGGATTCAGCACGGGTAGTGACCATCTGGGTTTGGCCGAAAACAGTCGTAGTAATGGTTGAAGTGCCCTCCTGCCTGGCCGCTTGTCGGGGCCGTACCCTGAGGCCGTGGTCGATCGAGACGAGGATCGCGAGGATCCGGGACAGGCGGCGTCGCGCCTCACCGGACGCCCGGTCACCGGTACACGGGGGGACTCCGGATCGCCCGCCGAGGTCATCCTGGACGGCGGGACGCCGGTGATGGTGAAGCGGGGTGACGCTCCCGGGGCCGTGCGCGCCGAGGTGACGGGGCTGCGCTGGCTCGCCGCCGCGGGCGCGGTCCGGGTGCCCGCGGTGCTCGGCCACGACGAACGCTGGATGGTGACGGAGCGGGTACCCACCGGGCATCCGGATCCCGTAACGGCGCAACGTTTCGGCCAGGCCCTGGCCGTCCTGCACGCCGCAGGGGCTTCGGATTTCGGAGCGCCGCCGCCCGGCGGCCCCGAGGACGCGTTCATCGGCCTCGCCCCCATGCGCAACGTGCCGGACGGCGAGTGGCCCCGCTGGTACGCCGAGCACCGGGTGCTGCCGTATGTGCGCGACGCCGTCGACCGGGGCACGCTCCGCCCGGGCGAGGCGGCCGTCTTCGAACGGGTCTGCGCCCGGCTGCCCGGTCTGGCGGGCCCCGCCGAGCCGCCCGCGCGACTGCACGGGGACCTGTGGAACGGCAATGTGCTGTGGGGCGCCGACGGCGAGGTCCGGCTCATCGACCCGGCCGCGCACGGCGGACACCGGGAGACCGACCTGGCGATGCTCCGGCTCTTCGGCTGCCCCTTTCTCGAGCAGGTGCTCGCCGGGTACGAGCAGACGGCACCGCTCGCGCCGGGCTGGCGCGAGCGGGTGGGCGTGCACCAGCTGTTCCCGCTGCTGGTGCACGCGGTGCTGTTCGGACGCGGATACGCGGAACAGGCCTTGACCGTGGCACGGGGCGCGTTGTCGCTCATGGGATGACGGCCGTGTACGTCACGAGTCGCGCAACGCCGCGGGCCCCGTCGGCGTCCTGAGCCATGGGGGCGCGCCGTCCTGCCCGCACACCGTGACCACGCACCGACGCCTCCTCGTTCCAGGGGCCTTTCCGGCGCCGCTCCGACCTGCGGTTACTCAGCGTGAGGAAACCAATCACCCGTTCGATTCGTATAAGGACGTGAAAGCCGAAACAGGGAGAGACCATGCAACCGTTCACGCTCAACTACGCGCGCCCCGCTGTGCAGTTGGACGTCACCACTCCGTATGCGTACGACTCCGGACTGCAGTTGAACGTCCTCCCGGACGGGCGGATCGCCGCCACCGACCACGCGACCCTGAGAGCTCTGGGGACCACGACCTCGACGGCCGGTTCCAAGACCCACTTCGACGACTGAACCGCGGGCCTCGGAAGATGACCGTGCTCATCCTGACCAGTGAAGAGGACGTGACGGCGGACATGGTGGTCCTCCGGCTGAGCGAGGCCGGCGTACCCGTCGTCCGGCTGGATCCCGCGGATCTGACCAACGGGGTGGCGCTGTCGGGCGAATACGTGCAGGGGACCGGCCATGGGCATCTGTCCGTCGGCGGGCGCCTGGTGAGCATGAGCGGCCTGCGCTCCATCTGGGTGCGCAGGCCCGGGAACGCGGCCGCTCGCGCCGCCCAGCCGTCCGCCTGGCTGACGGAGGAGTCGTCACAGGCGCTGTACGGCATGCTGCGTACCACCGGCGCGCGCTGGATGAACCATCCGGACGCGGCCCGACGCGCCCGCCACAAGCCCTGGCAGCTGCACCTCGCCCAGCAGAGCGCCCTGGCCGTGCCGGCGACGCTGATCACCACGTTCCCGCAGGCGGCCCGGGAGTTCGCGGAGCGCTTCCCGGACCTGGTGGTCAAGCCGGTGTCCGGCGCGCATCCGCAGGAGCCGCCGCGTGCGGTGCCGACCAGCCGGGTCGCGCCGGACACCGACTTCTCGGCGGTGGCCTTCGGTCCGACGCTGCTGCAACGGCGGATCGCCAAACGGGCCGACATCCGGCTGACCGCCGTCGGCGACACACTGCTGGCCGCGCGCAAGCCGGCCGACCCGGACGCCCACCCGGACGACGTGGACGTCCGGTTCGCCCCCTCGGGCTCTCCCTGGCTGCCCGCGGAGGTTCCGCCGCGCGTGGCCGAGGGGGTGCGGCGGTACCTGAAGGGCGCGGAACTGGCCTACGGCGCATTCGACTTCGCGGAGGACGCGGACGGGATCTGGTGGTTCCTCGAGTGCAACCAGTCGGGTCAGTTCGGGTTCGTGGAGATGGACACGGGTCAGCCCATCGCGGCCACGATCGCCAAGTGGCTTGCCGGGGACGGGGTTCCGGACGGCAGGTGTGCGGAGGGTGACCGGAGCGCAGCCTCTTGAGGGTGCGGGGATCGGCTCGGAGAAAGGAACGCCATATGCGCATCGGACTGCTGGGAACGGGTCCTTGGGCCCGAGCGGCGTACGCACCCGCCCTCGCCGGGCACCCCGGTGCTCAGTTCGCCGGGGTCTGGGGCCGCCGGCCCGGGGCGGCCACGCAGCTGGCCGAGCAGTACGGCGTCCCCGCCTACGGCGACGTGGACGCGCTGCTCGCCGACGTGGACGCGGTGGCAGTGGCGCTGCCGCCGTCCGTGCAGGCCGAGTTGGCGGTGCGGGCGGCCCGGGCGGGCCGTCATCTGCTGCTGGACAAGCCGCTCGCGGTATCGGTGGCCGAGGGGCGGGCCGTCGTGGACGCGGTGGAGCGGGCCGGGGTGGCCTCGGTGGTGTTCTTCACGGCACGCTTCCAGAAGGAGCCGGACGCCTGGATCGAGGAACAGGCCGCCGTGGCGGGCTGGTTCACGGCCCGGGCGCAGTGGTTGGGGGCCGTGTTCACCTCCGACAGCCCGTTCGCGGCCTCGCCGTGGCGGCGGGAGAAAGGCGCGCTGTGGGACGTCGGCCCGCACGCCCTGTCGGTCCTGCTGCCCGTGCTCGGCGACGTGCGGCAGGTCGTGGCGGCGGCGCACGGACCCGCCGACACGGTGCATCTGGTGCTCGACCACGCCACCGGCGCGTCGAGCACCCTCACGCTGAGCCTGACGGCTCCGCCCGCGGCGGCCGGGGCCGATGTGGAACTGCGGGGCGAGGCGGGCGTGGCGTCGATGCCGGGGAGTTCCGAAGGGGCGATCCCCGCGCTCACCCGCGCCACCGACGCCCTGCTGGCGGCGGCCCGACGCGGCCGCCCGCACGCCTGCGACGCCGCCTTCGGGCTCCGCGTCACCGAGATCCTGGCGACGGCGGAGGCCCGCCTGGCGGCCGGCACGGATTAGGACCCGGCTGCCGGACCGGGCCACAGCGGGCGACGGCGCGCTCCGGCCCGCGCCTACCGGCGGTGTCGGTGGCGAGACGTTCGAGGGCCTTCCCGGCGACGGCGCGCTCCGGCCCGCGCCTACCGGCGGTGCCGGTGGCGAGACGTTCGAGGGCCTTCCCGGCGACGGCCGGGTTCCGGCCGCCGCCCGGGCCGACGTCCGGCTTGCCGCCGCCGGGGGCGAGAGCGAAGGGCGCCTGCCGGAGTCGTGGCACTGCTCGCCGAACAGCAGGCGCAGGCGGGCGTCACGGCCGAGGATCCATGGGCGTGTCCCCTTGCCCTGGCCGATCTGCCGGGACGGTACGCCGGGCCTGCGGGGCGAGGGTCGGCGGCAGCTGAGCCGGGCTGACTGCCCAGCACCTCGCTCATGGCCGTACTCGCCCTCCCGTCCGGGTCGCCCCACCGATGAGCCGGCCGCGGAGCCCGCCGTCCGACGTGCGGAGGCCCACGCGGGCACGACTGCCGGCCCGGCCCACGGGCGCACAGCCGCGGGCCGGGCGGACTTCACGCAGTGCCGCCCCGCGGTACCGGAGTCCCGGGCGGGAGGCTCGGGTGCCGAGGGCGGCGTAGCTTGGGGTTGTGAGATCGGTGCGCGGCGGGTCGTCGCGTCGGGACCTGGAGGATCGCGGCTGGCTGCGGGGCGCGCCGCCGCCGTGGTGGGTGCGGGTGCTGCCCGTGCTGCTCCTGGTGGGCGTCACCGTGGCCACGGTGATCACTCCGGACGCGCAGGACGCCGGTTTCGTGCTGGGGGCGATCCCGCCGCTGGCGGTGCTGTCGTACGGCCCACTCGCGACCGGGACGCTCGGACTGGGGGTCGTTGTGGTGCTGAACGTGCCGGCCACGCATCTGAACCGCCCCGGCAACACCGATCTGCTGACGATCGTGTTCGTGGCCGCCCTGAGTGTGTTCGTGTCGTACGTGCGCACTCGTCGGGACGCCCAGCTGGACACCGAGCGGGCGATCGGCGAGGCCGTGCAGCGGGCCGTGATGCCGCCGCTGCCGGAGCGGGTCGGCAGCGTGGGCTGCTGGGGCTTCTACCGGGCCGCGCAGGACGGGACGCTGGTGGGCGGGGACTTCTACGACGTCCGGGACGGCCCCTACGGGGTGCGCGCGGTGATGGGGGACGTCCAGGGGCACGGGCTGTCGGCGGTCTCGACGGTGGTGACGTTGCTGGGTGCCTTCCGGGAGGCGGTGCTGGACCAGCCGGATCTGGAGTCGGTCGCCGCGCGGATGGACCGCAGGCTCGCGGTGGACTCGGCGGGCACACGGCACGCCGAGCTGTTCGCCACCGGGGTTCTGATGGAGTTCTCGCCCGACGGGCGTGCGGTACGGGTGGTGGCCTGCGGCCATCCGGCCCCGGTGCTGCTGCAGGAGCGGCAGGCCGTGGAGGTGACGGTCGTACCGGGACCGCCGCTGGGACTCGGTCTGCTCGACGCCGACACGCCGAAGGGGGTGACGGTGACGCTCGGGCCGGGCGACCGGCTGTTTCTGGCCTCAGACGGGGTGTGGGAGGCTCGGGGCGCCGACGACGCCTTCTACCCGCTCCGCGCGCGGCTGGCCGACCTGTCCGGTACGGCGTCCACCGAGCTCCCCTCGGCGGTCTGGGCGGATCTCGTACGGCATGCGTACGACATCCGGGACGACGTCAGCATGCTGGTCCTGGCGCCGCGGCCACCGGGTCCCTGACGGCAGCGCCGGTCAGCCCACGTCCCACAGGAAGCGGTGGGTGTGGATGCCGAAGTAGGGAAAGGACTGGATCTCGCGGACGCCGTCCAGGGGACGTACCACGTCGTTGACGAAGTCCAGCAGCGCCTTCGGGCCGGGGGCGACCACCTCGGCGAACAGGTCGAATCCGCCTGAGGTCAGCACGGAGTAGACGACCTCCGGACGTTCGGCGAGGAAGTCGGCGACGGTGCGGGGGTCGCCGTCCACGCCGATGCCGAGCAGGGCCATGGCCTGACCGCCCATGGCCATCGGGTCGGTGACCCCGACCACCTGGACGGTCTTGGAGTCCAGCAGGCGCTGCAGCCGCTGCCGGGCCGCCGAGGCGGACAGGCCGACCCTCGGGCCGAGGTCGGCGTAGGCGATACGTCCGTCGGTCTGCAGCTCGCGCAGGATGGCCCGGTCGATCTCGTCCACGCGTGTCCTTTCGTGTGCGGCGCCGGCCCGCTCCCGGACCGGCCGCGGGTCTCAGCCCGCCAGTTCGGCGAGGGCGGCGGCGAAGACCTCGGTGTGGGTGTCGACGTCCCGTTCGGTGGTGTCGGGGCACATGAGTGCCATGTTGTGGAACGGGGTCAGCAGGATGCCCCGGTTGGCGAGGTAGAGGTGCAGGAAGTCCTCCAGCTCCGGGTCGGAGGCGGTCGCGGACTCGGTGCCGTTGCGCGGCGCCGGGGTGGTGAAACGGTACTCGGTGCGGGCGCCGAGCCGGCTCACGGACCAGGGCAGCCGGTGCGCCTCGATGCCCGCCCGGACACCCGCCTCGAAACGCTCGGAGAGCTTGCTCATGCGGGCGAACGCCTCGTCGGTGAGGACATGTTCGAGGGTGGCCCGCATCGCGGCGACCGACAGCGGGTTGCCGGCCAGGGTGCCGCCCACGCCGCCCATGTCGACCAGGTCCAGGTCGGTGCGGGCCAGCAGTCGTTCGGCGAGTTCCGCGCAGAGCCCATAGGCGCCGGCCGGGATGCCGCCGCCGATCGCCTTGCCGATGGTCAGCAGGTCGGGCTCGAGGTCCCAGGCCGCCGTGCAGCCGCCGGGTCCGGCGGAGAAGGTGTGGGTCTCGTCGTTGATGAGCAGGCTGCCGTACCGCCTGGTCAGCTCGCGGACGCCGGCGAGATGGCCGGGCTCGGGCAGGACGATGCCGATGTTGGTGAGCGCGGGTTCCATCAGGACGGCGGCGACGTCACCGTGGGCCAGCTCGCGTTCCAGGCCGGCCAGGTCGTTGAACTCCGCCACCCGGCTGGTCAGTGTGACGTCGCACGGGGCGCCGACGTTGCCGGGGCGGGCGGTGCCCGCGCCGTCCGGGCCCACCACGATCAGCGACTCGTCGACGCTGCCGTGGTAGCAGTAGCTGTTCACGAGGATCTTCGGGCGTCCGGTGACGGCCCGGGCGAGGCGGATCGCCCAGCGGTTGGCGTCGGTCGCGGTCAGCGAGAAGCTCCAGCGCGCCAGGCCGAACCGGCGGGTCAGCTCGGCGCCCACCCACTCGGCGTCCTCCGTGGGCAGCATCGCCGTGGCCCCGCCCAGCTCGGTGAACCGCCGCTGCACCGCCTCGGTGACCGGGGCGGGTGAGTGACCGGCCATCGCACCCGTGTCGCCGAGGCAGAAGTCGATGTACTCGTGCCCGTCCACATCGGTGACCCGGGCTCCGCGCGCACCGGCCAGATAGCGGGGGAAGGCACCGGCCGTCTTGTTCATCCAGGTCATCGGGACCCGGCCGAAGAGATGACCGGCCCCGGCATAGGCCGCGCGCGAGCGCGGGTTGCGGCGCTCGGCCTCGGCGCTCTCGCGGGCCAGCAGGGCGTGCAGACGCGTGCGGTCCATGGGTGCCTCACTGCAGACTATGGCGGATGACGTGACCATACGATCGATGCAGTGCCTCACTCAAGAGTCGACGCATGAATCAATTGTCATGGCGATAGAATCGAGTGTCCTCTGGGTCCACCGCCACCGTGGGAGTGACGCCCGCCCTTCCGCCGCATGACGAACCGGCAGCCGGAGTTCGAACATCCCGGCTGAAACGCCAGGGTTCGCCACCCCTTCCGCCACGTAGAAATATCTACGAGCATGCATATGCCGCCGTCGCGGGCGAGCGAGGACACCCGGAGCAGTGCATGACGAACACGATGTGGATGCGGGGCGTGGAATGGCTCGCCGCCGCGGCTGCCGACCCGCGCTCCTGCAAATGGAAGTGGGATCACGGTGAGGGCGTCGCACTGCTGGAGGCGGGCCGTTTCTGGGACGTGCTGAGCGTCCCAGAACGGCTGGGCCTGCTCACGCTGGACCTGCTGTGGCGGCCCGGGCTGCCCCTGCCCGGGCCGACGCTGGTCGACACGGCGGCGGGCCGGGTCGGGTTCTTCCTGCCGCCGGACCCGTGCGAGGGCTGGGTGGGCTCCGGCCTGCGGTACGCGACGAAGGGTGCCTGGGTCGCCGTACCGCCGCCCTATCGGCCCGCGCGTTCCCTCGAGTGGCTCATGCCGCCGGACGGTACGGGCAGGCTCCACTCGCCCGGCGCCCTCGAGGAGGCACTGCGCCAGGCCAACGGCACCCTCGCCGTTCTCGCGCCGCTGTACGGGCAGTGACGGTTCAGGCCCGCCCGCGCACCGAACGCGTCGCCGGGGCCGGACCGGGAACGGTGGCGCGCAGTCCGTCCGGTTCCGGCACGGCCCGTCCCTGCGCCTGCCACTCCGCGACGAGCCGGGCATAGATCGGCTCGCTCGCCCGGTCCACCTGCGCCAGGCGGCGCATCCGGCGCATCCGGTCCAGCCGGTCGATCCGGTCCAGCCAATCCAGGCGGTTCGCCGGGTCCAAGCGGTTCATGCCGGGGCAACGCCCGTGGCCCGTCGCCGGTACGGCCCGCCCCCTCCGCTCACCGGGTCGGGTGAGGCCATCGCCCGAACGGGGTCTTCCGCCTGTCGGACAAACATCCCGCCGACCTCCCCGGTGGCCGGGCGTCCCAAGGGCGCGGTGGGACTGAGGGGGGGCCGCCGTCGCCGTCGCGGTGGGAACGCTGACGGCACCCGGCGCCACCGGGCCCGTATGGGCGGCACGGGCTCCCGCACCCGGCCGTCTCCGCCGCCGGCTCGCCGAGCCGGACTGCCCCGCGACCGGCCGTCCGTCCCCTCAACCCGGCGTGGCACGGCACGTCGACACCGCGGCGCGGCAGGTGACGCGCGAGGCGCGCATACCCGGCGCCACCGTTCGCATCCGGACGCCGGTACAACCGAGTCGCGTCCGCTCGTGCGGGGTCGCCGACAAGAGGATGACGGGCCGGAAGTCAGCACCTGGATCCCGGGTCCTTCAAGGCGCTGACCCCGAACCCGCAACGGGCTTTCACGTCCCAGCAGTTGCTCCCGACGCGTCGTCTCCCGCGCCGGACATGGCTCCGCCGGCGGCCCGGGGGGGTGTGGACCGCCGGCGGAGACGCCGCGTCCGGGGCCGGGGGGGAGGCCCAGGACCGCTCACGGGTCGCTTGCCCCGGAATCCGGGAAGTACTCGCCGGGCTCAGGTGGAGCGTGGGAAAAGGGCCATGACGAGCACCGGCGGATGCGGGGGCTTCACCCGGGCGACCCGGTGGTGCGCGACCGTCGGCCGCCGACGGCATAAGCTCGACGGGTGGCGAAGTACTTCGACGTGCACCCCGAGAACCCGCAGCCGCGCAGCATCGCGCAGATCGCCGACGCGATCCGCGCGGAAGCGCTCATCGCATACCCGACCGACTCCTGTTACGCGCTGGGCTGCCGGCTGGGCAGCCGGGACGGCATGGACCGGATCCGTGCGATCCGCCATCTGGACGACCGGCACCACTTCACGCTGATGTGCCGGGACTTCGCGCAGCTCGGCCAGTTCGTGCGGGTGGACAACGACGTCTTCCGGGCCGTGAAGGCGTCCACGCCCGGCAACTACACCTTCATCCTCCCGGCCACCCGGGAGGTGCCGCGCAAGCTGCTGCACCCGAAGAAGAAGACCGTGGGCGTGCGCATCCCGGACCACGTGGTCACCCAGGCACTGCTGGCGGAGCTGGGCGAGCCGCTGCTGTCCAGCACGCTCCTGCTGCCCAACGAGGAGGAGCCGCTCACGCAGGGCTGGGAGATCAAGGACCGGCTCGACCACGCGGTCGACGCCGTGGTGGACTCCGGCGACTGCGGCACCGAGCCGACGACGGTCGTGGACTTCTCCGGCGGCGAGGCGGAGATCGTACGGCGCGGTGCGGGAGACACCAGCCGGTTCGAGTGAGCGCATGTGGCACCGGGCGCGGGCTTACGGATCTTGCGTGACAGCATGGGGCGTATCCGTGGCGTCGCGGACGATCCCCCGCCCGACGCCGATTCCCCGAGGGAGGGTCTGCTCACCATGACCGGTGTCCAGGGAAACGATGTCGACGTCCGCACCGGGGACGGCGTCGCCGACGCCTACCTCGCCCATCCCGCCGACGGCCGCCCGCGTCCGGGCGTGCTGTTCTACCAGGACGCCTACGGACTGCGGCCGCACCTGCGCTCGATGGCCGACCGGCTGGCCGGCGCCGGCTACACCGTGCTCGTGCCGAACGTGTTCTACCGCCTGGGCCGGACCCCGGTCTTCGACCTGCCCGAGTTCATCGACCCGGGCGCCGACCCCACCATCTGGGAGCGGCTCGGCCCGACGGTGGGCTCGCTGACGCCGGACCAGGTCGAGCGGGACTCCCGCGCTTATCTGGGCTGGCTCGCGGACAGCCCGCTGGTCGCCGACGGGCCGGTCGCCCTGACCGGCTACTGCATGGGCGCCCGGCTCGCTCTGTGGACCGCGGCCGCGCACTCCGACCGGGTCGCCGCGGCGGCCGGATTCCACGGCGGCGGTCTCGCCACCGACGCCCGGACCAGCCCGCACCTGGGTGCCCCGAGCATCACCGCGGAGCTGTACTTCGGGCACGCCGACGACGATCCCTCGCTGCCCCCCGAGCAGATCGCGCGCTTCGAGGAGGCCCTGACCAAGGCCGGGGTGCGGCACACCTGCGAGGTCTATCCGGGCGCCCACCACGGTTACACGCAGGCGGACACCCCCGCGTACGACAAGGAGGCCGACGAGCGGCACTGGGCCGCCCTGCTCGGCCTGCTCGAGCGGACGTTCTGACGACGAGTCGTCGCCGGGCCAACGGCGGCCCGGCGCCCCGCCGTTCGGCCGGCGCCGGGCCGTTTCCCGTTCAACTCATTGACATGTACCCCCCACAGCACCACGCTGAGAGCGCTCTCAACCAGGTACGGACCACCATCCGTACGACCCCGACCCCACACGGAGGTAGGAGAGTGCTTCACACACGCACGCGCACCGCGCTGCCCCTGGCGGCCGCAGCGACCCTGGTCGGCGGGTTCCTCGCCGTCGGCGCCCCGGACCGTGCCGGCGCCGCCGTGCCCGACACCGTCCCGCTGAAGATCACCAACAACTCGGGCCGTTCCGGACCGGTCTACGTCTACGACCTGGGCACCCAGCTGTCCTCCGGGCAGCAGGGCTGGGCCGACGCGGGCGGCGTCTTCCACGCCTGGCCCGCCGGCGGGAACCCGCCGACGCCCGCTCCGGACGCGGCGATCGAGGGCCCGGCCGCCGGGCAGTCGAAGACGATCCGGATACCGAAGTTCTCCGGCCGGATCTACTTCTCCTACGGTCAGAAGCTCGACTTCCGGCTGACCACCGGCGGCCTGGTGCAGCCGGCCGTGCAGAATCCCTCCGACCCCAACCGGAACATCCTGTTCAACTGGTCCGAGTACACCCTCAACGACTCCGGGCTGTGGCTGAACAGCACCCAGGTGGACATGTTCTCGGCGCCGTACGCGGTCGGGGTGCAGCGCTCCGACGGCAGCGTGAGCAGCACGGGGCATCTGAAGCCCGGCGGCTACACGGGTTTCTTCAACGCACTGCGGAGCCAGTCGGGCGGCTGGTCCGGGCTGATCCAGACCCGCTCCGACGGCACGGAGCTGCGGGCGCTCTCGCCGCTGTACGGCGTGGAGACCGGGGCCCTGCCGGCGAACGTCATGGACGACTACGTCAACCGGGTCTGGCAGAAGTACACGACCTCGACGCTGACGGTCACGCCGTTCGCCGACCAGCCGAACACCCGGTACTACGGCCGGGTCTCGGGCGGCGTCATGAACTTCACCAATGCCTCGGGCGCCGTCGTCACCAGCTTCCAAAAGCCCGACGCGGACAGCGTCTTCGGCTGCCACAAGCTGCTCGACGCCCCCAACGACAACGTCCGCGGGCCCATCTCCCGGACGCTGTGCGCCGGTTTCAACCGCTCCACCCTGCTGACCAACCCCAACCAGCCGGACACCACGACGTCCGGTTTCTACCGGGATCCGGTGACGAACCAGTACGCGCGTGCCGTGCATGCGCAGATGGCGGACGGCAAGGCCTACGCGTTCGCCTTCGACGACGTCGGCAACCAGGAGTCGCTGGTGCACGACGGCAGCCCGCAGCAGGCCTACCTGACGCTCGATCCGCTCGGCTGACATGCAGCGGCCCCGCACCGCTCTTGGTGCGGGGCCGCGGAACGGTGGTGACTCAGCCGGTCGTCAGGGCGGTGTCGTCCACGACGAAGCTGGTCTGGAGCGAGGAGTCCTCCACGCCGTTGAACTTCAGCGTGACCGTCTGACCCGCCAGCGAGGACAGGTCGAAGGACTTCTGGCTGTAGCCGGAGGCCTTGTTCAGGTTCGAGTAGGTCGCGAGGGTCTTCGAACCGGCCGTGACCGTCAGCTTGTCGTACTGGGTGCTGGTGGTCGTCTCCGAGGTGTCGATGTGCAGGTAGAAGGTCAGGGTCGCCTTGCAGCCCGCGGGGATCGTCACCGACTGGGACAGGGTGTCGGTGTGCGAGGTGCCGTAGCCGTCCAGCCAGGCCTTGTAGGAGCCGCTGTGGGCCGCCTCACCGCTGTCGGTGGTGATGACGCCGCTGGTGGCGCTCCAACCGCTGCTGCCGGACTCGAAGCCGGGGTTGCTCAGCAGCTGGGCCGAGGTGCAACCGCCGCCGCCACTGGGGTTGACGGTCCAGCTGAAGCTCGCGGTACCGGTGGCGCCGGTGGAGTCGGTCACCGTCACGGTGGTGCTGTACGTCCCCGCCGTGGTCGGTGTACCGGTGATCAGGCCGGTGGAGCCGTTGATGGACAGGCCGGCCGGCAGTCCGGAGGCGCTGTACGTCAGGGCGCCGCTGTTGGTGCTGCTCGCCTGCACCTGGAGGCTGACGGCGGTACCGACGGTGGAGGTCTGGTTGCCCGGGTTGGTGACCGTCACCCCGTTGCCCGGCGGGGTGACATGGCTGCCGACGTTGATGCCGGCGAAGGCGTTGGCGACTCCTGCGTACTGGGCTGAGTTGGCGCCGTACAGCGCGGTGGCCGCGTTCAGGGCGGCGGTGCGGGCGCCGGCGTAGTCGGTGCTCGACGTCATGTAGCTCGTCAGCGCCTTGTACCAGATCTGCAGCGCGGCGGCGCGGCCGATGCCGGTGACGGCGACGCCGTCGGAGGTCGGGCTGTTGTAGGTCACGCCGTTGATGACCTTGGTGCCGCTGCCCTCCGACAGCAGGTAGAACATGTGGTTCGCCGGGCCCGAGGAGTAGTGCACGTCGAGGTTGCCGACGCCCGAGTACCAGCTGTCGGCCGAGCCGCCGTCCTTGCTGGGCTTGTCCATGTAGCGCAGCGGGGTGCCGTCGCCGTTGATGTTGATCTTCTCGCCGATGAGGTAGTCACCGGG
>NZ_JBEYYJ010000040.1:0-70092 GCF_040645475.1 Streptomyces sp. NPDC046759 | reverse complement strand
AGCCGGGACCCCTTCCCTCTGGTCGAGAAGGGGACGCGGTCCTTGACCACCGCACTGGCTCGCACGCCGCCACGGTCCGTCCGAGACCGAGCACGCTCAGGGTGCGCTCGGCCATGCGCTGCTCGCCGAGGGCGTTGGGGTGGACCGGGACGATGTTCTGCCCGAAGAGGAGCGGCTCGATCCACCGGGTGCCCACGGCCTGGCAGGCGTCGTGGCCCTCGGACACCTGGGAGAAGTCCACGTAGGTGGCCCCCGCCTCCTCGGCGGCGCGCTGGACGACGGCGTTGAGGTGGGCCTGCATCGCGTGCAGGTACGGCACGTCACCGGAGGCGATCGGCAGGCTGGCGAAGCACGACGGGTCGGCCTGGGCCGGCGCGATCCACGGGTAGCCGAGCACCGCCACACGCGCGCCCGGCGCCTTGGCCCGGACGGCGCGCAGCGCTGTCTTCAGCGCGGGGTAGGTCTTGCTGTCGATCGTGTCGTCGAAGGAGGTGCCGTACATGTCCTTGCAGGGGCTGCCCTGGCCTCCGCTGAGGATGCCGGCGGTACCGCAGGCGAGCATGGCGTTGATGAAGGTGCCGTTGTCGTTGCCGCCGATGGTCAGCGTCACCAGGCCGGTGTCCGCGGTGACCGCGTCGGTCTGCGGGTCCAGGCCCGGGTACTGGGACTCGGTGAAGTCCTTGGCCTGCGCGGCTCCGCAGGTGACGTCGGTCAACCGGGCGCCGGTGCGGGCGGCGATGACATGGGGGTAGTCGGCCGTGGAGCGCAGGCAGATCAGATTGCTCGCGTCGACGGGAAGCACGCCCGAGGCGGCGCTGTAACTGTCGCCGAGGGCTGCGTAGTTCACGGGCCCGGAGGCCTGGGCGGGTGTGGCTGTGAGGCCGAGGGCCAGCGCGCCGGCGAGTGCGGACGTCGCGGCGATGGCACGGCGCAGGGCAGGCATGGGCATGGGCATGGGCATGTGCTCCCTCTTCTCGGGATGGGGGGACGCCGGGCGGGCGGGCATGGCGGTGCCGGCCCGTGTGCCGGTGCGCGAGAATGCTGCGGCTCAGAGCAAGGGGAGGTGCCGGCCGTCAGGGCGTGGACGTGGGGCCGCACGCATGACGACGGCCGTGAAGTGCCGGGGCGCGGGATTACCGCTGGTTTCTACTGATAGGTAATGTGAGGGTGGCGCATCGCGCCGTCAACGTTGTTGACAGAGATCCTTGAACACGGGCGACACGGCAGGTACGTGCCCCTCCTCGCTGGACGGGCGAAGACCCCGTTCGCGTCGTATCCGCAGCACTCCACGGGAATGTCATCGCACCCCGAGATCGCGGAGATGCGAGAGCGACTCGAGCTCGGCCACGGGACTGACCGTGGGCGTCACCCGCCGCGTCCACCGGTGAAACCCGTGGCGTGCCGCACCGCGGCCGGCGCGGAAGCTCTTACGGAGTCGTGACGCGGTGCCCGCGTCGCCCGGCCCCGGAGCCGTCCGCAGTTAGCGTGACCGTATGCGTGTACTGGTCACCGGCGGTGCCGGTTTCATCGGATCCCATGTCGTCGAGGCCCTGCGGGCCGGCGGGCACGAGCCACTGGTGTACGACGTCCGGGACGAGCCGGGTGCGGACGTGCGCAACCCGGGTGCGGTCGCCCGCGCCCTGTCCGGCGTGGACGCGGTCTGCCACCAGGCGGCCATGGTGGGTCTCGGCAACGGCGTCATGGACGCGGCCGAGTACGTCTCCCGCAACGACCTGGGCACCGCCGTGCTGCTCGCCGCGATGGCCGAGGCGGGCGTACGGCGGCTGGTGCTGGCCGGGTCGATGGTGGTGTACGGAGAGGGCCGCTACGACTGCCCCGCGCACGGTGTCGTACGCCCCGGGCCGCGAGCCGCGGCCGACCTCGAGTCGGGCCGTTTCGAGCCATGTTGCCCGCGGTGCGGCGCATCCCTCACGCCGGGCCTGGTCACCGAGGACGCCGCGCCGGACCCGCGCAACGTCTACGCCGCCACCAAGCTCGCCCAGGAGCACCTCTCGGCCGCCTGGGCCCGGGCCACGGACGGTACGGCGATCTCGTTGCGCTACCACAACGTGTACGGGCCGGGAATGCCCCGCGACACCCCTTACGCCGGCGTCGCCTCCTTCTTCCGCTCGGCCCTCCGACGCGGCGACGCTCCGCGGGTGTTCGAGGACGGCCGGCAACGGCGCGACTTCGTCCACGTACGGGACGTGGCCGCGGCCAACGTCATCGCGATGGAGGCCGGGCCGCGCCCGGGAACCCTCACGGCGTACAACACCGGCAGCGGCGAGCCGCGCACGGTCGGCGACCTGGCCCGGGCCCTGTCCGCCGCTCACGGTGGTCCGGACCCGGTCGTCACCGGCGAGTACCGCCTGGGCGACGTCCGCCACATCACGGCGGACTCCTCCCGGCTGCGCGCGGAACTCGGCTGGAAGCCGGAGGTGGGCTTCACGGAGGGAATGCAGGAGTTCACGCGAACGCACTGAGCGTGTCCACACCTGCAGGACGGCGTCGCCGTCGATCATGGCGTTGCTCCGCACGGAATGCGGATCAACCAGTCCAATCAGTTCCACCAGTTCCACCAGTTCAACCGGTTCAACCCGTTCAACCAGTCGAAAGGACAGCCATGTCGCGACGGATCCCGAGGCCGACCCGCGCCCGGGTCGCAGCGCTGATCACCGCACCGGTGCTCGGCCTGGGCCTCCTCGCCCCGACGGCCTTTGCGGACACGCCGCCCCCCGGCCCGAAGATCGACAGCGGCACCGTCGTCGACAAGGTGTGCCGGCACGCGAACGAGGACACGGAGGAGGGCACGGGGATCTCCTGCGAAAAGGACATCGCGCCGCTCCTCTCCCGCATCATCGGGCCCGGAAGCGGCGTCACCTGCCGGAGCGTGTCCCCGACGGACATCGTCTGCCGCCCGGAGAAGTGACGGCTCACCCCTCGGCCGTCGGCAGGGTCACCTCGAAGCGGCAGCCGCCCGGGATGTTGCGGACGGTCGCCCGGCCCTGATGGGCCTCGACGATGCCCCGTACGATCGCCAGCCCCAGCCCCGCCCCGGCCGGCGGGGTCCGCGCGTCGGTGCCGCGCCAGCCCGTGTCGAAGACGCGCGGCAGGTCCTCCTCGGGGATGCCGCCGCAGCCGTCGGTCACGGACAGCACCACGCCGTCGCCGGTGCGCTCGGCGGCGACCGCGACGGTGCCGTCGGGAGGGGTCCGGCGGATGGCGTTGACCAGGAGGTTGCCGAGCACCCGGGTCATCTCCTTGCCGTCCACCTCCACCGGCACAGGCTCGACCCGGTCGCCCACCAGCCGTACGCCGTGTTCCCGGGCGAGCGGGTCGGCGCCCGCCAGTGCGTCGCCGACCAGGTCGTACAGGGAGATCCGGGAAGGGCTCAGCGGGAGGGTGCCCGCGTGGATCCGGGAGAGTTCGAAGAGGTCGCCGACCATGTCGTTGAGACGTTCGACCTCGGTGCGCATCTGCTTGAGGTACCGGTCGGGGTCGGCGGCCACGCCGTCCTCCAGCGCCTCCGACATGGCGCGCAGTCCGGCCAGCGGGGTGCGCAGGTCGTGCGAGATCCAGGCGACCAGCTCGCGCCGGGACTTCTCCAACGCCCGCTCGCGTTCCCGGGATTCGGCGAGCCGCGCGCTGGTGGTGGCCAGCTCGCGTCCGAGGGCGTCCAGTTCGGCGGTGGCCGGGCCGTGCGGGGCGGCGAAGGCGCCGGCATCGCCGAAGGAGCGGGCGGCGTCGGCCAGTTCGCGGCTGCGGGCGACCACCCAGCGGCCGAGGAGCAGGGCGGTGGCCAGGGAGACCACGGCCGCCATCGCGACGACGGTGGTGACCACGGTCAGGTCGTGCGGGGACAGGAACATGGCCCACGCGACGGCGAGCGTCCCGGCGAGCATCGCGACGACGCCGACCGCCGCCACCACGGCGAGGGAGGCGGTGAGCGAGCGGCGCCGGATGAGGCGCAGCACGCCCGCTCCCGTGACCCCCGCGGCGGCGGCGCCGGCGAAGGCGTAGAGGGCGATGAGGAGGGTGTCACGCATGGTCAGCGCACCGCCCCGCCGGGCTCGAAGCGGTAGCCCACGCCCCAGACGGTCTGGATCAGGCGGGGCCGGGCCGGGTCGTCCTCGACCTTGCCCCGCAGCCGGCGCACATGGACGGTCACGGTCGACAGATCGCCGAAGTCCCAGCCCCAGACCTCGCGCATCAGGTCCTCGCGGCTGTACGCCCGTCCGGGGTGCCGCAGGAAGAAGGCGAGCAGGTCGAACTCCCGGAGTGTCAAGGCGAGTTCACTGCCGTTCTTGGTCGCCCTGCGGGCGTCGGGGTCGACGCGGAGTCCGGCCGCGGCGAGCCGGTGTCCGGTGACGGCCGGGCGGCTGCGGCGCAGCACCGACTCCACGCGCAGAACGAGTTCGCGGGGGCTGAAGGGCTTGGTGACGTAGTCGTCGGCGCCGACCTCCAGGCCCAGGATGCGGTCGTCCTCGTCGCCGCGGGCGGTGAGCATGATGACCGGCACGGGCCCGCGGGCCCGCATCCGGCGGCACACCTCCAGGCCGTCCATGCCGGGCAGCATCAGGTCGAGCACCACGAGGTCGGGCCGGTGCGCGGCGGCACGGGTGAGGGCGGTCGGGCCGTCGTCGGCGCGGTCGACCAGATAGCCGGCGCGGTGCAGATATCCGGTGACGACCTCGGCGACGGTCGGATCGTCGTCCACGACCAGGATCCGGGCCGTCTCGCCTGCGGCTTCGGCCCCTTGGGGCTCGTACAGCGATTGCATGCCTCCAGCCTCGCACCGCCCGGCCGCCGTCGCGGGGCCGCGGGCCGGGCGTCCGCGTTTCGTAAGGACCATGAGTCCGATATGCCCGATTGCCGTTCGTAGGGTGAAACCCGTGACGACCACTTCCACGGACGTCGACGTGGTGCTGCCCTGCCTGGACGAGGCCGAGGCCCTGCCCTGGGTGCTCGGCCGGATCCCGGCCGGCTGGCGCGCCCTCGTCGTCGACAACGGTTCCACCGACGGCTCCGCCGACATCGCCCGCGCGCTCGGCGCGACGGTGGTGCACGAGCCGCGGCGCGGCTTCGGCGCCGCCTGCCACGCCGGTCTGACCGCGGCCACCAGCGACGTCGTGTGCTTCTGCGACTGCGACGCCTCCCTCGACCCGGCGTTGCTCGTGCCCTTCGTACGGGAGATCCGGGACGGCGCGGCCGACCTGGTGCTCGGCCGGCGGCGCCCCGAGGGGCGGGGCGCCTGGCCCGCGCACGCCCGTGCGGGCAACCTCGCGCTGGCCCGGATGCTGCGCCGCCGTACCGGGCTGCGCCTGCACGACCTGGGCCCGCTGCGCGCCGCCCGCCGCGAGCCGTTGCTCGCCCTCGCTCTCACCGACCGGCGCAGCGGCTATCCGCTGCAGATGGTGGTGCGTGCGGCCGACGCCGGCTGGCACATCGCCGAACACGACGTGCCCTACCGCCCGCGCACGGGAGCCTCCAAGGTGACGGGCACATGGCGCGGCACCTGGCAGGCGGTGCGGGACATGAGCCGCGTGCTGGCCGAGGTGCCGGCGGACGGGGGGCTCGTACGGTGACCACGCTGCTCGTCATCGCCAAGGAACCGCTGCCCGGGCGGGTCAAGACCCGGCTCACCCCGCCGTTCACCCCCGCGGAGGCGGCGTCTCTCGCGGAGGCGGCGCTCACGGACACCCTGCGCGCCGTGGCGGCGGCTCCCGCCGCCCGGCGGGTCCTCGTCCTCGACGGGGCACCAGGGTCCTGGCTGCCGCCGGGGTTCGAGGTGCTGCCGCAGTGCGCGGGCGGCCTGGACGAGCGGCTGGCGGACGCCTTCGCGCACTGCACAGGCCCGGCCCTGCTGATCGGCATGGACACCCCTCAGGTCACCCCGGAGCTGCTCACCGTGGACTTCGCGGACTGCGAGGCCTGGCTGGGCCCGGCCGAGGACGGCGGCTTCTGGGCCCTGGGCCTGACCGAGCCCGACCCGGCGCTGCTGCGGGGCGTGCCCATGTCGACGCCCGTGACCGGAGCGGTGCAGCGGGAACGGCTGCTGGCCGCCGGGCTGCGGGTGCGCGAGCTGCCCCGGCTGCGGGACGTCGACGACGCCGCCGACGCCCGGGCCGTCGCCGCGCTGGCCCCGCACGGCCGGTTCGCCGCCCGGCTGGCCGCCTGCACCCCGGCCACCCCGCGATGAGCAGCCCGCCCGCCGCCCGTGTCGCCTGGGCGGCTGCCGACCCCTACTCCGCCGCCCTGCGCAGCGGCCGCGGCCCGCTGTTCCTGCGCCGCACCGACGGCTGGCTGCTGCCGCTCGAGGTCGAGCGCTGGTGCGCCCGCGCGGACGCCGTGGACCGGGCGGTGCTGGACCGCTGCGAGGGCGCCGTGCTGGACGTCGGCTGCGGTCCCGGCCGGCTGGTGGCGGAGCTCGCCGCCCGTGGCCGTACCGTGCTCGGCATCGACGTCAGCGAGGCCGCGGTGGACCACACGTTCCGGCTCGGCGGGCAGGCGCTGCGGCGCTCGGTCTTCGAGCCGCTGCCCGGCGAGGGCCGCTGGGGCACCGTGCTGCTCATGGACGGCAACATCGGCATCGGCGGGGAACCCTCCCCGCTGCTGGCGCGGGTGGCCGCACTGCTGCGCCCGGGTGGTCTGCTGATCGCCGAGACCGTGCCGGGACACATCGACGAACGCGCCCGGGTCCAGGTGGTCGACGCCATCGGCGCCGCCCGGGCCACCGGCGCTCCGTTCCCCTGGGCGCGCCTCGGCACCCCGGCCCTGCTGCGGTACGCGCGCAGGGCGGGGTGGCGGTCCGTCGCTCAGTGGTCGGCGGGCGGCCGGTGCTTCGCCGCCCTGCGCACCCGCACTCCCAGCAGCAGCGCCGAGCCGCCGAAGAGCACGGCGGTGATCAGCAGCCAGCGGGTGAGGAAGCCGTCCGGGGAGAGCCCGGTGGCCGACCGGTAGCGCATGTCCACCATCCCGCTGATCAGCGGGAACCAGACGAGCAGGAGCAGTCCGGACAGCATGGCCGGCACGCGCACGTACAGCGTCCAGCCGCGCCGTCCGGCCGCCCCGAGACCCCCGACGACGGACCGGTCCATCGCCGTGTACAGCGGCAGCAGGACGAGGTCGTGCAGCAGGGCGGCACCCACGATCCACAGCGCCACCCCGAACCAGTCACCGGCGAGCAGCCGGATCCCGGCGTACACGGCGAGCGCGAACGAGCAGGCCAGCAGGAGCAGTTGGAAGGGACTGCCGAGGCGTACGCGACGCGGCATCACAGGTCTCCGAAGGTCAGTCGGGCCACCCATTTGGTGTTGAGCACGCCGGGCGCCGCGGGCACGATGATCCGCGCGGGGTGACCGTGGTCGGGGGACAGTTCCTCGCCGTTGACGTACAGGGCGAGCAGAGAGCGTTCATCGGCCACCTGGTTGGCGCGCAGGGCCGCCCGGCGGAAGGCTCCGTGCCGCTGCAGGGACTCCACGAACACGTCCGGCGGATCGCCGTCGTATCCGACGAGCGCGGCGAGGTCCCGCAGCCGCACCCCGCGCCACCACTGGTCGGCGGTCGACCAGCCCTCCACGCAGGCGATCGGCAACGACGCGCTGTGCTGCGGCAGTCGGAGCAGCTGGGCACGGCTGAGCCGGACGGTTCCGGTGCGGCCGGTGACGACGAGCCGCCAGGCGTCCTCGTGGGTGTCGGCCGCGGTGATGCCTGCGTAGGCGGCGGTCTTGTTGATCTGGAAGCCGTTCGGGCCGCCACCGGGATCGGCCGTGCCGTGCGGCGCGAGCAGGGCCGTACGGCGGAAGGGCCCGCCCAGGCTCTGCCCGACCGTGGTCAGGAACAGCAGCAGGGAACCGCCACCGACCAGCCACAGCGCGCCGCGCCGCGAGACGGTGGGTGCCGCGGGGCGCGGGGCGACCAGGTCGTTGGGTTCCTGTGTCCGCCTCCCTCGTACGGTGCGCCATGCCGCCGGTGTCTTGAGCGCGGCGTGGGCCACGAACGCGGCGAAGAACACCCACGCGCCGTAGAAGTGCAGCGGGTAGAAGGAGCCTGGGAAGACGTAGTCCAGCTGGACGTTGAGCACCCCGGTGGTGAACTCGAACAGCCCGCCGCCGACCAGAAGCACCAGGGAGAGCCGCTCCAGGGCGTGCGCCAGGGAACGGGCCGGCGGCAGGCTGAAGAGCCTCGGCACCACCGACCACAGCTTGGCCAGCAGAACGGGGATCAGGGTGATGCCGAGCGTCACGTGGACGCCCTGGGTGAGCCGGTACAACCACACCGGGTCGGTGGGCCACGCGAAGAGGTAGAAGCCCAGGACGCCCTTGTCGGGTGTCTGGTCGTTCACCCGGGACAGTCCCGGGTTGTACGCGGCGTACGACACCAGGCCGGTCACGAACAGCACGGTGACGCCGGCGAGCAGGACGAGGCCGAGGACCGAGGTGAACCAGGGGCCGCGCAGCGGACTGCGCCAGAAGCCTGGGGAGGTGGGAAGCCGGGGATGGTCGCGCATGTCCCGACCGTAGGCCGGGAGACCACCGGAAAAGGGTCCGCGACCGGTGACGAAACGCTGACGTCCGGCCCGGACGGAGGCCGGGTGCCGCTCGCCCGGCCTAGCGTTCCCGTGTGACCCGAGCCCTCCGCCGCGACCTGTACGCCGCCGGTGCCGCCGCCCTCCTCGTGACGGCGGCCGTCATCGTCGGCCGGCACATCCAGGACACCCGCCACACCCTGTTCGTGAACTGGCCGCCGCTGTTCGCGGACTGGGACCCGCACATCGGCCCCGGCACCCCGGCGGCCCTGGCGGTGGCGGCGGCCGTCGTGGCGTACGGCCCCACCGTGGCGGCCCGTCTGTCCTGGCGCGCGCTGCTCGCGGCGGCCTGGGCGGGCGCCGTGGCCTGGATCGTGTCCCTCGCCCTCGTCGACGGCTGGCACCGGGGCATTGCGGTACGGCTGACCACCAGCAACGAGTACCTCCAGGTCATCGGCCGCTTCCACGACATCCCGGCCACTCTTCGCGACTTCACGCACCACATCGTCAGCGGCACTCCCGATCCCTGGCCGGCGCACATCGCCGGGCATCCCCCGGCCGCCACACTCACCTTCGTGCTGCTGGACCGGATCGGGCTGCGGGGCGGCGGATGGGCCGGGATGTGGTGCATCACCGTGGGTGCGACGGCATGTGCGGCCGTGCTCGTCGCACTGCGCGCGCTGACCGACGAGACCCTCGCGCGCCGGGCCGCGCCGTTCCTGGTACTGGCCCCGGCCGCGGTCTGGCAGGGCACCTCCGCCGACGCCTACTTCGCGGCCGTCGCCGCCTGGTCCCTGGCGCTGCTCGCGCTGGCACTGACGCGGGGCTCCCACGCCTGCGCGGCGGCCTCGGGCCTCCTGTTCGGCCTGACGTGCTATCTCTCCTACGGGCTCACGCTGTTCGCGCTCATCGGCGCGGCGGTCCTCGCACTCGGCCGTTCCGGACTCCGGGACCGCCCGACCCTGCTGCTTCCCCTGCTCGCCGGACTCGCCGTGTTCCCCGTGGTGTTCACGCTCGCCGGCTTCGACTGGTGGCACGCGTACCACCTGCTCGTCACGCGCTACTACCAGGGCGTCGGCGGCACTCGCCCCTACGGCTACTGGGTCTGGGCCAATCTCGCCTGCACCGCCGTCATCACCGGCCCCGCCACGGCGGCGGGCCTGCGGCGGACGACGACGGTGCTGCTGCCCGGGCCGGCACCCCGTCCCTTCGCGGACACACGGCTGGCGCTCCTGGTCTCCGTCGCGCTGCTCGCCCTGCTGATCGCCGACCTGTCCGGCATGAGCAAGGCGGAGACGGAACGCATCTGGCTCCCCTTCGCCCTCTGGCTTCTCCCGTCCTGTGCCCTCCTCCCCCGTCCCCGGGCCTGGCTCACCGCCCAGGCGATCCTGGCCCTGCTCCTCAACCACCTTCTTCTGACGGGCTGGTGAGCCGGTTCCCCTGACCGGCTGGTGAGCCGGTTCCCCTGACCGGCCGGTGAGCCGGTTCCCCTGACCGGCCGGTGAGCCGGTTCTCCTGACCGGCCGGTGAGCCGGCGCTCCGCCGGGCGTCTCCGGTCCACCAAGTGCCCGGCAGCTTCCGCTCCGCCGGGCGGCGGCCGGCGGCCGGTTCCTCATCTGCGCCCGAAGGGCCGGGGGTTCGGTCACCGGCGGCGGGGCGGAGTGACCTCATCACCGAGGCGCAGGAGGTGCTGCAGCGCGTGCCCCGGGACGGTGGGACGACCGCACAGGTGGCGGGCGGGAGCTTGCGGTCCCTCGACGCCGTCGACATTCCGGCCGTGGTGCGCAAGGCGTCCCCCGCACGCAAGGCGACCAGCCGTCCCGGCACGGACGGCGCCGGGGACGGCCTCACCCGGCCCCGGCGTCCTCGTCGTCAGCGGCGGTGCGGCCGGCCAGCCGTTCATAGCGCTGCCGGGCGGCCTGCGGAGTGCCGAGGCCGAGGCCGAAAGCGATGTCGGGCCACGTCATGCCCCGGCCCCGGGCCATCCTCAGGAGCGCGGCCTCCAGTTCGTCCATCTCCGCCCGCACCAGCGGCACGAGGCTCAGCGCGGCCGTGATGTCGGCCCGGTCCACCTCCGGCTCGCCGTCCTCGACCAGTGCGGCCCCGCTGAGCAGGAACGTGACGAGCCGGACGGCCTCGTGCGGTGCGAGAACCGCGGGATGCGTCTGACGGCGCCGTTGCTCGTCGGTCGCGGCATGCCGCTCGGCGATGCGGAACAGCGACGCGTGGACCCGCTGGGCCCGTGCCTGCTCCGGCTGCGGTGGTGCGAAGGGATCGGTGTGGTCAGCGTTCGGTGCCATGGGACAAGCGTGTGACCACACACGACATGACGTCAACTGAGTATTGTGAACAACCTGTTTGCCTCGGCGGTGGCTCAAGAGAGCGGCGCGGTGATCTCCCGCTTGAGTATCTTGCCGCTCGGGCCCATGGGCAGCGCGTCCGTCAGCCACAGCCGCCGCGGGTACTTGTAGGCGGCGACCCGGTCCCGTACGAACTGCTGCAGCTCCTCGGGGTCCGCGACGGCTCCCGGACGCAGGACGACCGCGGCGGCCACCTCCTCGCCGAGCCGCTCGTCGGGCACGCCGAGGACCGCGGCGAGGGCGACGGCGGGATGCTCGTGGAGCACCTCCTCGATCTCGCGCGGATAGACGTTGTAGCCGCCGCGGATGATGAGGTCCTTCTTCCGGTCGACGATGTACAGATAGCCGTCCTCGTCCCGGCGGGCCAGGTCGCCGGTGCGCAGCCAGCCGTCCGGGACCGTGGCGGCCGTCTCCTCGGGCCGCTGCCAGTACTCCTTCATCAGGTTCGGCCCGCGCACGGCCAGTTCACCGACCTCACCGGGTGCGACGTCCCGGCCGGCGTCGTCGAGCAGGCGGACCTCCACGTCGCGGATGGGCGTGCCGATGGAGCCGGGCTTGCGCGGACGGTCGGGGTGGTTGAAGGAGACGACCGGGCTGGTCTCGGACATGCCGAAGCCCTCCAGCACCATGCAGCCGAAGCGCCGCTCGAAGCCGTGCAGGATCTCCACCGGCAGGGAGGCGCCGCCCGAGACGCACATGCGCAGGCTGGACACGTCGGCCTCGGCGGCGCCCGGGTGCTGGAGCAGCGCCGCGTACATGGTGGGGACGCCCTCGAAGATGGTCGCCCGGTCGCGGGCGATGGCGTCGAGCACGGTCTGCGGCTCGAAGCGGGGGACCAGGGTGAGGGAAGCGCCGCTGCGGACGGCGACGTTCATGGTGCAGGTCTGGCCGAAGATGTGGAACAGCGGCAGACAGCCGACGATCACGTCCTGGGACGTCAGGCGCTGCACCTCCGTGGCGTTCACCTCGGTGTTGTGGCGGAGCCCGGCGTGGGTGAGCGCGGCGCCCTTGGGCCGGCCGGTGGTGCCGGAGGTGTAGAGCAGTACGGCGATGTCCTCACCGGCGGCTGTGGTCACCTCGTACTCCGGCTCCACGCGCGCGAGTTCGGCGGCGAAGGCGGCCGGCTCGACCGTCATGTGCCGCACGCCCGCGGCGGCCGCGCCCGCGGCGCCCTCGCCGGGCGCCCGGTGCCACTCGCAGAGCAGCACGGCGCCGGAGTCGCGCAGGTGGTACTCGGTCTCGCGCTCCTTCAGCAGCGGGTTCACGGGCACCACGATGCCGCCGGCGCGCAGGACGGCGTAGTAGAGGACGACGAACTCGGGCACGTTCGGGAGCATCAGCGCCACGCGGTCGCCGGTGCGCAGGCCCTCGTTCCGCAGCAGCGTGGCGGCCTGGGCGCTCAGCCGGTCCAGCTCGGCGTAGGTGGTGGTCGCCGCCCCGAGCCGCAGCGCCGGGCGGTCCGGCAGCCGTCGTGCCGTGTCCACCAGGAATTCCGCCAGATTGGCCATGATGCCTCCTCGCACGCATGCTCTCGCCACGCCCGCGGGTCCCGCCGCCGACGCTCACGGCATGCTGGCGTGCGCACTCGCGGCCGTCCATGGTGACGCCTACAGACCGCCCGGGCCGGAGTTGTTCCCCGGAACAAACAGGGCGACGTACGCTGCGGGTATGGGGTTGTCGAACGTGGGCGCCGCGCTGCTTGCGCGCCTTCCGGAGCTGGGCGTGCGGATGACCGAGCGCATCCGGGCGGAGGTCGAGTCGTACGCGGACGACTCGCTCATCCCCTTCTCGTCGCTCAGGGAGTCCTGTGAGGGCAACGCCGATCTGCTCCTCGGGCGTTTCGCCCACGGCACCCGGCCCGACGTGGGGGCCGCCCTGCAGACCGGACGGCTGCGCGCCGAGCAGGGCGTTCCGCTGGCGGACACGCTGCACGCCTACCGGGTCGGCTTCGAACTGCTGTGGTCGGAGATGGTCGACGAGGCCCGCAGGCACCCGGAGGTGACGGACGCCGAGCTGGTGGCCGGCTCCTCGGAGATCTGGGCCCTGTTCGGCCGGTACGCGGAGGCCGTGGCGGCCGCCTACCGCGAGGCCAGCGCGGAGCTGGCGCTGCAACGCGAGGCCCGCCGCTCGGCGTTGGCCGAAGCGCTGTTCACGGGCGCCCTCGCGGATCGTACGACGCCGTGGGAGGCGGCCGGGCAGCTCGGTCTGCCGGAGCGCGGCCCGTACGCGGTCGTGGCAGCCTCGGTGCCGGACCCCGGCCAGGAGCCACTGCCCGGCATCGAGGCGGCGCTGCGCCGTGCCGGCGTGCCGTCCGTGTGGCGGCTGCTGCCGGACCAGCAGATCGGGCTGGTCTCGCTCGGGCACCATGACGCGGAGACGGTGAGTCTGCGGGCGTTGCGCCGCCGGCGCGCCCGGGTCGGCGTGAGCCCCCGGTTCGACTCGCTGCGAGAGACCCCGCAGGCGCTGCGGTTCGCCCGGCTGGCATTGGCCGGGCTGCCCGGCGAGGGGCCGGGCGTCACCCGCTTCGACGACAGCCCGCTGGTGATGCTGGTGGCCGCGGCCCCGGCGGAGTCGAGCCGGCTGGTCGAGGTCGCACTGGGCCCGCTCCTCGAACTGCCGGAGGCGGAGCGGGCGCGGCTGCTGCAGACGCTGGGCCACTGGTTCGCTGCGGGCGGTGTGGCCGCCGAGGCCGCGGACCGGCTCTTCGTCCACCCGAACACCGTGCGCTACCGGCTGCGCCGCATCGAGGAGTTGACCGGCCGTTCGCTGTCCGATCCGCTCACCCTCGCCGACCTGGGCGCCGCGATGTACGCCCTGCGGCTGCTGCCTGCCTGACAGGTCTCGCCGACGCCGGCGCGGCGGAGCTGCTGGGCGCGGACCCCCGACGGCCAGGACGTCCGCTGCGAGGAAGGGCTGTTCCCCGTCGCGGAACTGGCGTGCGCCCTGGTGGACCGGGTGCACCGGCCCGACGGGGCGCGCGGCGACTTCGCGTACGTCCATGTCCTACGAGGAGATGGGCATAGTACGGATCGCCGAGTCGCCCGAGGGGTGGCGGCTCGGCTCGGTCGTCGACCCGGACATCTGGAGTTCACCGGTCGCGTGGGAGGTTCTTGTCACGGAGATCGAGGCGTTCGTGGCGGCGGTCCGCGACGACGTGGCGGGGATCGGTGCCGGCGCCGGTCTGATCCCCGGACTCTGATCCCCGCGCGGCCGCGCCCCGGCGCCTGGCACCCTGGCCGGTGACGCATCGCTCCTCGGCTACCGCGCCTCCGGGAGCCGGTACACCGAGACATGGGAACGGGACTCGGCCGTGAACTCGGCGCCCTTCCAGTCGGCGTGCCTGGACTCCAGCCGGAAACCGGCGAGTTGGGCCATGAGGTCGAGTTCGGACGGCCAGATGTAGCGGTGCGGGCTGCGGTACAGCCGGGCCTCGTCGGTATCGTCGAAGTGGAAGTGGTGCGACACCACACGCTGGTGAAGGACGTCGTAGGTGTCCAGTCCGAGGTAGCCCGCCTCGGTGCGCCACACCGTGGCCGACGTGCCCGGGGGAAGCGTGCGCAGTTCGGGCACCCAAAGTTCGATCACGAACCGGCCGCCGGGTGCGAGGTGACGAGCTGCGTTGCGGAAGCACTCGACCTGCTCGGCCTGTGTGAGCAGGTTGGAGATCGTGTTGTAGACGAGGTAGACGAGTCGGTACGTGCCCGGTGCGACGGTCGTCGCCATGTCGCCCATGACCACGGGGATCGTGGCTTCGTCGGCCTTGGTCCGCAGTTGCTCCACCATCGGCCCGGACAACTCGATGCCGGTGACGGGAACGCCTCGCTCGGCGAGCGGGACGGCCACCCGGCCGGTCCCGATCGCGAACTCCAGCGCCGCTCCACCGTCCGTCAGCTCGGCGAGGCGTTCCACCGCCGGGGTCAGCACCTCGGGCGCGAACATACCGGAGCCGGGCGTGTCGTACCGCCGGGCGACGGCGGCGTCCCAGATCATCTCCTGCTGCATGGGACCAACGCTCGCCGCCAGAAGGCCAGTTGTCCAGCGGGTTACCACCCGGCGCTCCGGCCTGCGGTGCGGGGTCCGCGGCGGCCCGGACCCACTGGCGTGCCCTGTGGCAGCAGGCCCCGGCCGGCGCGGCGGACCCGCCCCAGACAGCGCCCGACCAGTTCCTCGATGGCCGGGTACGGCACGGCCGGGTGCGGCAGTCCGTCGACCGTACGCGGCTGCGACTGGCGGCGGCCCGGCGCAGGGCCTCGGCGATCATTCCGGCGTCCGGGGCGATCCCGACGACCTCGCGGAACAGCGGAGCCAGGGGGACGGCCACGTTCCGGGCCCGCAGCCCGCGTCGAGGAGCCGTCCTCCTTCCGTCGGCCCCCAGCACCTCGCCCAGCAGCGGCACCAGGCCCGGGGCGTAGGGCAGTCGGCCCGGCTCGTGCTAGGCGGCCGCCCCTCGAAAAGGGTCTCGCCCACTCCCACTCGCTCATCCCGGTGTCCCCCTCCTCCTGCGTCCGCCGGGGCAGAAGTCCCGCTCCGGGCGAGGATCGGCCGGGGCAAGGATCGGCCGGGGCAAGGATCGGCCGGGGCCCGGCGGCGGTCCAGCCGAAACAGCCGTCCGCGCCGCGTCGCCGGGCTCCCTCGGCGGGGTCGGCGCCACGCCCGTGCCGGTGCTCGACCGACGACCACCGGAAACCGACCCAGCGGTTTTATAAGGTCGACCGCCACTGCCCCCCGTGCGACCGAGAGGTGACGATTCAGCTGTTGGCCCCGGCCAATGTCCCGGCCGACTGCCGTCGGACTTCCTCGATCACCCTGGCGCCCCGCCCGGGTGCGGTGTCGAGCCGGACGAGCACGGCCGGTGCCGCGATGGCGGGGAGCAGATGGTTGAAGAGGGCCGACACCCGGTGGTCGAGATCGGTCCACCCCGCGACGGCCTGCGAGACGAACTGCACGCCGATCCAGGCGCCGAGGAAGACCTGGGCGGTCTCCTCGGGGACGACGTGCGGGAGCACCTCGCCGCGTTCCTTGGCCTCCGTCAGCACGGACCCGGTCAGCTCGGCCCAGGCCGGCCAGGCGGTGCCGAAGACATCACGGCCCTGCAGATCGGCGGAGAGCCGGACTCCCGCGAGCAGCATCGGCTCCCGGGGCAGTCGCTCCGCCAGGGTCATGCCCGCGTCCACCCACTCCTGCAACTTCAGTTCACGGGGCACGTGGTACTCGGTGGCCATCTGCTCCTGCAGCACGCCCCGGGCGAGGGCCGCCTTGGAGTCGAAGTGGAAGTACAGGGCACCCTTGGTCACTCCGGCCCTGTTCAGGATCTCGGCGATCGTGGCCGCCGCGTAACCGCGCTCGGCGAAGACCGCCGCGGCGGCCTCCAGAACAGCACGTCGGGTCCGGACAGCTCGCTCCTGCTGAGCCATGGACCCTCCTCAAGCTGAAAATTAAACCAAACAGCTCGTACCTTACCGCAGCGCATCCCAACGCAACGGCGCTCACAGGCAGTTGCCGGGACTCGGCCCATGCGGTCGGCACCGCCCGCTTCTACGCGTTCAAAAGCACGTCTGGACCTGACCCGGGGACGGGCGGCGGTCCGCGCCGGGAAGGCGTGGCGGCCGCGTGCGACGGGCGTCGACCCCGACGCCTCGGGCCGCCGACGCGGCAGCGGACACCTCCGCGGCGGCTTGCTCGACCCGGCGCTGCGGCACGTCGCTCGAGGAAGGCCTCAGCGGGGACGAAAACCGCGCGGAAAGAGACCGGACGGCCGGTCGGTGCCGCGTGCGGGAAGGTCCGGCGCGGGGCACCATGGTCGTCCGGGCGCCCGGGTGCCCGGGTGCCGGCGCAGTACGGCGGAGTGCGGGTGACGAGGAGGATGTCGTGTGCCGACTGTTCGGGCTGATCAGCTCCCCGCTGCGCACGCACGCCACGTTCTGGCTGCTGGACGCCCCCGACAGTCTCAGCGCGCAGAGCCATCGCGAACCCGACGGCACGGGGCTCGGGTACTTCGGCCCGGACGGCACGCTGGAGGTGCACAAGGCACCGATCGCAGCCTACGAGGACCGGGTCTTCGCCCAGGAGGCCCGGGAGGTCGAGTCGGCCACCTTCCTCGCGCACATCCGGTACGCCTCGACCGGAGGACTGGACGTGCGCAACACGCACCCCTTCGAGCAGGACGGGCGGCTGCTGGCGCACAACGGTGTCATCGAGGGTCTCGACCGGCTCGACCGTCATCTGGGCGAGGACCTCTCACTGGTGCACGGCGACACCGACTCCGAGCGTTTCTTCGCCCTGGTCACCCGGGAGACCGCGGCACACGGCGGGGACGTCTCCGCCGGCCTCGCCTCCGCGGCCCGCTGGGTCGCCGGGAACCTGCCCCTGTACGCCCTCAACATCATCCTCATCACCGACCGGGAGCTGTGGGCCCTGCGCTATCCCGCCACCCACGAGCTGTACGTCCTGCGGCGTTCGGCGGGCGGTCACCACGGAACGCGGCACCTGGACCACACCGGCCGCAACGGCCATCTGCGGGTGCGCTCGGCACATCTGGGCGATCGCCCGTCCGTCGTGGTGGCCAGCGAGCGCATGGACGAGAACCCGCACTGGCAGCTCATGGCCCCCGGCGAACTGCTCCACGTCGGGCCCGATCTCCAGGTGGACACCCGTATCGCCCTGCCCGATCCACCGGCCCACCCGCTCACCCTGGCCGACCTGCGCCCCGAGGCGGCCGCCTCCCAGCGGCCCGCGTAGACCGGCACGGGCCTCGGCGACCGCAGGCTGGACCGGCTCCCGTGCCCGGGCCGCCCGTCGGGCGGTTCTGTCCGGTGTTCGGGCCTGCTGGACACGGTCAGTGACCTGTGTCACGGTCCCCACACTTGCGCAACCCGTAAAATTTCCGCCGTGGAGACTACCGAGGTGACGGGTTGGGAGACCGCAGTGCTCGACGGAGGGCCGGCGGACGGGCTGCGGATGAAGGTCTCCGACCGGCCGCGGGTGATCCAGGTGACGTACCCCTGCCAGGTGGAGGCCGCACCGCCCGGCGGCATGCGCGCCGACGCGGTGTACCTGTACCGCCGCGACTACACCGTCACCAGCGAGCCCCTGCGGTACGGCTTCGACATCGCCAGCCCCTGACCGGCGCGGCGGGCGCGGCTCAGTCGGCCGGCCCGCTCGCGTCCGTGGGAGCGGTGGACGGCGTCGCGGCGCCGTCCTCCTTCATGGCCTTCGCCTCGCTCTTGAGGATGCGCATGGACTTGCCCAGTCCACGGGCGGCCTCGGGCAGCTTCTTCGAGCCGAACAGCGCGATCACGACGATCGCCACGACCAGCAGGTGCCAGGGTTCCAGTCCGTTGCGGAGCATCGCGCCCACCCCTCTCCGACTTGCTTTCTTGCGCAACTGTACAACCTGGCCATGAGCCCGGTCGCTCCGGTCAGGCGTCGGAGTCCGGCTTGCCACGGGCCTCCGCGTACGCCTGGGACGGTGTCATGGAGACGCCGTTCAGGCTGACCGTCCTGTAGGGGCTGACCTTGGCGCAGGTCTTGGCCTCGGCGGCGGTGGAGGCGTGCGCGCCGCCGACGGCGGCCTTGGTGTCGGCGGGCGCGGGCGAGGAACTGCCGCCCGGATAGCCGGTGCCGCTCGGCCAGTCGCTGCCGATCACCAGGGTCAGGCCGGTGCCGGTGCCCTGCTTCAGGCTCGAGGAGGGCACACCGAGCGCCTGGGCGACCGTCTTCGCCTCCGCCTTCTGGTCGGGACCGTAGGTGAGGGTGGTGGTCGCTGCCGGGCTCGGGGCGTTGGCCGTGGTCGTGGCCGAGCTGAAGCCCTGGTCGGTCAGTGCGGTCGCGATGTCCGAGGCACGGCCCGTGACGGTGGTGCCGTTCTCCACGGTGACGGCGATCTGCGACGCGGGCACGGCCGGAGCCGTGGGCTTCGCGGTCGCCGAGGCCGCCGCGGCCTTCGTCCCGGACCCCGTGGTGAGCGACTGGTCGTTGGCGATGGTGGAGAACAGGGTCTTGGCACCCGAGCCCACGACCACGCGTTCCTTGTTGTTCGGGTCGGGGGCCGTCTGCATGGTCGTGAACGTCATCCGCTTCGTCGGCACCTTGTTCACGTCCGACGCGAGCGAGATCAGATTCTTCACGCTGCCCAGGCCGTCGTCCACGGTCAGCGCCTTGGTGGCGGCGTCGGCCAGGCCGTAGACCGCGGTGGGGTCGGTCAGCGTGCCCGCGCTCTTGAACTTGCGGATCATGGAGCTGAGGAAGATGTGCTGCGAGATCGTGCGGCCGAGGTCGCTGCCGTCGCCGAAGCCGTGCCGGGAGCGCACGAACTCCAGGGCGGCGACGCCCTTGAGGGTGTGGGTGCCCTTGGAAAGCTTCAGGTGGGAGTAGGTGTCATAGACGTTGTCGCTGACACAGACGGGGACGCCCCCGACGGCGTCGGACATCTTCACGACGCCGGAGAAGTCGAGCTTGACGAAGTGGTCGATCGGGATGCCTGTGAGCTCGTGGACGGTGGCCACCTGGCAGGCGGGGCCGTACTGCAGCGCGCTGTTGATCTGGCCGTAGTAGCCGGCCGTCGACTGGCCGGACTCGCTGTCCTTGCAGGCCGGGACCCTGGTCATGGTGTCGCGCGGGATGCTCATCACCGTCGCGTTGGAGCGGTCGGCGGATATGTGCACCACCATCTCCACGTCCGCGTTGCTGCCGGTCTGCACCCCGGTCCTGGAGCAGCCGCCGCCGAGCTTGCAGTCGGCCTGGCTGGTACGGCCGTCCGAACCCATGACCAGGATGTTGATCGGGGTGCGGCCGAAGGCGTCGGCCTTCTCGCTGCCGCCCTTGCCGTCGAGCGCGACGCTGTGGATGTTGCCGTTCAGGTGCTCGTAGAACCACCAGCCCGCACCGGCCGTGACCACGATGAGGACCGACAGGACGATCGAGAGGGTCTTCAGCACCCTCCTGGCGCGGCCCGCCGGACGGGCGCGGCGCGCCCGCCTGCCGCGCGATTGGGCCGCCGCCCGGGCGGCGGCCCGGCCTCCCGGAGGACGCGCCCCATCAGGTCCGGCCGCGCGCTGCCCGGGCACCCGCGCGCCCCGGTTGCGCGTGGCCTGGCCGGTGGGCCCGTCCCACGGGTCGCTCATCTCCCACTCCCATGAACGGTCGGGCCCGTCAGTCCGGGCCGTGGGGTGTACGGCCCGGACCGCGCGGCGAAGTACGGGCGGGCGAAGCGCTCCGCCTCACCCTTGCTTGCGTGGTTGCGCAATCTAACAAACCTGTGGCCCGAACTGCACAGATACGCACACGATTCACAGGTGAGGCATCTCATGGACCTGCATGCGGACCTGGGACGGGACAGGAGCGGGAGTCTACGCGCCCTGTATAAGAGCGGCGTATAACGCGAACAAGAAAGATGATCTCGGGAGAGAAGGCGCCCCTGCCCCAGGGGGCCGCTCAGCCGCCGACGCCACGCAGTCCGGGGACCGGGACCGAGGCGTGGTGCGAGCGTGTGGTGAGCTGCCCCACCATCACGCGGACCAAGGGCACGACGTCCGGGTCGTCGATGTAGTAGACCTGCCGCCGGCCCTCGCGGCGGGAACGGACGAGCCCCCCGAGCCTCAGCTTGGCCAGATGCTGGCTGACCGCGGGAAGCGTTCCGCCCACCCGGCCCGCGAGATGCGTGACATCGCTCTCCCCCTGCGACAGCGCCCACATCAGGTGCAGCCGGGCGGAGGAGGCGAGCAGACCGAACGCCGCGGCGGCCTCCGCCAGCACCTCGGTGGCCGGGTCCTCGAAGCCGGCGGACCTCTCCGTCACCATGCTCTCCCCTCCCCGCCCTCGTCACCGTCGCCGCATGTCCGCCCACCCAGTGTAGGCACCCGGTTCCGGCGGCCCGGGCGCCGTCGGGACGGACGGCCGGTCTGGCCGGGACGGGGCGCGCGGACGCGGAGCGGAGGAGAAGGAGCCCGTCCGGTGGGAAGGGATGCGGTCCTCGTCGAGGGGCAGGAGGGGACTCAGTCCTCGTAGAAGTTGTTGACCACGACCTCCGGCTCGTCGTCGTCGAACGCTTCGTTGAGCAGCGCACCGCCGATGAGTCCTGCCGCGCCGGCGCCGATGAGCGCGCCCGCGCCGAAGCGCCGGCCGCCGCCCTGGTGGTGGTCGTGGTCGGCGTACGACTCGCCGTAACCCTGCTGGGGGTACCCCTGGTGGGGATAGCCCTGCTGCGGGTAGCCCGGCTGCGGGTAACCCTGTTGCACGGGCTGCGGATAGCCCTGCTGGGGAGGGGTGTAGAACGGCGGCACCGTGGTCTGCACGCGCTGCGCGCAGGCGCCGCAGGTCTCGACCGGGCGGGGCACGCCCCACTGCGGGGACCAGGACACGGTCGTGATGCCCGGGCCGTGGTTGGGGTCGAAGAAACAAGTCACGCTGGAACTCCCGGTGATCGGTTGCGGGGACGAGGTGAACGCCGGCGCCGGCGGAGCGGCGACCGGGGGCTTGGGTGGGACCGGCGGCACGTACGCACCGGAACTCTCCCGCGGTGCGGTGGACGGCGCCGGGCTCTGTGCCGGATGACGTGTCGTCTTCGCGGGGGTGTCCCGCAGCAGGGTCACGCCGTAGTCGGCGGCGATGCCGGCGAGTCCCGCGGCATAACCCTGCCCGACCGCGCGGAACTTCCACTCGGCGCCATGCCGGTACAGCTCGCCGAAGACCAGCGCGGTCTCGGCCGACAGGCCGCCTTGCGCGAGGTCGTACCGGGCCAGTTCGGTGCCGTTGTCCTGGTCAAGGACGCGGATATGGGCCTGGCGCACCTGGCCGAAGGCCTGGCCGCGGCTCGCGCCCTCGTAGAGCGACACGGGAAAGACGATCTTTTCGACCTGGTCCGGGACCCTGCTCAGGTCGACCTGGATCCGCTGGTCGTCACCGTCGGCCGGGGTGCCTGCGCCGCAGTGGCGGACCGAACCCTCGGGACTGCTCAGGTTGTTGAAGAAGACGAAGTGCTCGTCGGACAGCACCTTGCCCGACCGGTCGCAGAGCAGCGCACTGGCATCCGGTTCGTACCCGGTGTCCGCCTGCCAGCCCAGCCCGACCGTCACGGCAGTCAGACCGGGGGCCTGCTTGCTCAGCGACACATTGCCGCCCTTGGTCAGGGACACACTCATCCACGTCCTCCGCTGCCGCTCACGCTTTCCGCGTCCATCATGATCAACGCCTGTGGAGCCCTCAAGGTTCCACGATTGCGCAATGTCTTCATCATGTAGCAGGACCTCGACGGGTCATCACCAGAGGCCGACGCCTCTTGCCGGCCCGCCTCGAACGCTCCCTAGGCTTGCGCACACACGCAACCACGTCTCGGTGTCCGGGCTGCACGCGCGGAGCCGACCCCGACTGGAGGACAACACCGTGGGCATCCTCGGCTGGATCATTCTCGGCCTGCTCGCCGGAGCCATCGCCAAGATGCTGCTGCCCGGCCGCGACCCGGGCGGTCTGATCGGCACCACGCTCATCGGCGTCGCGGGCGCCTTCGTGGGCGGTTGGCTCTCCGCCCGCTTCCTCGACCGCCCGGTGGAGAAGCACTTCTTCGACCTCTACACCTGGGGCGCGGCGGTCGCCGGATCCCTGGTCCTGCTCATCGGCTACCGCGTCCTGTTCGGCAACTCCCGCGACTGACCCCACCCGGGGGCAGTCGCGCACCGACGGCGGCGATCTGCCGTGGCAGCACGCTGTGTCCGGCGCTGCTGACGGTGGTCGGCACGGCCCGGCTGCCCGGCAGTCCCCAGCCGGACGGGCTGGTCGGACCCCGGGTGCGCGCGGGGATGCCGCGGCTCGAGATGGCCGGCAAGCCCACGACCCCCGCGCTCCTCACCGTGGTAGGGCCTGCGGCCGTGTCCTGCTGCGTCAACACCGGGCAGGCGGCGGGCGAGTGCGGCCTTGCGGGGGCTGCCGTCCACACCGGTGGCGGTGCTGCCCGACACCACACCGTACGCCTGCGCCCTGCCGGGCGGCCCGCGTGAGCGGATCACCGCTCCCGCAGGGCTGCTCGGCCGCCTCCTCCCCGGGGGCGCCGTGCCCTCTTCACCGACGAGCGCGCCCACCCGGCCGCCCGGCTCCACCGGCAGGTCCGCTCGGCCAACTCACCGTCCGCGCCGGCCCGTTCCGGAGGCCGCTGCATTCGGCGACGTCGCTGAGCCGGTGCCGTCACGGCCGTGGCACGGGCGGCGCGTACCGCACACCCGGACGTCGAGGCGCCGATCAGGCATTCTCGGCGGGATCCCGGGCACCTGCCACGGTGGAAAGGACTCAGGTCGAGTCAGGTCAGCGATCACCGAACGAGGTCGAAGGGCTCGTGGCAGACACCGCAGACACGAACGGCTCGGGCGCACCGGACCAGCTGGCGATCAGCCGCGCCGGGGTCGACGGCTTCACGGTCGTCACGGTCTCCGGCGAGATCGACCACCACACCTCCGGTGCTCTGCGCCGGGCGCTGACGCCCGTGGCCCCGGCGACGACGGCACGCACCGTGGCGGACCTCGCGGGCGTGGCGTTCATGGACTCCAGCGGCATCAACGCCCTGATCGCCGCCCACCACGCCCACGGCCCGGACGGCTGTCTGCGTCTGGCCGGGGTACGCGACAGCGTCCTGCGCACTCTGGAGCTCGTCGGTGTCACCACTCTCCTCGGCTGCTATCCGACGGTGCGCGCGGCCATGGCCGGCTGAGACCGCCCGGCCGGGCACGTCCGGACGACGCGGATGCCGCACCGGCCCGGCTCCGGCCGGGTCCGGGTCGCCAGTGAGGAGCAGGAACGGGCCTTGCGGGTCACGGGCCGGGTGACGGGCCGCCCCTGGAGGGCGCCGGGCCTGGTAAGACGGCGGTTTCCGTGGTGTGCTGGTAGTGGCGGGAAGGACCGAGAACAGACGCGGAGAAGCGGCCGAGAGTCGTGCACCGCGCAATCCGGATCCGCGAGAAGCGGATGGCCCTTCCCGTCCTTGCGCTCCGGCTCCTCGTGCGTCCTTGTCGTCTTTGTGCGTCTTTCCGCACCACCGGCTCCGGGCGCGGCCGCCTGCGGGGTGCCTGTTCCCCGTTCAGCCTCGTCCCCCGCTGAGGTTCCCCCACCTCGGCCCGATCTGCTTCCACTCCTCGTCCCACTCGGCCATGCGCCGCCGGATCAGCCGGGCGCGGACCACCCATCCCACGCCCCAGACCGCCGCACCGGCCGACGGGGCGACGAGGGCTCCGGTGAGGGCGGCCTGCAGGTCCGCAGCGGTGCCGGTGAGGGGCGCGGAGACCACGCGGCCCGCGGGGTTGGTCCACACCGTCACCTGGGCTCCGGCGGGGGTGCCCGGGAGGACCTTCGCCCGCTCGGTGTGCACGGTGCCGTGGGCGTCCGTCCAGCGCACGGTGGTCCACACCCGTCCGTCGTCGTAGCCGGTCCCGGAGGCCGGGGTCCGCGCAGCGCCATCGGTGAGCACGGCGGACACGGCGTGCACCTGGGCCTGCCGGGCGGCGAACGCCGAGCCCGCGGAGTGGGCCGCCGCGAGACCCGCGACGGCTCCGCCGAGCACGGCGAGCAGCCAGGTCGCAAGGACGATCCAGGCCTCGACGACGTCGCTGTGCCGTCGGAGCGGATTGCGTCGCCAGCGCCACCCCCGCAGCCGGGTGACCGTCGTGGGAGGTGTCCGGTTCATCGTCACCGCCTCCTCTTCGCGCACCGGCGTCTTCGCCGCACACTCCATCCACTCCCGCCTCGCCGGACGGGCTCACGCCGGGCGGGCGGCGGGCGGACTCGGGATGGTCGCCGGGCCCGGCCGTCGAGTGGTCACGACACCATCGTGCACCTCAAACCGGATGTCGGCGGGGTGAGTGCGGTGGCGGATGCGGTGCGCGTACGGAAGCCCCGCGTGCCGCCCCCCGGACGGCCGGACCCCACCGGCGAGCGGAGTCGGGCCGTCCGGCCCCGTGGCCGGGGACCGAAGGGCCCTGGGAGGACGGCACGGTGTGGGCGACAGTGGGGCTCAGGAGCGGCACCGATCCCCCGCGGTGTCGCTCCGTTCCGGCCGTGCCGGGCCGTGAACCGGGCCGGGGCAGGCGAGGAGCACGTCACGCACCCGCGAAGAAGCCGGGCATGGTCCGTGATGGCGAGCCGGCGCCTCGGCACATCGATCTGTCCCCGTGGAGGCCCTGCGGGAGGGTCGTCTTCACGCGGCAGACACGGCGCGGCGTCCGCCCGGTCGATCACGCCCTGCACGGCGGCGACATGGTCCTCCGCACCCACGAGGGCATGGCACTGACCGGGAGCGCAGGTCGTGCGGATTCGGGCCGTGTCGGGTGACGGGGGTGCTCCTGACCGACGCGGCCGCCCTGCCGGCGAAGGGATCCGGGCGACCGGCGCCCCGTACGCCGGGAGCGTGGCGGTACGGCGGCTAGGACGGTGTGAGCGGCAGGTCGTCGGTGTAGGCGTTCACCGGCTGGGCGATGGGGCGGGTGTCCTTGGCGTCGAGGGCCGCCTGCGCGGTCCTCGTGCCGAGGGTGCCCCGGGGGTGCCAGGTGCCGGTCACCGCGAGCCAGGTGTTCGCTGGTGGCGTCCCGGCGCCGTACACCCGGACCTTGACGGTCTGTGAGTCCGCCGCGCAGCACGTGAAGATGATGCGGGTCAGATACCAGCCGTGGCCGTCCTCGGCCGGGGTGACGAAACCCGTGAGCCGGACGACCCGGATCCGGATGGCGCGGCTGCGATCCTGCTGGACGCGCTTGGTGAAGTCCGTGAGGGTCAGCGGCAGCGGTGAGGTCGCGGGGAGAGGCGCGAAGCCCCTCTGCACGGCGACGGACTTGGTGTTCGAGCGTGCGGCGGTGTAGGCGCCCAGGGCGGGCGGAGCATGGAAGAGCAGGCTGACCGCCGGGAGGAACAGCAGCCAGGCGATGCGCGGGGCACCGCCGGAGTGGTCGTGACCGTGCTCGTCGGTGTGGTCGTGGCCGTGCTCGTCAGTGTGGTCGGGAGTGTGCTCGTGGTCGTGGCCGTGAGTGCGCGCATCGTCGTCTCGGCCGGTGTGCCGGTGTGCGTCCCGGGTGGCCGCAGCGGCCAGGCCGAGCAGCAGGAGGACGGCGCCGGAGGCGATCAGCGGTGGTCGCAGGCCGGGCTTGACGTAGCGCAGATAGGTGTCGGTGAACAGTGCCGTGTGCAGCAGGCCGATGCCGCTCAGCGTCAGGAGCAGGGCCTGGACGGGGCGTTTCACAGCAGTACGCTCCCGGTCAGGACGCTCGCGGCGACCGCCACGACGGTGGTGGCCGTGCAGAACCGCCAGGCGAAGGACCGTCCGAAGGTGCCCGCCTGAAGAGCGATCAGTTTCAGGTCGACCATCGGGCCGACCACCATGAACGCGAGCCGCGCGGTCGGGGAGAATCCGGCGAGCGAGGCCGCGACGAACGCGTCGGCCTCCGAGCAGACCGCCAGCAGCACGGCGAGGCCGGCCAGGAAGCACACCGACAGCCAGGGTGATCCCGAGAAGGTGTCGAGGACGGAACGCGGCACCGTGACGTTGAAGGTGGCGGCGGCCATGGCGCCGAACACGAGAAAGCCGCCGGCGTGCAGGAAGTCGTGCTGGAAACCGAGCCGGAACTCACGCAGGCGGCTGTGGCCGGGCCGGTGGCCGGTGTGCCGGTGCCGCAGGACCGGCCGCAGCCATTTCTCCTTGCCCAGCCAGAGCCAGAGCCAGCCCATCACGGCCGCCGTGCCCAGGGAGGCGAGCAGCCGGGCGGCGACCATCGCGGGGTCCCCCGGGAAGGCGACGGCGGTCGCGGTCAGCACGACGGGGTTGACGGCGGGCGCGGAGAGCAGGAAGGCGAAGGCGGCGGCCGGGGTGACACCGCGTCGGATCAGGCTGCCCGCGACCGGGACGGAGGCGCACTCGCAGCCCGGCAGTACCGCGCCCGCCATGCCGGCGACGGGTACGGCAAGGGCGGGCCGCTTCGGCAGCACCCTGGTGAACAGGCCGGCCGGCACGAAGGCGTTGATGGCGCCGGACAAGGCGGTGCCGAGGAGCAGGAAGGGGAGCGCCTGAACGGTGATGGCGAGACAGACGGTGCGCCAGGCCTGGACGGCGGGCTGGTCCAGCCACTGGGTGCCGCCGAGCAGGAGTACGGCCGCGACGCCGGCGGCGACGGCGAGGGCGGCGCCGCGCGGCCGGAGCCGGGGCCGGATGCGTCGCACGGACGGCGAAACCACGGGTACGACCGTCACACCCTCAGCCACACCTACCAGTTCATCCGTTCTTTCCATCATCACTCCGGATGTCGGTGTCCGGCCGACGATAGGTGAGCCGCGTCACCGGGCGGCGCATACACGCCGTCGCACGACGGCCGCGGCGCCGCAATCCGCCCCATTGGTGGGAAAGTGGCCCTTCTCACAATTCGCCGTGAACACCCGCAAAGGTGACGGGTGCCACGCCGCTCGGGGCACGTTTTGTTTACGTTCGGGGCCATGTCGTCTCGCCCCTCCCCCGCCACCACCCGCATCCGGACCGGCGCCCTGCTCGCCTCGGTCGCGGCCCTCGTCTCCGCCGGCGCGCTGCACCCGGCCTCCGCCGCGCCGGCCGCCGCACCGGTCGCTTCTCCGCACGCCACCGCCGCCGTCCTCGACCTGGACGGAGCCGGCCGCACACCGGTGGTGCACGGGCAGGACAGCGCGTACGACACCGCCAGCATCGTCAAGGTCGACATCCTCGCGGCGCTCCTCCTGCAGGCGCAGGACGCGGGGCGGCAGCTCACCGCCGAGGAGCGCGGCCGTGCCGAGCCCATGATCGAGCGCAGCGACAACACGGCGGCGGACGCGCTCTGGCGCGAGATCGGCCGGGCCTCCGGGCTGGCGGCGGCCAACGAACGGCTGGGACTGACGGCGACCACGGCCGGCCCCGGCCTCAAGTGGGGGCTGACCCGGACGACCGCGAGCGACCAGATACGGCTGCTCAGGACCGTGTTCGACGGCGACACGAAGGCCGCGTCCGGTCCCGCCGCGCTGAACGCCACGTCCCGGACCTACATCCGGACCCTGATGAGCCGTGTCGTCCCCGAACAGAGCTGGGGCGTCTCCGCGGCCGGCGGCTCCGGCTCCCCTCGGGCACTGAAGAACGGCTGGCTGCAGCGCAACACCTCCGGCCTGTGGGACGTCAACAGCGTCGGCCAGGTCACCGTCAAGGGGCACCGGTACCTCGTCGCGGTGCTGTCGAACGGCAGCGCCTCGATGAGCGACGGGATCTCCCTGGTGGAGCGGACGGCACGTCAGGCCGTGGCGTAGTCCGTGGTCAGCGGCCCGCCGGGCGGCAGGGGCGAACGAGGGCCGTGGCGGTGAGCGCCGCCAGGGCTGCCAGACAGAGCCGGCGAAGGTGTCGCCGACGCGGTCGTAGACCGTGGTGGCGCCCCGCACCGGCACCTGGGCGACCATGGCCTGCCGCCCGGCCGTGAAGTAGTCGGCGGTGGCGAGGACCTGGCCCTGGTCGTCGTACGCGGCAGAGACACCCTCCGCGTCCTGGCGGATCAGCGCGTACCCGCCCTCGACGGCGGCCAGGACCGCCTTGTCGGTGTGCGCGCCGCCGTACTCCTTCCAGTCGTGCGCGGGCATGAGCATGATGTCGGCCCGCGTGCGCATCAGGGCCGGGAAGTCGGCGTCGTAGCAGATGACGTCGGCGAGCCGGCCGTACGCGGTGCGGACGACGGGCACGTGGCCGTCTCCCGGCGTGAACCGCTCCGAACCGGGGACGGGGCGGGCCTTCTGGTAGGTCCACAGCACCGTGCCGTGGGGGTCGACGAGGACCGCCTCGTCCCGGCCGTAGGCGGGCGCGGTGGTGCTGTACACCCGGATTCCGATCTCCAGGTAGACACCCGACCGGCGGGCCTGTGCCCGGGCCGCGGCGATGACGGAGGGCGTCTGGGCCTCCTGGGTCCGGACGGCTTCCTCCGGCCAGATCACGATCTTCGCGCCGGCGGCGGCCTCGCGGCGGGTCGCGGCCAGCAGGTTGTTCTCGACCGCGGTCATGGCGGGCCGCACCGCGTCGGCGGGGGCCGCGGCGACGCCGCCCCGCCCGTCGGCGAACCGGTCGAGCGTGGCCCTCAGCCGCTCGGTCACGGCGCGGGACGGGCTGATCCCGGCGATGCGTACGTTCGTGGCCTGCGGTGGGAAGAAGGCCAGCCGGGCGCCGCCGGCCAGCAGGACGCTCACCAGGACGGCGATGCAGACGGCGCCGCCGCGCCAGGTGGGGCGGTCCCCACACGGTTGACCGTGCTCGCGACGTAACCGATGAGGAAGCCGATGCCCCAGGGGCCGGTGACGGAGACGACCTGGAGGAGCGGCAGGTCCGCGTGCTGGGTGACGGCCAGGGAGCCGTAGGCCGTGCCGAACGGGGACAGCAGGGTGATCAGGAACTCGGCGGCGGCGACACCGGCCGGAAAGACCAGGGCGGCCGGCGCCGGTCGCAGCCGGTCCACCAGGAGGCGGTCGGCCGGGAAGGGCAGCGTCTGCAGGGCGCCCAGCGCGACCGCTCCGGCGAGCACCACGGCGTCGAAGCCGATCGCGGACTCCTGGACCCAGAAGACGGCGGCCCCGAGCTGGGCCGACCAGACCCACAGCGCCCGGACCAGGCGCGGCTCAGTCGGCTGAAGCGCAGCAGCAGGGCCGGGAAGATCCAGGCGGCGGCCGCGACGTCCTACCGGCCACCGACCGCGAGGAGCATGGCGCCGGTGCCGAGCAGCAGGAGGGGCCACGAGTGCCGGCGGGCGCGTACCGGGCGCGAGGGCGGTTGTGCCGTCGGCTGGGACCGTTCGTCATGCTCGGGACGCTAGGGCCGCCCGCCCCGGCCTCGCCTCGGGCTCGATGCGGCTCCTCGGCGCGGTGACGCACCTTTCGATGTGCGCCCGGCGGTGGATCCGCCCCGACCTGTCCGTCGTCTAGCCTGACGGACCGAGATGACCACCCAGGTGAACGCCCTGCCCCGAGCCGCACAGCACTGGCTCGCCGGCCGACCACGTCTGACGGACGTGCTGTGGATCGGCGGCCTCACCGTGCTCGACATGGTCACGGTGCTGGACCGTACGCCGCGGCCGCCGGTCTGGGGCGTGGCCCTGTGGGGCGCGCAGACGGTGCCCCTGCTGTGGCGGCGGACCCGCCCCGCGGCCGCTCTCGCCGCGATGACCGCGCTGTACGTCCTCTTCCAGGTGCTCGGCCCGGTTCCGGCGAAGATCCCGGGGCCGTTCCTGCTGATGCTCGGCGTGTACGCCCTCGCCCGGTACGCGTCGGTGACGGTGAGCGTGGCGCTCACTCTGCAAAACCGGGTGCAGGCCGCCCTGTTCGCCCATCGGGCCGGTCTCACCGCGGACGCCGTGGACGTCGGGTCCGGGCGTCCAGCGGCCGGCTCCGACGGCTGACGCGGCCGGCCGTCCCTGCCGTGCGGCGTGGTGAACCAGGTGGTCCGGACCAGTCGGAATCTTGAACTTTCACACCGTTTCCGGTCCGCTGTGACACGCCTGTGACAGGCGGCGGACGTCGCCATGACGTGCGATGAGCAACCTGGAGGAACAAGGGCAAATCGCCCTAAACGGTCAAAGCCCTCGTCCGGAGGACACCAGCATGAGCGCCACTCTCGCCACGCCGCACACCGAAGCCCCCGCCCCCGCGCTGGCTCCGCGCGAGCGGGAGACACTCCGGCACATCGCCGCGGGCCGCACCTACCTCCAGACCGCCCGGCACATGGGACTGTCCACCCACACCGTGGACGCCTACCTGCGCCGCATCCGGGCCAAGTTCAACATCACCAACACCGCCGAGCTGACCCGCATCGCCATCTCCCTGGGGATGTGATCCCGGTCACGGGGTGCGGCGCACACCGGGCCCACGCGCCGGCCGCATGGAGAAGGCGGAGGAGGCAGCCGGTCACGGGACGAGGATCCGCGAGGCTTTCCGCCAATCCGCCGCGCGGCGGTGCGTGGGCCCCTTTCACCGCGGGATCAGCCGACGGTCAGGGAGAACGGTCCGGCCAGCACCGAGTAGCCGTCGTTGGCGAGGTAGTACACGTCGTACGTCCCCGCACCCTTGAGCTTGCCGGTCGGGAAGGTCAGGGCGCCGCTGGCGTTCGACGCGTAGGCCCAGGTGAGCGAGGACTGCTTGCCCGGGGTGACGCCCGCCGGGTAGATGCCGATCCAGTTCCTGGCGTTCGCCTGGGCCGCCGAGGGCACCGAGTAGCGGAAGGTGACGTTGCCGCCGTCGGAGACTGCGTCGAGGTCACCCGTGAGGGTGGGCGTGTTCGCGGTGGACGGCGCGAAGGCGGCGTTGAGCGGCGTCGCGTAGGTGTCGTTGGCCGTGAGGCCGGGCAGGCCGAGGGCGGATTCGACGGTGCGGGCGACACCGTAGTGGTCGTAGTGGAGCGGGCTGCTGGTCCCGGCCGGCACGGTGCCCTGGGAGCCGACGACCGTGGTGACCACGTGGTTGTAGCCCTCGTTCTGACTCTCGTCCCAGGTCAGCACGAGCAGTGAGCGCTGCTGCGTCCAGGCCGGGGAGGCGAGGACCGGGGCGAGGGTCTGCTTCAGCCAGCCGTCCTGGGTCTTCAGGCTGGTGGCGTTGCCGTTGCCCGAGGCCTCGCCGTCGTAGTAGTCGTCGGCGGCGATCCAGGAGAAGTTCGGCGTGGTGGCCGCGGACTTCAGGTCGGTGGTCAGCTGAGTGGTGTCGAACAGGTGGGCTGCGCAGCGCGTGGCGTCACCGCTGATGTCGGTGTAGTTGATGAAGGGCGCGTCGTCGGGCTCGTAGTAACTGTCGTGGTCGTTCTTGGTGTTGCAGGGGGTGCCCATGCCCTGCTCGTAGGCCTTCCAGGTCTTGCCGGCCGCCTCCAGGGTGTCGCCGAGGTTGCGCTGCGGGGAGTTGATGTCCGGGAAGTAGGTGGCGCCCTTGGCGTAGGTGTCACCGCCGGCGATGGCGAGGTAGTTCTCGTCGCTGGGGTGGTAGACGCCGTGGTAGTCGGTGAGCGTGGCGCCCTGGGACATCAGGCTGTGCATGTAGGGCGTGTCCGCCGGGTCGTTCATGACCTCGGAGTAGTCGGTGTTCTCCATCATCACCGTGAACACGTGGTCGTAGCCCGGGACCTTGGAGACGGGCGGGGCGAGCGGGGCGGGCGCCGTGACCGGGGTGTCCAGGGTGAGGGAGAGGTTGTCGAGGTAGCCGGTCTCACTGTTCGTCGACAGGAACTGCACCTCGACCTGGATGGACCGGGTGCCGGCCGGGACCGCGCCGGTGGCGCTGCGCGAGAGGAACTTGGTGGCCAGGCCCCGGTCGCTCGCGGACACGGTGGGCAGCTTGGCGGCGGGGCCGACAGGGCGGCCGCTGCCGTCGTGGAAGTGCAGGCTGACCGCCACGTAACCGCTGTAGGTGGTCCAGCCGCCGAGCCAGCCGGCGAGGTTGTAGTGCACTGCCCCGCCGTCAATGGCCGAGGCGGCCGAGGAGACGTCGACGGTCTGCGTCATCGCTCCGTCGCCGAAGTTGCCGGGCCCGAAGAAGGCCTTGCCCGGTGTCCTGCCGTCGCTCGGCAGACCGAAGGAGGCGACACTGTGACACATGACGTCGGGGCCGCCGGCCTCGGTGGTCCAGCCGGGGACCGTGGTGGCGGCCGACCAGTCGCCGGTGCAGTATCCGCCGCTCTCCGCATCGCCGTTGACGATCAGGTTGCCGCTGGTCCCGGCCGCCGTGGCAGGGGCGGGAGCGGCGACGATCAGTGCGCCGTGGAGGGCGAGAAGCCCGCCGAGGGATCTCCAGCGCAGTCGCATACGTAGTACCTCGTCCCGTTGGTGAGGATGCCGTGAAGGAGACGCCCGCACGGCCTGTCTGTGCGCAACGAACGGGACATGAGTAGTGGTCGTCGCTGTCGAGCGGAAGAACCATGACCAAACTTGACCAGACAAGTTCGCGGCTGACGGGGCGCCGGTCGCGATGTGGGGGCCATAACGGACTTTTCGGTCTCCGCGGAAGGGGCACGCGGTCGGGGTACCACTTCCGAGCGAAGGGGCGGTTTGACCATGGGCGAATACGAACGCTCCCGCACGATGCCCGCACAGCCCGAGCAGGTCTTCGACCAGGCGGCCAACCTCGGCCAGCTCGACGCGTGGCTCCCGGAAGCCCTGCACGTGGACGCCGAGGACCCGCCCGCCGTCACCGTCCACGAGGACCGTTCCGGCGAGGACACCCCCGCCCTGCTGCGGGCGCAGCGGGACCAGATGCGCCTGGAGTGGGGCACCCGGGAGCAGGGCGACTACGCCGGCTGGCTGCAGGTGTCCGGTATCGGCAGCGGGGCCAGCGAGGTGACCGTGCACCTGTCGTTCTTCGACGCCGGTCACGACCCCGGCGAACAGGCCGTGTGCGACGCGCTGGACGGCAGCCTGCGGCGCCTGGAGGAACAGGTGCGCATGCGCGTCGAGAATGCGTCCGGCTGACATGCGGGGCCTGGTGGTCTGGTACCCGCTGCGGCTGACCACGCCGGTCAGACAGCACGTCTTCGGCGGTGGAGCCCTCGCCGGCAGACTGGGCCGCACCGGTCTGCCCGAGGGCCCCGTCGCCGAGACGTGGGAGGTCGGCGACGTCGACGGCGAGGAGGCGACGGTCGCCGAGGGCCCACTGGCCGGGCAGAGCCTGCGCGGGCTCATGGCCGACCACAGCCACGGTCTGCTGGGCGACCGCCCGCACGGACCGCACTTCCCGCTGCTGACCAAGTTCGTCGACGCCGCACGGCCCCTGCCGGTGCATCTCCACCCCGACGACGCCACCGCCCGGGAACTGGAGGGCGAGTCCCACGGCAAGACCGAGGCGTGGCACGTCCTGGACGCCATGCCCGGGGCCACGGCGCTGGTCGGAACCCGGCCCGGAGTCGACCGGGAGCAGCTGCGCCGGGCGCTGCTGGCACAGGAATTCGACTCGGTCATGCGCCGCCTGCCGCTGCGCGCCGGGCAGACCGTCTACGTCCCCGGCGGCACCCTGCACAGCTTCGGTCCGGGCACGCTCGTGTACGAGATCGAGCAGGCCTCCGACCTCCAGCAGCACGCCATGCCGTGGCGGATGGAGGACGGGGCGCCGCTGGACGAACGGGAGCGCACGGCGAACATCGAACGGCTCCTGGAGGAGTGGCGGCCCGATCCACGGCCCGTCCCCCACCCGGGGCTGAGCGTGCCGCACGGGGACGCGGTGACGCGCACCGTGCTGTGCGCGGGGCCGTATTTCGCCCTGGAACGCTGGACCGTCGGCGCCGCCCGCCTGACCCGCGCCTTCACGACGGCGCAGATCCTCAGCAACGCCGGCGCCCCGGTCACGGTCGCCGCCGGCGGCTGGACCGGCCGTCTGGACCCTGCCCGGACGCTGTTGCTGCCGGCCGCGCTCGGCGAGGTCCGGGTGGAGGGACCCGCCGATGTCCTGTTCGGCTACGTCCCCGACCTCGAGGCCGACATCCGCGCGCCGTTGACGGCCGCGGGACACGGCGCACCGGCGATCGCCGCCCTCGGCGAGGGTCTCGGGTGAGCCTCGGGCCCGCCGCCGGTGCGCACCTGCGGCGGGCGTGCTGAGGAGGGCCCCGTCGTACGGGAACGCCCCGCGTCGTACCGGCCGCCTTCAGTACCCGGCGCCGAGCGTCCGGGTCGTGCAGGCGCACTCGGTGCGGATGGGGACCGGCCGCGGCCGGCCGGGTCGGCGGCGGCGGGGGTGGCGGTCCCCCGCCGTTCGGCCTGTCCACCAAGCAGGCCGTGTCCGCGGGGAGTTCGACGGTGCGCCGCGCGGCGGCGGAGCTGTGGCCGCCCTCCGCCGCTCCGTCGCGCCCCGCCCCGCCATGTCCACGGCCGGCCTCGGTGGCCTAGGCGGCCTCAGCGACGGCCGGCCCTGGTGGTCCTGGATCGGCAGCCGTAAGGGGCCCGCCCGCCGGTCGCCCGGCTCCGAGCGCGGACCGGGCCCAGGGTTCCACCGTCCCCGGCCTCCGGCCCCCGGCCTCCTCCAGCTCCCGGTTCCCAGCCCCCGGCCCCCGGCCCCCGGCCTCCCGCCTCCCGCCTCCGGGACGGTCGCACCTGTCGTGAAGCCCCTCGGCCCCCCCTCGTCCCCCGCACGGCCCAATGCTGGTCCGCCGGAGGGGCGAGGGTCCGTGACGGATGTGACCGTGGTGGAAGAAGTCGCGAGAAGACCGGCGATGAGGAGGCGGCATGTCCGAGGGAACCGGCGAGGGCGGAGCGGCGCCCGCGGCCGTACTGGACGGCCGCGGCGCCGATGCGCCGTACGCCCGGCCCGTCGACGCCTTCGAACAGATCGGGGCCGTGGCGGACGCCGTTCTCTACGAGGGGTACCTGCTCTACCCGTACCGCCGGTCCTCGGCCAAGAACCGGGTCCGCTGGCAGTTCGGCGTCCTGCTCCCCCGACACTGGGTGGAACGCGACGGTCCGGTCACGCCCGGGGTCTCCGGCTCCGCCGACTCGTGGTACCAGCAGACCGAGTGCCTGCTGCAAGCACACGGGGACAACGCTGTCGTACGGGTGCGGGTGCGGTACCTGCAGATGCAGGACAAGCAGGTCGAGGCGGTCTGCGAGGACGGGCGGTACCGCCCGGTCGAGTCGCTGCGCACGGCCGACGGTGTCACCCAGCTGTCGTTCGAGGAGGCGGTGCCGCGCGAGACCGAGCTGGTGCTGCCGCTGCGGGAGCTGGTGTGCGGCGGTCGTACGGCCGCCGTGGCGTCGGCGGCCGGCACGGAGACCGAGCCGCTGCCGGACGGTGCCGGCCGGGCGGTACGGCGGCGCCGTGAGGTGCGGGCCGTCACGACCGTGGTGGCGGAGCCGCTGGCGCCGCAGCTGTACCGGCTGCGGGTGCGCACCGAGAACACCGGCGAGGCTGCGGATGCGCGGGCCTCGCGCAACGAGGCGCTGCGGCAGGCGCTGATCGCCACGCACACCCTCGTCGGCGGGGACGGCGTGGAGTTCGTGTCCCTGATCGATCCGCCCCGCGCCCTGGCGGAGCAGGCGAGGGGCTGCCGCAACGCGTTCACGTTCCCTGTCCTCGGCGGCGCGCCCCAGCAGGGCTCGACCGGGGCCGTCATGCTCTCCGCTCCGATCATCCTGCCCGACTGGCCCCGGGTGGCGCCGGAGAGCCCGGGCGATCTGCACGACGCGGCGGAGATCGACGAGATCCTCACGCTGCGCACCATGCTGCTGACCGACGAGGAGAAGGCCGAGGCCCGGGCCACCGATCCACGCGCCGCGCGGATCGTCGACCGGGTGGACACCATGCCCCGCGAGGTGTTCGAGCGACTGCACGGCGCGATCCGTTCCCTGACCCCCGTGGCCCCGCCCGCCGAACGGCCCGCCTGGTGGCAGGAGGGCGGCGACGACGGGCTGTCCCCGACGACCGACACGGTGCTCGTGGACGGTGTGGCCGTCGGCGGCGGAAGCCGGGTGCGGCTGCGCCCGCGGCGCCGGGGCGCCGACGCGCAGGACATGTTCCTGGCAGGACGGACCGCACGGGTCTCCGCGCTCTTCCACGACGTGGACGGCAGCATCCACCTGGCGGTCACCGTCGACGACGACCCGGCCGCCGAACTGCACGGCTGGTACGGCCGTTTCCACTACTTCCGGCCGGACGAGGTCGAACCGCTCGGCCCTGCCGACGCCCCCGGCCCGGTCCCCCCATCCCGGCCGCAGTCCCCGCGGCCCCCCGAACGACCGGCCGACGTGCCGGAGGAGGGACGGTCCGATGGACGCCCTTGAGGTGCAGCCCACGCACGGTCACCGGACGGCCGCACGGCGGTTCCGGGAGCGGGCCACGGCGGCCTCCGGCGAGCGGCGACGCGCAAGCGTGGACCCGCTCGTGGGCCGGGCGCGGCAGGGAGCATCCGCCCGCCCGCACCCGAACGCCCCGGCCGGGCGTTTCGCCCCGGCCCTCGCGGCCTCGCCGGCCGCGCCCCATGACCTGCTCCGAGACCGGCTGCAACGGAGGCCGCAGACATGACCACACAGAGCGGTACCACCGAAGTCCGCGGCGAGCCCGGCCGGGCCGAGGCGCGGAACGGCTTCGACGAGATCACCATCCTCTGGATCTCGGAGGGCATGAGCTGCGACGGCGACACCGTCTCGCTCACCGCCGCCGGCCAGCCGTCCATCGAGGACGTGGTGCTCGGCCTCATCCCGGGCCTGCCGAAGGTCAACCTCGTCAACAAGGTGCTGTCCCCCAGCCTGGGCGGCGAGGACTTCCTCGCCCCCTACCGTGCGGCGGCACGGGGCGAGCTGGAGCCGTTCATCCTCGTCATCGAGGGCTCGATCCCGAACCAGAACATCATCGAGGGCGACGGCTACTGGACCTCCTTCGGCAACGACCCGGAGACCGGCGAGCCGCAGACCCTGAACTGGTGGATCGACCAGCTTGCGCCCAAGGCCTGGGCGGTGGTGGCGGCCGGGACCTGTGCCACGTTCGGCGGCATCCACGCCATGGCCGGCAACCCGACCGGCTGCATGGGCCTCGCGGACTACCTCGGCTGGGAGTTCAAGGCGCGCTCGGGTCTGCCCATCGTCAATGTGCCCGGCTGTCCGATCCAGCCGGAGAACTTCATGGAGACCCTGGTCTGGGTGCTGCAGCACGCGGCCGGAGCTGCTCCGCCGCCGCCGCTGGACCACATGCTGCGTCCGCAGTGGCTGTTCGGCAAGACCGTGCACGAGGGCTGCGACCGGGCGGCGTACTACGAGCAGGCCGACTTCGCGAAGGACTACAGCTCCCCCAAGTGCCAGGTGAAGGTCGGCTGCTGGGGCCCGGTCGTCAACTGCAACGTGCCCAAGCGCGGCTGGATGGCCGGCATCGGCGGCTGCCCGAACGTCGGCGGTATCTGCATCGGCTGCACCATGCCGAGCTTCCCCGACGCCTTCATGCCGTTCATGGACGAACCTCCGGGCGGCACGCTGTCGTCGATGGTGATCAGGCCGTACGGGGCGGTCGTGCGCCGGCTGCGCGGTCTGACCAACGACATGGTCAACCACGAGCCCAAGTGGCGCCACAACAAGCGCAAGCTGACCAGCGGTTACGACCCGCACTGGCGCGCGTAGCGCCGTCGTTCCCCACTCCCCCACCGATCCGCCCGACCCGAACAGCGAGGGGCAGTAGCGCAGATGACCACCACCGAGTCCCGGCCCACCGAGCGCAAACCCGCGCAGATCGTCGACATGTCCTGGGATCCCATCACCAGGATCATCGGCAACCTGGGCATCTACACGAAGATCGACTTCGCCAACCGGGAAGTCGTCGAGTGCCACAGCACCTCGTCGCTCTTCCGCGGCTATTCGGTGTTCATGAAGGGGAAGGACCCGCGCGACGCGGGGTTCATCACCTCACGCATCTGCGGGATCTGCGGCGACAACCACACCACCTGCTCCAACTACGCCCAGCAGATGGCCTACGGCGTCAAACCGCCGAAGCTGGCCGAGCACATCACCAACCTCGGCGAGGCGGCGGAGTACATCTTCGACCACACGATCTTCCAGGACAACCTGGTCTTCGTGGACTTCTGCGAGGCGATGGTCAAGGCCACCAACCCCGGTGTGCTGGCGCGTGCTCAGACCACCGACGCCCCCCGCGGTGACGTGCACGGATACCGCACGGTCGCCGACATCATGAAGGCCTTCAACCCCTTCGAGGGCGAGGTCTACAAGGAGGCGCTGAAGGTCAGCCGGATCACCCGGGAGATGTTCTGCCTCATGGAGGGGCGGCACGTGCACCCCTCCACGCTGTACCCCGGCGGTGTCGGCACCATGCCGCAGCCGAACACCTTCACCGACTACCTCAGCCGCCTGATGCGCGTCATCGACTTCATCAAGAAGGCGGTGGCGATGAACGACGACGTGTTCGACTTCTTCTACGAGGCCCTGCCGGGCTACGAGGAGGTCGGCAAGCGGCGCATCCTGCTGGGCTGCTGGGGAGCCTTCCAGAACCCGGACGTCGTCGACTACCGCTACGCGACGATGAACGAGTGGGGCAAGGCGATGTACGTCACCCCGGGCGTCATCGTGGACGGCAAGCTGGTCACCAACAACCTCGTCGACATCAACCTCGGCCTGCGCATCATGCTGGGCAGCTCCTACTACGAGGACTGGGCGAACGAGCGGCCGTTCGTCACCCACGACCCGCTCGGCAACCCCGTCGACATGCGCCACCCGTGGAACCAGACGACCGTCCCGGTGCCGCAGAAGCGGGACTTCGAGGGCAACTACAGCTGGGTGATGAGCCCGCGCTGGCACCACCCGGACACCGGCGAGCACCTCGCGCTCGACACCGGCGGCGGCCCGCTGGCCCGGCTCTGGTCGACCGCGCTGAGCGGCCTGGTCGACACGCCCTACGTCAAGACGATCGGCGGCGGCATCCGCATCACGCTGCCCAAGGGCGAGAAGCTGCCCGAGACCACCCTGGAGTGGCGCCCGCCGCAGTGGAGCAACACCCTCGAACGGGACCGCGCCCGGCCGTACTTCATCGCCTACGCCGCCGCCATGGCCCTGCAGTTCCTGGAGGAGGCCATGGGGATGCTCAGGAACGGCGACACGAAGGTGTACGAGAACTTCGAGGTGCCGGACGAGTCGATCGGCTGCGGCTTCCACGAGGCGGTGCGTGGTGTCCTCTCCCACCACCTGGTGATCCGGGACAAGAAGATCGCCAACTACCACCCGTACCCGCCCACCCCGTGGAACGCCAGCCCGCGCGACATCTACGGCACCCCGGGTCCGTACGAGGACGCCGTCCAGGGCCAGCCGATCTTCGAGGAGAACGGGCCGGACGAATTCAAGGGCGTCGACATCATGCGCACCGTCCGCAGCTTCGACCCCTGTCTGCCGTGCGGTGTGCACATGTACATGGGCAAGGGCAAGACCCTCACCACCATGCACTCGCCGACGTACGGAGCCAACCATGGCTGAGGCCGCCGAACGGCTGCCGGACCCGGCGGTGGAGGCGCGGCTGGCCCGGCTCGACGAGGTGCTGGCCGGGCTGGAGACCACGCCCGGCCCGGCGCTGGAGGCGGTACGGCTGCTGACCGAGGTGTACGGCGAGGCTCTCGCCCGGGTGCTGGACCACGCGCCGGAGCCACTGCTGGAACGGTTCGCCGAGGACGAGCTGCTCGCTCATCTGCTGGTGCTGCACGACATCCACCCGGAGCCGCCCGAGCGGCGGGCCGCCCGGGCGGTCGAGAAGCTGCGGCCGGCGGTGCGTGAGCGCGGCGGCGACCTGGAGTGGGCCGGTGTCGACGGGCAGGTGGCCCGGGTGCGGCTGAGCACCGGCGGCGGCTGCGGATCCGGGTGCGGCGGCGGCACGTCCGACGTCGTCGAAGCGGTCCGCGGCGCGGTGCTCGCCGTCGCTCCGGAGCTGACCGCCGTGGAGACGCTGCCGGACACCGCCGGACGCAGAGCGGCGCCCGCCTTCGTGCCGCTGAACACGATCAGGCGCCGGGCCGCGCCCCAGGAGGCGCGGTGAGCGTGGACGGAGCACTCGCCCGGGTGATCCGCTCCGCCGCCGACCGCGCGGCACGGACCGAGGCCGAGGTCTGCGAGCTGTGCGCCGCCCGCGTCGCCGTGGAGCACCCCCACCTGTACGACACCGGTGCCGACGAAGTGCGGTGTGTGTGCGGCCCGTGCTCGGTGCTGTTCGCCGACGACGGGGCCGGTGAGGGCCGTTACCGTCTCGTGCCCCGGCGCAGGCTGCGGCTGCCGGCGGTCGACACCGCCGTTCTGGGCGTGCCGGTGGGGCTGGTGTTCTTCGTGCCGCGCGCCGACGGCACGGTCACCGCGCAGGGGCCGAGCCCGGCGGGCGCCATGCGGTGGGAGGTGGACGCGGCGGCCTGGCAGCGGCTCGCCGCCACGGTTGCGCAACTCGCCTCCATGACGCCCGACGTCGAGGCGCTGCTGGTGAACACCGTGCGGGGCCTCGACGAACACTGGATCGTGCCGGTCGACGACTGCTACCGGATGATCGCCCTGGTCCGCCGCGAGTGGCGGGGGCTCTCCGGTGGCGGCCGGGTCTGGCCGGCCGTAGAACAGTTCTTCAAGGGGCTGACCGAACGGTCGTGACAGCCCGGAAGGAGATCGAGATGGGCAGCATCCGAGTGGGGCGCCCCCAGGCGAAGCCCGACATGCTCAGCCATGTACGCGGACTGCACCAGGGGAACAAAGGCCCGTACAAGCAGCAGCCCGGACACCACAAGGACGGCAGCTCCGACGCGCGCCGCTCCACCGGTGTCCACTGGAAACGGCATGACGCCCTGGTGCAGGACATGCCGAACATCTCACCGGGATGAGGGAGCGGAAAGTGGCCGTCATGAACATGAGCATGAGACGCAGAAGGACCGCGCGAACGAGGTTGTCGGGGCGTCAGCTGCTAGCGGCCCAGGCCGCGGTGGTCGGCAGCCTGGTCGCGACCCTTTTCGTCAGGGAACTCCCGGGCATCGTACGCGAGTTGCGGATCTACCGGATGACCGGGGGCCTGCGCGCGGGCCACCGCTACCCGTGAGGCCCGCGTGCACGAGCTGTCGATCGCGACCGCGATCGTGGAGCAGGCCGGGGAGATCGCCCGGGCGGACGGCGCCGACGGTGTCTCGTCGGTGACCGTCCGCGTCGGAGAGCTGGCCGGAGTGGTACCGGACGCTCTGCACTTCGCCTTCGAGGTGGCCCGTGACGGTACGCCGCTCGCGGCGGCCCGGCTCGTGGTCGAGGAGGTGCCCGCCTGGGCCTGGTGCGGGGAGTGCGCCGAGGAGTTCGCGGTCGGCATGCCGCCGTTCTTCTGGTGCCCGCGCTGCGACCGGCCCTCGCGGGAGCTGCGGAGCGGGCGGGAACTGGAGATCACCGGTGTCGTGACCTGAGCGGCCCCGCCGTGCCGGCGGGGCCGCTCATGGTCCGTATCCGCTCAGCAGATGCGCGGCAGCTGCTCGCCGAGCGGCAGGTCCACCACCCGTGTGCCACCGAGTCCGGTGGCGACGACGACCAGGCCCGGGTGGTCCGCCACGCACTCGCCGATCAGAGCCGCACCGCCGCCCTGCGGATGTGCCCGCATCGCCGCCAGGACCGCCTCGGCGTGCTCCGGCGGGACGAAGGCGACGAGCCGGCCCTCGTTGGCGACGTAGAGCGGGTCCAGGCCGAGGAAGCCGCAGGCGTTCTGGACCTCCTCCGGGACCGGGATGGCCCGCTCGTGCAGCCGGACGCCGGTGCCGGAGGCACGGGCGATCTCGTTCAGGGACGCGCCGAGCCCGCCGCGGGTCGGGTCGCGCAGCACGTGGATGTCCCTGGTGACGGTCAGCATGGCCGCCACGAGGTCCGCCAGGGGCGCGGTGTCGGAGGCGATCTCCACGCCGAACTCCAGGCCCTCGCGCACGCTCATGATGGCCACGCCGTGCAGCCCGATCGGGCCGCTGACGATGACGGCGTCGCCCGGCCGGGCGCGCTGCGGGCGGAGGTCGACTCCGTCCGGTACGAGACCGACGCCGGCGGTGGTGACGTAGACGCCGTCGCCGTGTCCGGACTCGACCACCTTGGTGTCGCCGGTGGCCACGGTGACGCCCGCGGTCCCGGCCGCGGCGCCGATGGCGCGCGCGATGCGGCCGACGACGTCCAGTTCCACGCCCTCCTCCAGGACGAACGCCGTGGAGAGGTAGGCGGGACGGGCGCCGCTCATCGCCAGGTCGTTCACCGTGCCGTTGACGGCGAGGTCGCCCAGGCTGCCGCCGGGGAAGAACAGCGGCCGTACGACGTAGGAGTCGGTGGAGAAGGCCAGCCGGGCGCCGCCCAGGTCGAGGACGGCCGAGTCGGTGAGGGCGGCCAGGGTGGGGTTGCCGTAGGCGGGGGCGAAGACCTGCTCGACGAGCTCGGCGGACAGGGCGCCTCCTCCGCCGTGGCCCATGACGACGACCGGCTGGTCGCGCAGCGGGGCGGGACAGGTCCAGTTCGCGGGGTCGACGGCCGTCCCGTCGGCTTCGGCCGCTTCGGTGGCGAGGTCAGCCAACGGAGTTCATCTCCTCCTGCGGGATGCGCGATCCCCGCGGTGCCGGGGCGTTCATACGGCGGTACAGGTAGTAGGCGGCGCAGGCGCCCTCGCTGGAGACCATGGTGGCGCCGAGCGGGGTGCGCGGGGTGCAGGTCGTGCCGAACGCCTCGCACTCGGTCGGTTTGATCAGTCCCTGGAGCACCTCGCCGGCCCGGCACACGGCGGGCTCCTCGGTGCGGATGCCGCTGACGTCGAAGCGGTGCTCGGCGTCGTGGGCCCGGTAGGCGTCGGACAGCCGCCAGCCGCTCGCGGGGATGCGGCCGATGCCGCGCCAGTTGCGGTCGGTGACCTCGAAGACCTCCTCCAGCATGCGCAGGGCCGCCGGGTTGCCCTGCTCGCGCACCGCCCGGGGGTAGGCGTTCTCGATCCGGTGCTCGCCGCGCTCCAGCTGGTGGACGGCGCGCCGGACGCCCTCGAGGATGTCCAGCGGTTCGAAGCCGGTGACGACGATCGGTACGCGGTGCTTCTCGGCCAGCTCCGGGTACTCGGCGGTGCCCATCACGCTGCACACGTGTCCGGCGGCGAGGAAGCCCTGCACCCGGCATTCGGGGGCCGCCATGATCGCTTCGATCGCGGGTGGGACCCGTACGTGGGAGACCAGCAGACTGAAGTTGCCGAGGCCCAGACGGCGGGCCTGGTGGACGGCCATGGCGTTGGCCGGGGCGGTCGTCTCGAAGCCGATGGCGAAGAACACCACCTGCCGGTCCGGGTTCTTGCGGGCGAGGTCGAGCGCGTCCAGCGGCGAGTACACGACGCGTACGTCACCGCCCTCGCCCTTGACCCGGAACAGGTCCCGGTCGGTGCCGGGCACGCGCAGCATGTCGCCGAAGGAACAGAAGATCACTTCAGGGCGGGCGGCGATCTCCAGGGCCTTGTCGATGACGTCGAGCGGCGTGACGCACACCGGGCAGCCGGGGCCGTGGATCAACTCGACCTTCTCCGGCAGCAGCTGGTCGATGCCGTGCCGGATGATGGAGTGGGTCTGGCCGCCGCACACCTCCATCAGGGCCCAGGGGCGGGTGACCGTGGCGTGGATCTCGTCCAGCAGACGGCGCGCCAGTCCCGGATCGTTGAACTCGTCGATGTACTTCACCGGGCCTCGCTCCCGCTCTCCTGCCGGGCCGCCTGCTCCCAGGCGTCCCCGAACTCCTCTTCCAGCAGCCCCAGTTCCTCGAACAGCTCCAGGGACGCCCGGGCCGACTCCTCGTCCAGCCGCTGCAGGGCGAACCCGACGTGGACGATGACGTACTCCCCCACCCGCACATCGGGCACGTACTCGAGGCATGCCTGTTTGTGCACTCCGCCGAAGTCGATCAGGCCGGTCAGGGGGTCGGCGCTCCGGTCGATGGACACGACCTTGCCGGGCACTGCCAGACACATGGGTCACTCCGTCTCGTGGTTGGTTGCTGTTCCCGCGACCATGAGCTGGCCGAGCGCCAACCCTCCGTCGTTCGGGGGGACTTCGCCGTGCCGGAGGACCGTGAAGCCGTCCGTGGCCAGCAGCGCGGTGCACTCCTCCTCCAGCAGGCCGTTGGCGAAGACACCTCCGCTGAGGGCGACGGTGGTCAGACCGGTCGCCGAGCGCGCGCGCCGGCAGATGCCCGCGACGGCCCGGGCGACGCCCCGGTGGAAGCGGATGGCGAGGACCGGTGCGGGGGTGCCGCGACGCCGGTCCGCCAGCAGTGCGCGCAGCATGGGCGCGGGGTCGATCTCCCCGTGGCGGGCGAGGCCGAAGGGGTACGCCACCGTGTCCGCGTCCCGCGCCTGCGCCGCCGTCGCCTCCAGCTCCATCGCGGCCTGCGCCTCGTATCCCGCCCGGTGACATACGCCGGCCAGGGACGACACCGCGTCGAACAGGCGGCCCATGCTGGATGTCGGCACACAGGCCACCTGCCGGTCCAACTGCTGCCGCAGGACGGCACGTTCCGCCTCCGGGCAGGCCCGCAGGCTGGGCAGGTCCGGCTCCCAGTCCAGCCCTGCCGCCCACAGTCTGGCCAGCGCCAGCCGGCACGGGTTGACCACGCCCGCGTCCCCGCCGGGCAGCGGGGCGGGGGTGAGATGAGCGAAGCGGCGGTGACCGGAGTAGTCGGCGAGCAGGATCTCCCCGCCCCACACGGTGCCGTCGTCGCCGTATCCGGTGCCGTCGAAGGCGACGCCGATCACCGGGGTGGTGCCGTCCAGACCGTGTTCGGCCATCGCGGAGGCGATGTGGGCATGGTGGTGCTGGACCAGCCGCGGTTCGCCCCGCGGCAGCTGAGCGGCGCGGCGGCGGGCCCAGCCGGTCGAGTGGTAGCCCGGATGCCGGTCGGCGGCCACCAGTTGCGGGACGACTCCGGTCAGGTGGGTGAGATGCCGTTCGGCCCGCCGGGCCGCCTCGAGCGTGGCCAGCTCGCCCATGTCGCCGATGTGCGGCCCGAACCAGGCGTTCTCGCCCTCGCCCAGGCACGGCACGTTCTTCAGGTCGCCGCCGACCGCGAGCACGGGCGGTACCGGAACCGGCAGCCTCAGCGGGCGCGGGACATAGCCGCGGGAGCGCCTGAGGACCTGTTCGGTGCCGTCCGGGCGAACCCGCAGCAGGGAGTCGTCGCACGGCGAGGCGACGGGCCGGTCGTGGGCGAGCCAGGCGTCGGCGAGGCCGGTGAGGCGGGTCAGGGCCTCGGCGTCGTCGGTGACGATGGGTTCGCCGGAGCGGTTGCCGCTCGTCATCACCAGGACCCGGGGGCCGGGCGGATCCCCGGGCAGCCCGAAAAGCAGGGTGTGCACGGGGGTGTAGGGCAGCATCACGCCCACGTGCGGGCTGCCCGGGCAGACCTGACCGGCCAGGCGGAGGCCGTCCGCCGGGGTGCGCCTGCGCAGCAGGACGATGGGCCGCCGGGGGCTGGACAGCGCGGCCCGTTCGGCGGCGGAGACGACGGCGATCCGCTCGGCGGTGGCGAGGTCGGCGCACATCACCGCGAAGGCCTTGCCGCCGCGTTCCTTGCGGTCACGCAGGGCGGCCACGGCCCGCTCGTCGGTGGCGTCGCAGGCCAGGTGGTAGCCGCCGACCCCCTTGACGGCCACGATCCGCCCTGCGGCCAGCAGCGCCCGTGCCGTGGCCAGGGCGTTCGCGTCCCGGGCCGGGCGGAGGCCGCCGAGGCCCGGGACCAGGGTGAGCCGCGGGCCGCAGCCGGGACAGGCGACCGGCTGGGCGTGGAAGCGCCGGTCGGCGGGGTCGCCGTACTCGCGGGCACACGAGGGGCACATCGGGAAGCCGGACATGGTGGTGGCCACGCGGTCGTACGGCATCCCGGTGGCGATGGTGAAGCGGGGGCCGCAATGGGTGCAGGTGACGAACGGGTGCCGGTGCCGGCGGTCGGCCGGGTCGGCGAGTTCGCGCAGGCAGTCGGCGCAGGTGGCGGTGTCGGGCGGAAGCTGGGTGCGGCCGCCGGCCCGCTCCGTCGAGCGGATCGCAAAGGGCCCGGTGTCACCGGTGGCGGGCAGGTCCTCGCCCGCGATGCCGCTCACGGTCGCCAGCGGCGGCGGCTGCTCGGCCAGCTCCGCACAGAAGCGTTCGACCCCCGCCGCCGGGCCCTCGACCTCGACGATCACACCGTCGCCGGTGTTGCCGACGAACCCCGACAGGCCCAGGCCGGCGGCCAGTCGGTGCACGTACGGCCGGAAGCCGACGCCCTGCACGGTGCCGCGGACGGTGAGCCTGCGGCGTACCAGGCCGGTGGCGGGGGCCGTCATGCGACGGTGGTGGGCGCGCCGTGGTGGTGGCCGTGCGGATGCGGGGCGAGGGGCGGCTGGTGCCGGGCGCCGTCCCGGGCGGCCAGGACGCGGTCCAGGACGGTGCCGACACCGGCGCCGGTGCGGGCGCAGGACCGTACGATCTCCACCCCGGGATTGACCCGGTGGACGTTCTCCACGAAGGCGGACTCGTCGAAGCCGGCCGCCTCGGCGAGGTCGGTCTTGGTGACGACGACCAGGTGGGCGGAGCCGAACGCGCTCGGGTACTTCAGCGGCTTGTCCTCGCCCTCGGTGACCGCCATCAGCACGACCCGCAGGGTCTCACCGAGGTCGTAGGCGGCCGGGCAGACGAGATTGCCGACGTTCTCCACGAAGAGCACCGCGGTGTCCGCGGGCAGCCAGCCGGCCAGCCGGGCCCGCACCTGACGGGCCTCCAGGTGGCACAGCCCGTCGGTCAGCACCTGCTGGACCGGGGCGCCGGAACGGGCCAGCCGGACGGCGTCGTTCTCCGTGGCCAGGTCCGCGGTCAGCGCGGCCACGGGCACACCCCGCTCCATCGCGCGCGCCAGGACCCGGCCGAGGAGTTCGGTCTTTCCGCTGCCGGGGCTGGACAGCAGGTTGACGACGGACACCCCCTGCCGGGCGAGGTCGCCGCGCAGATCCGCGGCCAGCTCGTCGTTCTTCGCCAGGACGGCCTGCTTGACGTCGGACCGGCACATGGGCGCTGCTCCTCGGATGCGGCGGCGGTGGGGCCCGGACCGCTTCGCCGCGGCCCGGGCCCCACGATCTTCCGCTCAGTCGGCCGCCGTGCCCGGCAGCGCAGCCGGGTGTGGGGGGCCGGATTCCATCGGGCGGCCCAATGGGGGTGCGGGCGACGCGGGATCGGCGAGCAGAACCGGGATCAGCGTGTGCAGCGCGTCCACGGCCCGGCCGACGGCTTCCCGGACCGGTGCGCTGAGCCCCGGCAGCAGGTCCTCGTCGCCGGCCGGCAGCACCTCGGGTTCGCAGGCCAGGACGAGGACCCGGGGCAACGGCTCCTCGCCGAGGTGCGCGGCCAGAGCCATCACCTTCGCCGGGTCCATGCCATGGGCCTCGGGCACGGCCGTGCCCGCGGGCGGTTCGGCCTCGATCAGGCTGAGGGTGCCGGGGCGGTGGCCCCGCCGCGCGGTGTCGACCAGGACGGCGGTGGCATAGCCGTCCAGCAGGCTGTAGGCGAGGTCCATGCCACGGATGCCGTAGTCGTGCACCCGTACCCCGGACGGCAGCGGGCGGTCCTCCAGGGCTCGGATCACCTCCGGGCCGAACGCGTCGTCGGCGAGGAAGATGTTGCCGACACCGGCCACCAGCAGACGCGGCGTCAACGGAGGTTTCCCGCGGGCGCGGTCAGCGGCCGGGGCGAGCCCGCCGGGGCCTTGCGGACGAAGGCGGAACGCAGGGCGTGGTACGGGGCCTCGGGGTCGAAGAAGACGGCGTGCATGCGGGCCAGTTCGGCCTCGCGGTACGCGGCCAGGGGGCGTTCGCGTTCGTCCGCGGCCAGGGTGGCGGCCTTGGTGGCGATCCGCTGCTCCAGGCCGGGGTCGGCGGCCAGTTCGGCCGCCAGCCGCTCGACCTCTCCGGGGAAGTCGGCGGTCGCGGCCGGGACGAGCCGGTCCACGAGTCCGGTCCGCTCGGCGCTCACGGCGCTGACGGGCAGGGCCTCGGTGGTCAGCCGCCGTGCGTACTCCGCTCCGACGCGGCGCGGCAGGGTGTACGTCCAGAACTCCGAACCGTACAGGCCCATGCGCCGGTAGTGCGGATTGAGGACGGCGCCGGCACGGCACCACACCTGGTCCGCGGCGAGGGCGAGCATGGCGCCGCCGGCTGCCGCGTTGCCGGCGAGTGCGGCCACGACCAGCCGGTCGGTGGTGCGCAGCACCGCCTCGACCAGGTCGTCCATGGCGTTCAGGTTGATCCACGACTCCTCGGCCGGGTCGGGGGCCGCCTCGATGACGTTCAGGTGGATGCCGTTGGAGAAGAAGTCGCGCACTCCACCGAGCACGAGGACGCGGGTGGGGTGGGAGAGGGCGTGTTCGTAGGCGGCGAGCAGCCGGCGGCACTGGTCGGTGCTCATCGCGCCGCCCGGGAAGGAGAAGGTCAGGAAGCCGACGTCGCCGCGCTGCCGGTAGCGGATGTCGGTCCAGGTGACCCGGCCGGGCGGCAGGTTCAGCGGGACGGGGGCCTCGGGGAGTTCGAGGGAGGGCTCCCAGGCGGCGAGCACCGAGGCGGCCGGCCGGCGGAAGGGCGACGGGTCGCCGGAGTTCTTGCGGGGGCGGAGCTCCGGGATCCACACGGCGCCGTCCCGGGTGGCCCGGCAGACGGCGCCCGCCCGTCGGGCGAGCAGTTCGCCGGGGCGGCCGCGCAGCCCGTCCTCGGGGTGACCGCCGTGCAGGAAGACCTCCCGGCCGAGGAGCCCGTCCAGGACGCCCGGCTGGGAGTCGGCGCCGCGGAGCTTGCGCAGGACCGTCTCCGTGTCGTCCTGCTCCCAGTCGATGCGGCGCCGCTCCTGCCGGAAGGCGTCGCGCCACACGACGCCGATGGACTTGTCGCTCTGCGGGCGGGGCTTGTAGGAGCCTTCCGCGTAGCGCCGTACGGCGGTGAGGACGGCGGTGACGGCGGCGTCGGAGACCTCGTTGCGGTACAGGTCGCTCTTGCCGACGGGCGGTACCGGGAACGGCTCCGCCGCCCAGATCGGGCCCGCGTCCATCGCCGCCTCGGCCTGCAGGACCGTCACGCCCCAGTGGGTCGCGCGATCGGCGACGGCCCAGTCGAGCGAGGACGGGCCGCGGTCGCCGGGCGGTCCGGGATGCACGATCAGGCAGGTGTGGTCCCGCCACACGTCTTCGGGGATGGCCGACTTGAGCATCGGCGCCACGACCAGTTCCGGCCGCAGCTCGTGCAGGGCGGCTCGGACGGCGTCGGCGCCGTGGGAGGCGAGCACGACGTCCACGCGGTGCCCGAGATCCGACAGTTCGGCGTACACGCGCTGCGTGAGGCTGTTGAACGCGCTGGCGACGAGCAAAATGTCCATGACACGGCATGGTCGACCCTGAACGGGGCGCCGTGAAGAACCGCCGCGCCGATTGACCGCCTGTGTCAGGTCTCTTCCTCCATCCGGATCGCATTGCGCAGATCTTCGAACGCCTGACTCCGGTCGTCGGCGTGGGCCTCCAGCAGTGCCCCGGCGATCGCGTCGAGCTTGCGCTGGATCGCGTGCTCGGCCCGCACCTCGGCATTCTTCAGCAGGGCGAGGAGCAGCAGGGTGACGGCGGTCATGGACTCCCCCGCGAGCAGCAGCAGTTCGAGCCGCAGATGGGCCACGTGTGCGGCGACGAAGAAGCCGACGAGGAGCAGGCAGAAGAGGAAGAAGACCGGGGAGCTGGTGAAGTTGGAGGCGTACTCCGCGAACTGGTCGAACCGGCCACGGCGCGGCCCGCCGCGGTGCACGGGATTCTTGAACGTCATGCCCGCCCCCTCCCCGCCGGCCGGCGAAGCCGGCTTGCCGACCGCCGCCGGGCGGTCATACGGCGACCCTGACCCGGTCCCGCGCCGCCGGGCCGAGACCGACGGCCACGGTGGCGTACGCGCAGCTCCGTACGCCCGAGACCGTGCGCTCCGGCAGGACCGCGCCGAGGGTGCGCATCTCCTTGCGGGCCGGTTCGCCGATGTCCTGGGCCGGACGGGTCGGCACGCCACCGGCGCTGCCCGCCGCCGGTGTCTCGTCGCCTTGCGCGCGCATCGCCTTCTCCCGCCTGCCGCATCCCGACTCCATCCGCGGTCACCGAACGGCCCCCGGCTCAGCTCCGCAGTACCCCTGCGACGGCATACGACACGGGCCGCTCCGGCGGGTCGGCGCCACCGGAGGGTGGGAGGTGCCGGAGGGGCGGGTGTGCCGGAAGGGCGGACGGTACGGGCGGGTGGCGGGAACGACGGGTCGGATCCGCCGGAGGCGCGGGTGTGCCGGTAGGGCGGGTGTGCCGGAGGGGTGTGCCGGGCGGATGCCGCGATCGGGCGGCCGTTGCGATCGGGCGGTGAGGGCGCGGGGCGGACGGGTCGGGCGGCCCGGGCGGAACGCGCAGCCCTTGCCGTCGGGGGCGAGGGCGCGGCCCGGCGGATCGGACGGGGCAAGTGGAAGAAGCAGCAGCTGCGGTCAGGGGCCGATGGCGCGGCCCGGCGCGTCGGACGGACCGGACACCCGCTGAGTCAGGCGGCGAGGGCACGGCCCCGCGGGGCAGGCTGCGCGGACACCGCCCGCGGGCCGGGCAGCACCCACTGTCCGGACAGACCGGACGGGCCGGGCAGCCGCTGCACCGGTTGCACCGGGCGACGCGGACACAACCCGCCGGGCGGGGACTGACCGGACAGCGCTGGCTCGGGCGGCGCGCGCACGACCCTGCGGGCCAGACGGTCCGAGCGAACCGGGCGACGGTTGCGTCAAGCGGCAGGAGACCGGTTGCGTCAAGCGGCGAGCCCGGGGCGGCCGATCGGACGGCCGGACAGGGACAGACCGGACAGCGCCGGCGCAGGCGGCGGCCGCACGACCTGTGGCGAGGCGGGGGCGGCCGGTCGGACAGTCCGGACGGGCCGGGCAGTCGTGGGGTCAGGCGGCGAGGGCGCGGCCCGGCCCGAGCCGGTCCAGAAGCTGGTCGTGGTGGAGTTCGGACACGGGTGCGAGAAGGTCGGGGTGACGCAGCAGCGCGGCGGCACGCCGGTCGGCGTCCTCGGGCGCGAGCAGACGCCGGAACTCGACCGTGGCGTCCGAGGCGTGCTCGCCGTCGGCGAGTGCGGCGACGGCCAGTGCGGCCAGCTCGGGATCGGTGAGCAGCGCGGCCGCCCAGCTGGCCACGACCTCGTCCACCCAGGTCCGCCAGGCCCAGTCGTCGTCCCGGCCGTCCTCGCCCGCCGGTTCGGCACCGGTTATCCAGTCGAGCCGGGCGGCGCCGCCGGGCCCGGCCATGGTGACGAGGCCGGCGTCGATGTCGGTCGGGTAGCGCAGCCACGCGGCGACGGACACGGCCTGCCGGGCCTGTGCCTCGCACAGGGCGGAGGCCAGCGCCCCGCCGCTGGGCGGATAGGAGACCGTCAGCCAGCGCGCCGTCGCGGCGATGAGGGGGGACAGATCAGTGGGCACAGCCGGGCCGTCCGGGACACAGAGGGAACAGGGACTCCCCGCAACGGTAGCCTCCGGGCAGGCCTGCAGGGAGGGGGTGCGAACCAGGTCATATGTGGCATCGCCCACGCCCACTCCACCATCCGCCCGCCCCCGGCCCTCCGCCCATCCCACGGCCCATTCCCCCACGCCCCCTTACGGCCTCTCCGTCGCCGGCAACGCTCCCCCTCCACCGCCATTCCGCCCCAGCACGCCCCTCTACGGCCGCTCTGTCGCCGGCAACGCCCCCTTCCACTGCCGCTCCGCCCCAGCACCCACCTCACCTCCCCGACTCCCTTCTGCCCACCGTCGCTCCGCCCGCGGCATCCGCCCCAGGACCGCCCCGCCAGTGCACCACGCCCCCTCGCCCCGCCCGCCGGAGCGCCACCCAGCTCAGGTCCCACTCCCCCACCCGCACCGCCCACCGGCACCACACACCGCCACTGCACCGCCAGCCCCTCGCCCCACACGGCCCGGCGACCACCGCCCCCACCGTCGCCGGCCCGAGGGTGCGCACGTGCGTGTCACCCAGCAGGCCCGGGGAACTCGTTGCGTGCCACGGCAACGCACCCACTGGAGGTCTGGGCATGACGACGGACGCCGTTCAGTACGACGACCAAGGGGACGTCCCCCTGGTCGGGTATGCGGCCCTCGCCTCCGTCTTCGCGGCCGGTGCCGGGGCTTTCGCGCTGCTGGCCCGGCGCCGGGGTGTGCAGGTGCCGCAGGAGGTGCCGCCGTGGGACGTGCTGCTGCTGGGGGCGGCGGCGTACAAGACGTCCAGGCTGCTGACGCGGGACAAGATCACGAGCTTTCTGCGGGCGCCGTTCACCCGCCGCGTGGACGCGGGTGAGGCGAGCGAAGTCATCGACGAACCGCGCGGCGACGGCATCCGGCGGGCCGTGGGCGACCTGCTGTGCTGCCCGTTCTGCACGTCCGCCTGGACCTCCGGCGCCCTGGTGTGCTCCTACGCGGCCGCACCCCGGCTCACCCGCCTGGTCTGCGCAGGCCTCGGCGCCGTGACGGTCGCCGACTGGCTGCAGTACGCCTGGACGTGGACGCAGCAGACGACCGAGGGCTGAGCGCACCCGCGAGCGAACCCGCTGACCGGCCCGCGAACCAACCGCTGAGCGATCCCCGCGGCCCCTTGTTCGTCGTCCGTCGCCGCGTTCACCTCGACGTCGAGCACGCCTTCGTCCCGGAACGGCTCCGACACCAGCGCCCCCGGTAGGTGAGGCGCGCCTCGAAGGTGGTCGCGGCCGTGCCGGGTATCCACCTCGAGGTGAAGGTCGGACAACCGCGCACCACGAGGAAGTGCAGAGCGGTCACCGCCAGCGCGAGAACGGGCAGCCCGCCGCCGCAGGCCATGCCGACCGCGCAGGTCAGCCAGATGGTGGCGGCCGTCGTCAGGCCCCGTACGGCGTCGCGTCGTACGAAGATCAGGCCGCCGCCGGTGAAGCCGATCCCGGAGACGATCTGCGCCGCGACGCGGGAGGGGTCGAAGGAGACGTTCTGCAGTCCGAGCACCGCGGTGAACCCGTACTGGGACACCTCCATCATCAGCGCGCCGGCGATACCGACCAGCGGGTGCGTGCGCAGTCCGGCGCTCTTCTGCTGCGCCGCGCGCTCCCAGCCGATCAGGCTGGACAGCAGCAGCGCCAGCCCCAGCTCGGCCAGCTGCCGCAGCCCCTGGCCGTTGTGCACGTCCCACAGCGGCGCCGCGAGCCCCGCTTCCGGCATCCCCACCTCGCGAGTCCGTCCGCCCGCGTCCGGGTCGTTCGGCCGTCCGCCGCCCTCGCCTACCCCGGGACGGCACGGCGACTCCCCGACTCCCCGGGCGGGGTACCGGCGGCGGCGACCGGGTACTCGGCGAGCGCCGCGGGAGGGCCTGGCCGGTGCCGGTGACGGCGCCGCCGGCCGGGCCGAGGCCGGCGCCTCGCCCGCGTCGAGGGACGTACCACGCCGTCAGAACGTCGTGAGGAAGGGACCGGCCCCATGCGGCACGACGAGATGATCGGAAAGGTGCAGGCGCTGGCCCAGCTCCCGGACCGGGGCTCGGCCGAACGGGCCGCGCACGCCGTCGTGAGCACACTGTCGGAGCGGCTGCCGTCCGGACTGGCCCGGCACGTGGCCGCGCAGCTGCCGCCCGACATGGCGGCGGCGATGCGGGAGGCGACGGATGCGGCGGCCGGGGCGGACGCCGGCGCGTCGGGCGAGCGGTTCGGGCTGACCGTCTTCGCCGGACGTGTCGCCGACCGGGCGGGCACCGACGAGAACACCGCCCTGCGGGAGGCCGCCGCCGTACTGGAGGTGCTGGACGCCGCGCTCGCCCCCGAGCTGACCGAGCGGATGGCCGGCGCGCTGCCCGCGGACATCCGTGACCTGCTGCCGGTGGGCCGGGCGACCGAGATCGCCGAGCGCGGCGGCGGCTCGGGCCGGGAGGGCTGAGATTCGCGTGGTGGCGCGGCGCGCGAACCGCGGCCGGCGCACACATGCCCGGCCGCGTGGCGCGGTACGTGCCGCGTGACGGTGTTGTGCACCGCAGGTTCGATGAGTGTGCCGGCGCCCGTCGAGGGCAGGTGCACCAGTGACGCCCCAGACCACGCAAAGGTGCTTCATGGCCTTCTTCGCGCTCTCTCCGCGCCAGCCGCTGGCCCTGCTGTCGTCCACGGACCTCGCCGTGGGGTACGAGCGGCTGCTGACCGAGAACGAACAGTTGCGGCGCGCCGTGGCGTCGCACGCGGTGATCGACCAGGCCATCGGGGCCCTGGTCGTCCTCGGGCGGATCGCCCCGGACGAGGCCTGGCGTGCGCTGCGGGACGTCTCCCAGCGCACCAACACCAAGCTGCGGGCGGTCGCGGAGCACATTCTGGACTACGCCCAGGGCGGGGTGCTGCCGGAACCGCAGCGGACCGAGCTCGGCAGGGCGATCGTGCGCTACCGGCGGTGCGCCGATGCGGGCGAGGGCCGGGCGGCGGGCGCCAAGGTCCAGCCTCCGGCGGATCAGTGACGGCCCACCCTCATGCGGCGGTGCCGGTGGGGCCTGGCGTGCCGGGCCACCGGAGGTCGCAGGACCCATCGGTCCTCGACCTGGGCGAGCCCGTAGAGCAGGATGCTGAGCACGGGGAGCAGCAGTACGGCGACGGTGATCACAGCAGGATCCCTCTCTGCTGACGGCACCTTCCGGGTGCCCCGCCCCCCTCGTCACGACCCGCGGAGGTTGTGAAAGTCCTGTGACCGCGACGGACCGGCAGCAGGACGATGCGCCCCGCGGGACGGCTCCGGTCACGGTTTCGGCCTGAGTTCCGGTCACAGGGCCGGTCACATGCGCCGCCCGGCTTCCGTCAGTGCGGTGGAAGAGGAACCGGGATGGAGGTCGTGCGGATGGATGCGTAGGAGGCGGTGGCCAGCGGGCCGGCGTCGCGGGCCTGCTCCGGGGAGCCGGTCCCGCGTGCGGCGCCGAGCGGATCCTCAAGTCTCCCTACCGTGAGCGGTGGTCCGCGGCGGCGCGCCGGGGACCCGTCTCGGCCCGCCTTGTCGGAGGTTCGGGCCTCCGCCGCGGAGACCGGCGCGGGCGCGTTGCGCGCGCCCCTGTCCGGACGTGCGCTTACGGTTCTGTGTGACCGACCGTCATCAGGGGTGACGGAGAGGAGCCGGGATCGGTGGTGGGCGACACGCGTCGGGGGACGGCAGGACCAGACGGCCGGCGCCGCAGGGGGCAGGTGCTGGGCAGCCGGCCCGGGTACTCCGTACGGCTCCCCGCCGTGCCGCGCACCGATCCGGGGCCGCCGGCCGAGCGGACGGTGCCCTGGCTGCGGGTCGCGGCGGCGTACTCCTGGCGGCTGATCCTCGTCGGGATCGTCGTCTACGGCGTCTTCAGCATCCTCGGCAGCTTCCAGCTCGTCGCGGTGGCCCTGTTCCTCGCACTGGTCGTCACCACCGTGCTGCGCCCGCTGACGGACCTGCTCAACCGGGTCCTGCCGCGGCCACTGTGCGTCGCGGTGGCGCTGGTCGGCAGCATCCTGGTGCTGCTGGCACTGCTGGCCCTGGTGGGCAACGCCGTGGCCGGCGAGTCGACCAGGCTGGCGGGTGAATTCCGGGGCGGTGCGCACCGTATCGAGGAGTGGCTGCGGCGGCCGCCGTTCCGGCTGAGTCCCGGGCGGCTGGCCGAGCTGGAGAACCAGGTGACGCGCTATCTGGCCGCGCACCGCTCCAGTCTGCTCAGCCGTGCCGTCAGCGGCCTGAGCCGCGTGGTCGAGGTGGTCACCGGGTGCGCGCTCGCGCTGTTCGCCTCGGTGTTCTTCATCCACTCGGGCGAGCACCTGTGGGGGTGGATCCGTGACCAATTGCTGCCGGCCGGCGCCCGGCCGGCGTGGGACCGGGCGGGACGGGCGGCCTGGCGGGCCTTCGCCGGATACACGCGCGGCATCATCATCGTGGCCGCCACCAACGCCGTGCTCGTCGGTGTCGCGCTGTTCGTGCTGCGGGTGCCGCTCGCGCTGCCGCTGACATTGCTGGAGTTCTTCGCCGCGTTCGTGCCGTTGGTGGGCTCGCCGGTCGCGCTCGGCATCGCCACCATCGTCGCGCTGGCCGGGCGGGGCCCGCTCATCGCGCTGGCCGTGCTGGCCCTGATCGTCGTGATCGGCCAACTGGAGGGCCATGTGCTCCATCCGCTGGTGATGAGCTGGGCAGTACGGCTGCATCCGCTCGTGGTCGCCGTGTCGGTGATCGCCGGCAGCATCATCGCGGGGGTGATCGGTGCCGTGGTGGCCGTGCCGCTGGTGTCGGTGGTCTGGGCGGTGCTGCGCGCACTGCGTGCCGTGCCTCCGCGGGGCGTGTGAAGGAGCGCGGCGCCGCCCTCCCCGTCCCAGCGAGGCGGCGCGGCCGTCGGCGCAGCGCTCAGCCGCGGCCGGCGCCACGAGCCTGCGGATCTCCTCCTCCGAGGCACTTCCGCCCTCGGCCGACCGGTTCCGGGCCGGCCCCTCCACGCAGCCCGACGCGCCACCGCGGGGCCCGTCGGCCACACAGGGGCGAGGAGGACGTCGTACACCGCCTGCCCGGGCCACGTTCCCGCGGCCGACGCCGCGACCTCCGCGATCGGCCACCCGGGCGGTGCGGTGGTCGTCCGGGGCCGACGGTCGGCATCATGCCTGCCGCGGCGGGCGGTGACCAGGGCCGATCCGCGGGGACCGGTGCGTAGGACGCGGGTGGCTGGTGACCCGGGACGGCATGCGAGGGCTGACTACAGGGAGCAATGAATCCGGTGACTCCCGGCGCGCCGCGCGCCGGATGCGAGCGATCCGTCAGGAGCTGTGGCGTGACGTGACGGCCGCGGCACACGGTGCGGCACGGGCCTGGGCCGGGCCGTGCCGGGAGCGGGACCTGGTCGTACAGACGCTGAAGGCGGCGCTGGCCGCATGGCTGGCCTGGGCGTTGGCGGGCTGGTGGCTGCACGCTCCGGTGGCCTTCGTCGCGCCGTGGGTCGCGGTGGTCCTGGTGGAGTCGACCGTGTACCGGTCGATCGCGCACGGGCTGCAGCAACTCGCGGCGATCGCGGCCGGCACCGTCGTGGCCACCGCGGTCGCTCTGCCGCTGCACGACACGGTGGCCGCGATGGCCGTCGTCCTGCCCCTCGCGATGCTGCTCGGCCAGTGGCGACGCCTGGGGAGCCAGGGCATCTACGCGGCCACCGGCGCCCTCTTCGTCCTGACCAACGGCAGCGTGACAGTCACCACCTCCACGGCCAGGCTCGTCGAGGCCCTGTTCGGCGCCGTGGTGGGCATAGCGGTCAACGCTCTGGTCCGGCCGCCGCTGTACCTGCGGGACAGCCGGGCCGTGCTGAAGGACGCCACCGAGGAGGCCCACGACGTCCTGCGGGCCGTGGCGGAGGGGCTGGCCGGGGGACGCTGGGACGCCGGGGAGGCCGGTGCCTGGCACGAGCGGGCGCTGCGGCTGCACCGGCTCGTGGAGCAGGCCCGCTCCTCGGTCGAGTGGAGCAGGGAGAGCCTGCGCGGCAACCTGCGCCACCGTCGCGCCGGTGCCGTGCCGCGGCCCGGCAAGGAGTACGACGACGCGGTCCTGGTGCTGGACTACGCGGCCGTGCACACGGCGGGTGTGACGCGCACGGTGCTGGAGGCCGCCACGGAGGACCGTGCGGCGCCCCGGCCACGCCCCGAACTCGCCCGCCGCTACGCGGAGTTCCTGCGCCGTACCGCCCAGGCGCTGCGGCTCTACAGCCACAGCCGGTTCGGCGACGCGTGCGACGACGAGCTCGGCACGGCCGTGGCGCGGCTGCGCGAGACGCTGGACGCGCTGCGCCGGGATCTGGTCCGCTCCACGACCGACGATCCCGACGAGGTCGCCACGTACGGCGCACTGCTCACCCAGGCGCACCGGCTGGCCGATCAGCTGGCCGTCTCGGGCACATGACCTCGCCGTGCGTCGTGACCGGTGCCCGACGGCCCCGGCAACGGTGTATCCCGCGGCGCGAGACGGGCCGCCCGGCCCGACACGGCCCGCACGTCGGTACAGGAAACCTCGCCCGGCATGGGTTACACGTGTAACATCGCGGTGCGCCGACGAGTTCCGCGCCGTCCGCGCCCCAGCCCGGCCGACGACGGAAGGCCCCGCCATGACCTCGACAGCACCCGTCCAGCTCGACACGGGCTGGCCGCCGCCCCCGTTCCACGCGCCCTCCCCCGCGGTGACCGGCACCGACGGTGTCCGCCGCTTCGAGGGGCTGACCTACGCGACATCGCCGGGCTACCGGCCCCGCCTGCTGGACATCCATGTACCGCCCGCCGCAGGCCCCGTGCCGGCCGTCGTGTGGATCCACGGCGGCGGCTGGCTGGAGGGTGACCGACGCTATCCGCCGCCGACCGTGCCGGTGGAGCTGCTGCACGGAGCCGTGCTCGGCGCCGGCCTGGCCCTGGTCTGCGTCGACTACCGGCACAGCCTCGAGGCGCCGTTCCCCGCCCAGCTGCACGACGTCAAGGCCGCCGTCCGGTACGTACGGCACCACGCCGCACCCCTCGGCATCGACCCCGACCGGATCGGTGCGTGGGGCGAGTCGGCCGGCGGGCACCTCGCCGCACTGACCGGCCTGGTCCGCGCCGACACGCACGGAGCCGGACTCGAAGGTGCGGAGGGCGTGCGAGAGGGGAGCAGCGCGGTGCGGGCCGTCGTCGACTGGTACGGCGTCTCCGACATCGAGCCGTTCCTGGTCCACGCCATGCCCTCGTCGCCGGGCGAGGGGTCCTACCCGAATCCCGTCCACGCGCTGCTCGGCGGGCCGGAGGCCGAGCGCCGGGAACGGGCGCGCGGGGCCAGTCCCGTGACCTACGCGGCGGACGGCGGCGCGCCCCCGTTCCTGCTGGTCCACGGCCGCGAGGACGCGGTCGTGCCCTACGAGCAGAGCGAGGCCCTGGCCCGGGTGCTGTCGGACGCGGGCGGTGAAGTCACGCTGCGGCCCGTCGAAGGTGCCGACCACATCTTCCTCGGCTCGGCGGAGGTGCCCGCGATCGTCGCGCACAGCGTGGACTTCCTGCGCAGGCATCTGACCGCCTGACCGGAAGCACGGCGGCAGACGGCGCCGGCCCCGGGCATCCGTCGGTCGCGCACCGCACGGCCTCTCGGGGCCGCCGTCGGCCGACGCGCCGAAGCAGGTGGAGTCAGGCGGACTCGCGGCGCACGAGGACCGGTTCGACCGCCGGCAGGGGCGCGGCGGTGCCGGTCACGATCAGGTCGTGCAGCGCCGCGGCGACCTGGGCGGCCGAGGGCACCTCCAGCCGGATCGTGGTGAGCGCGGGGCGCTGCAGGGCCGCCGTCACGAGGTCGTCGCAGCCGACGACGGCGACCTCACCCGGAACGTCGACGCCGGCGTCGCGCAGCGCGCCGAGCAGCAGCGCCGCGTACTCGTCGTTGTAGGCGAAGACACCGTCCAGAGCACGCTCCGCCCAGCCGCCCGCCAGCTCCGCGGCCGAAGCCTGCGTGTACTCGATCTCCAGCGGCGTGACGGCCGCCGTCGTACGGGCGGCCACGCTCCGCGCACCGGCCAGGCGCGGCTCGGCGAAGGCGGACAGACCGCGCTCGCGGGGCATGACGACGCCGATGCGCCGTCGTCCGCGGGCGACGAGGTGTTCGGTCGCGAGCACGCCCACCCGCCGGTCGTCGAGGACGACCGTGTACACGCCTTCGACCGGCTGCGGTGCGAGGGCCATCACGGCCTGCACCCCGGCGCGCCGGAGCACGTCCACACCGGCCGCGCCGAGGCTCGTACCGTCGAGCGCCAGGACCGCGCCCGGGCGCAGCTCCGCCCACGCGCGGGCGGCGGTGACCGGGTCGGCGAACCGGCCCGCGTGCAGTACGGCCGTGTAGCCGTACCGCTCGAGCTCCGTGTGCAGATCGTCGATCCAGCCGCTGACCAGGCGGCCGATGGCGGACACCGCGGCCGGGATCAGCACCAGGCTGGTGCGGCCGGCCCGCAGAGAACGGGCCGCGGCGTGCGGCACATAGCCGAGGGCGTCCGCGGCGGCGAGGACCTTCGTGCGGGTCGCCTCGCTCACCCGGTGCGCCTGGGTGTTGTTCAGCACGAAGGAAACGGTGGCCCGCGAGACGCCCGCCAGCCGTGCGACGTCGGCGCTGGTGACGGCCGTGGCCGCTCTCCTCGCCATGGTTGCCTTCCGCTCACCGGTCCTTCCGCCGGGCACCACGTTACACGCGTCAAGCGGAAGATACGTGGGGTGCGACGGCCACCGATGACACGAGTAAGCATCGGAGTGGCATGGATCGGCGACGACCGTTACTGCCGTGACGAAGTGACCGAAGCGTCTGCCGTGTCCGCCGTGACGCCGGTCAGGCGCGGGACGCTGCGGGCTCCGGCTCGGAGAGCTGCGCCGGCGCGCGCCACGGCAGCAGGAGTGGGGTCGCCAGCAGGAGTACGCCGGCCAGGCCGATCGCGGTACGCGGACCGAGCAGGCCGCCGAGCACGCCCCAGACGGCCGTCAGGAGCGCGGTCGAGGCCTTGGTCGTCACTGCCCAGGCGGACAAGGTACGGGTGACCCGGTCGGTCGCGGTGCGCTCGAGGCGGTAGGTGGCGTAGACGGGGTTGAAGACCCCGCAGCAGCAGATGAGTCCCAGCTCGACACCCATCACCAGCAGCAGCCCGCCCGTCCCCGGCCCCAGGAGAGCGAGACCGACGGACCAGATCGCGCGCAGCGCCCCGACCACGACCAGGACCCGGTGCTGCCCGAACCGGGTGACGAGCGGTCGGGCCAGCCGCGAGCCGAGCAGCCCGCCGATCGAGGGTGCGGCGAAGGCGAGGCCGTACTGCCACGGTGCGAACCCGAGTCGGCCGAGCATCAGCACGGCGAGCAGAGGCTCGGTGGCCATCACCAGGCCGTTGAACAGAGCGGTGTTGAAAAGCAGCGGACGCAGTGTCGCGTCGCCCAGGACGTACCGCCAGCCGTCGAGCAGGTCCCGGACCCGCATGCGTGCGGCCTCCGGGCGCTCGGGCCGCGGCTCGTGCCCGCCCGTCGCGCGGATGCCCAGGGCCGAGAACAGGTAGCTGACCGCGTCGGCCACCACCGTGGCCACGGGACCGAGGAACCCGATCGCGGCGCCGCCCAGCGGCGGTCCGACGATCGTGGTCGTCCAGGCCGTGGACTCGAACCGGGCGTTGGCGACGAGCAGGTCCCCGGCCGGCAGCAGCGTCTTCAGGTACGCGCCGGAGGCGGCGCGGAAGGTGATGTCGGCCGCCGCGACGACGACCGAGACCAGCAGGAGCTGAAGGAAGCTGAGCACGCCGACCGCGTACGCGGCGGGGATCGTGAGCAGCGCCGCGAACCGCACCAGGTCCATCGCGACCAGCATGGGCCGCTTGCGGCGGAACTCCACCCACGGGCCGAGCGGCACCGCGACGGCCGCACCCACCGCGGCCCCTACGGAGGAGAGCGCGGCAACCTCGGCCGGTCCGGCGTGCAGCACCCGGATGGCGATCAGCGGGAACGCGCCGAAGGCGAGCCAAGTGCCCAGTGCGCTGGTCCCGTACGCTGCCCAGAGCCAGCCGAACCGCCGTCCCAGCCGATGTCCGAGCAGCTGTCCCAGCCGGTGCCCGCTCCTCATGCCGGACGCCCTCCCGTCACTCATCCGCACAACCGATCCGCGACCGGAAGCATCAAAGCGGGCTCACCACCAGGGGATCAAACAACCGCAGGCCGCCCAGCCACAACCTGGGGTTGTGCCCCTAGGGTGTCGACATGGACCTCGACACCGTTCGGACCTTCGTCGCCGCCGCCGACGCGCGGCAGTTCCAGGAGGCCGCCGCCGAACTGGCGGTCACCCAGCAGGCCGTCTCCAAGCGCATCGCCGCGCTGGAGCGCAGCCTCGGCGTGCGGCTGTTCACCCGCACCGCGCGCGGCGCCGAGCTCACCATCGACGGGCAGGCGTTCCTGCCCCACGCGCGCGAGCTGCTGCGCGTCGCCGAGCGTGCGGTCGCGTCGGTGCGCACCGGCCGCCGTGCGCTGCGCGTCGACGTGATCGCTTCGCGCGTCGCGCCGTCGGGTCTCATGCGCGGCTTCCACCGCGCTCATCCCCACATCGAGCTCGACGTGGTCATGTTGTTCGACGTCGAGGCCGCCGTCAGCGCCATCCGGTCCGGCGCGATCGACGCGTCCTTCCGTGCCGTCGCCATGCCCGGCCGGCCTCTTCCCGATGACATCGAGTCCGTCCGGGTGCTCGACGAGCCGCTCCAGCTCCTCACCGGCCCCGCACACGCGCTGGCGGGCGCCCGGTCGGTGACCGTCGCCCAGCTCGCCGGACACCGGATCTGGATGCCCGGCATCGTCCCCGGCACCGAGTGGGCCGCCTACTACGACGACCTCGTCGCCGGGTTCGGCCTCACCATCGAGGCGACCGGCCCCAATTTCGGCTCCGACGCGCTCCTGGACACCGTCGCCGACACCCCGGCCCTGGCCACCTTCATGGGCGAGCACACCCGACTCGTCTGGCCCTCCGGCCACGGCCTGCGCCGCATCCCGGTCACCGACCCGACGCCCGTCTACCCGCACTCACTGCTCTGGCACCGTGACAACCCCCACCCGGCGCTGTCCACCCTGCGCGCCCACCTCGCCGCCACGGCCTCCGGCCACGACGCCCTCGGGACGTGGGTGCCGGACTGGGTGATTCCGCGCTGACGGTCGCCACGCCCACGCTCGATGGCCGTGACCGGATCGACGAACGGCGACTGCGGGAATGCGTGGCCATCGGCGAACTCCGGCTCTCCCTGCCGGCGTCCCAGGCCCTGGTACCCAGCTGCCGGCCGGAGCACTCGGGCACGCCGCCGCGGGGGGCACGGCGAGGCGGGCGCGGCCGTCCCGTCGGGCCTACGCGCGGGGCGTCCGCTCGCCGGTGAACGCCCGGCGGGCCACCGCGACCAGTTCCGCCGCCGGGCCCACCAGACGCCGCCCCGTCGGCCACACCGCGCGCAGGTCGCGCGTGAGATCTACGCCCGCGACGTCGACGCCGATCAGCCGGCCCTCGGCGATGTCCCCGCGGACGGCGAGCTCGCTCAGGACGGACGGCCCGGTGCCGGCGATCACCGCACCGCGCACGGCGGCCGTCGAGCCGAGCTCCACCAGGGGCCGGACGCGTTCACAGCCGGCCAGGTACAGGGCGCGGTCCAGGGTCTGCCGTGTGCCGGAACCGCTCTCCCGCAGCACCAGCGGTGTACGGGAAAGCTCCCCCGCCGACAACGGCTCCCGTCGCCGCGCCCACGGGTGGCCGGGGTCGACGACGACGACGAGCCGGTCCTCGGCCACCTGCCGCGTGGACATCACCCGGGACAGGCGCGGCCCCTCGATGAACCCGATGTCGGCCGCGCCCGACTCGACCAGCTCGGGCACGTGCTCGCTGTTGGTCACCTGAAGCCCGATGTACAGCTCCGGCCTGCGGCCGCGCAGCTCGCTGATCCACGCCGGGAGCAGGTACTCCGCGATGGTCAGGCTCGCCGCGACGCGCAGTTCGGCCTCCCGCCGGTCGCGCAGTGCGCCCGCCCCCGCGAGCAGCTCGTCCAGCTCGTCCAGGACCCGACGGGCGTGCCCGGCGACGACCTGCCCGGCCAGTGTCAGCCGGGAGCCGCGGCGGGTCCGGTCGACCAGCACCAGGCCCAGCCCGCGTTCCAGCGTGGACAGCCGGCGGCTCGCGGAGGGCTGGGAGATCCGCAGCCGCTCGGCCGCCCGGCCCAGGCTGCCCAGGTCGGCCACGAGGACGAGGAGCCGCAGCGACTCCAGGTCGGGCGTGCGCAGGGGAAGTGGAAGGGCACGGGGATCCGGCAGGGAGGACTCTGTCACAGCGCCAGCGTATGACCCGCTCATACGCCAGGGCTATGACCTCCTGCTCGATCAAGGGCTACAGACCAGTCCGCCGGCCGCCCAGAGTGGTGATCATGAAGGACGCCAGCCTCTCCCGGACCGGGACCACCTGCCCGCCCCGCCCTGCCACCGTCCGGCCCGCCGCCGGCCTCGCCACCCGGCTCCAGGGCTCTGCCGCCCGGCTCCCCGGGCTGGCCCTCGCCGTCGGTGTCGCCCTGGTCGCGACCGCGCTGGGCCGGCTGGTCCCCGTCGTGGGCGGGCCGGTGTGCGGGATCGTGCTCGGGGTGCTGGTGGCGGTCGCGGTGCGGCCCGGGGGCCGGCTGCGGCCCGGCATCGCCTTCGCCGGGCGCGCAGTGCTCCAGGCCGCGGTGGTGCTGCTGGGCGCGCAACTGTCCCTGGGGCAGGTGCTGCGGGTCGGTGTCGGCTCACTGCCGGTGATGATCGTGACCCTCACGGTCTGCCTGGCGGCCGCGTACGGGATCGGACGCCGCCTGGGTGTCGTCCGCGACCTGCGCACACTGATCGGTGTGGGGACCGGGATCTGCGGCGCCTCGGCCATCGCCGCGGTCACGCCGGTCATCGGCGCGGCCGAGGCGGAGGTGGCCTACGCCGTGTCCACGATCTTCGTCTTCAACGTCGCCGCGGTGCTGACCTTCCCCGCCCTCGGTCACCTGCTGGGCATGGGCCAGCACGCCTTCGGCCTGTTCGCCGGCACCGCGGTCAACGACATGTCGTCGGTGGTCGCCGCCGCCACCACGTACGGCGGTCCGGCGGCCGACTGCGCGGTGGTGGTCAAGCTGGCCCGCACGCTGCTGATCATCCCCATCTGCCTGGGCCTCGCCGCCCTCGCCCGCCGCCGCGCGCGGACGGCGGCCGCCCCGGCCGACGCCGGCGCTGCGGGTCAAGGGCGGGATCCTGCCGGCCCGGTGCGCGTGGGCCGGCTGGTGCCGTGGTTCCTCGCCGGCTTCCTCGTCCTGGCAGCCGTGAACACGGCCGGCCTTGTCCCGTACGGCGCCCACGGCCCGCTCAGCACGCTCGCCGGTTTCCTGATCACCGTCGCCCTGTCCGCGATCGGCCTGTCCACCGAACCCACCCGACTGCGTCGCACCGGCCCCGCTCCCCTGCTGCTCGGGGGCTGCCTGTGGCTGGTGGTGTCCGCCACCAGCCTCGCCGTCCAGTTCCTGGCCCGGTACCTGTGACGCTCGGCGCCGTTCGAGTCGGGCCTGTACACGGGACCGGGCCGGTTCCCGGGGCGCGTGCCCCGGAAACCGGCCCGCGGCCGTCAGTGTCCGCCGGGTCTCACTGGCCGAAGCCGTAGGCGAACAGGTGGTCGCTGCCCGTCGAGCCCGTGACCGGCAGGGTGATCGACGCCACCTGCCTGGACGCGTCGAGCGGGACCTTCGCGGCGAAGACGTAGGTCTTCACGCCGTCCCGGCCCCCGCTGCCGGTGTTCCGGTAGGCCGTCGTGACGGCCGTGGTCTCGCCCGGGAGCGGCTTGCTCGAACCGGCGTTGAGCGTCCAGTCGGAGAAGCCGACCGTCGCCTTCGAGGTGGTGCCGTCGGTGTAGGTGACGGTCACCGTGCCCGACACCCCGCTGCCGTCGGTCGGTGCGTTGGTCGCCGTGCCCAGCAGGCCCAGCGACGCACCCGAGGTGCCGGCCGGCATCGCGATGGTCTGGCCGGCCATCTCCAGGTTGTCGAGCTGACCGGACGTCACCTCGGGCCAGGTGTAGGCGATGCCGTCGACCGTGACGGTGGAACCGCTCGTGACACCGGCCGCCGACAGCGCGTTCTGCGAGAACGCCCAGCCGCCGCCGTCGAAGCCGCCCGAGAACTTCGCACCGTCGGGGTAGATGCCTTCATTGGTGTCGTAGGGCCACAGTTCTCCGGCCCTGGCCACGGCCACGCGGAAGGCCGCCCCGCTCAGCGCCGCCCCGGTGCTGTGGTCCGTCAGCGCGAAGGTGACCGGGTACGTACCTTCGCTCGCACCCGCTGTCACGTGGACCTTCGCCTCGGCGCTGCCCGAAGCGGGCACCGTCACCGAACCGGACGCCGGGTCGAGCGTGACACCGGAGGGCGCCGTCGCCTTCCAGTCGACGGTGACGTCCTTGCCGCCGAGGTTGGTGAGGTCGAGCGTGGCGTCACCGGACGCGCCCGGCTGGAGCACCAGTCCGTCGCTGGAGGGCCCGGTCGCGGCCAGGACGCGGTCGCCGCCCGTGGTGTCCGACGGCGGCACCGCCGACGGGTCGGAGGCCCAGGACTTGTCGGGCTGGGCGCCGAGCGTGAAGTCGACCGTGCCCGCCCCCCTGAACTGCTGGTACGTCAGCCAGGAGGTCTTCCACTCCTTGCCCTTGACGTCCAGGGACTGCACGTACGGGGCCCCGGGTGCCGCCTGCGGTGCGTTGATCTGCACCATCTTGCCGCCGGCGAGGACCACCTCGGCGACCGGGAACACCGGGCTGCCGAGCGCCAGGGTGTCCGTGCCGGGAGTCTCGGGGTACATGCCGAGCTCGGACCACACGTACCAGGAACTCATCGCGCCGAGGTCGTCGTTGCCGAACGAGCCGACCGGAGCGTTGAAGTACAGCTTCTGCTGAGCCTCGCGGACGGCCTCCTGGGTCTTCCACGGCTGGCCCGTGTAGTCGTACTCCCAGGGGATCTCCACGCTGGGCTCGTTGCTCAGGTCGGCGTCGGTGTTGCCGGGATCGGTGATGTCGTCCAGCAGGCTGTCCAGGTAGGACGAGTACGCCTTGTCACCGCCGCGCGCCTGGATGAGCTGCTGCAGGTTGAACGGGACCATCGGCGTGTACTGGGCCGACGTGCCCTCCACGAAGCCGTTGGACGTGCCCGGGGTGAAACCGCCGGCGAACTGGCCGTCCTTGTTCTTCGCCTGCATGTAACCGGTCTGCGGGTTGAAGACGTTCATCCAGTCCTGGGCGCGGGTGGCGAACTTCTGGTAGACGGCCGTCTTGCCCAGCGACTTCGCGAAGGCGGCGAGGGCGTAGTCGGCGGAGTCGTACTCCAGTTGTGTGGAGACCGGTCCGTAGAAGTTGCAGCAGCCGTAATCGTTCTCGTCCAGCGGGAGGTAGCCCTTGGCGTCCCGCACCGACTCGCCCGGGCGGTCGTTGTTCGGGACGGTGGCCTCGTGCTGCAGGGCGGCGAGCGCCTTGGACGTGTCGAAGTCGCGGGCACCGAAGGCGTACGCGTCGGAGATGATGCCGGCGGCCGGGTCGCCGACCATGACGTAGCTCTCGCCGTTGTTCGAGGCCCACTTGGGCAGCAGGCCCGTCTGGTCGTAGCCGTTGAGCATCGAGGTGACCACATCGCTGGTGAGCTCGGGCTCGACCATCGCCATCAGCTGGGTCTGGGAGCGGTAGGTGTCCCAGCCCGAGTAGTTGGCGTACTGGGCCTGCTGGCCCTTGGCCAGCTTGTGGATCTGGTTGTCCATGCCCATGTACTGGCCGTTGTCGTCCGAGAAGACGTTCGGGTGCAGCAATGCGTGGTAGAGCGCGGTGTAGAACTGCACCTGCTGGTCCGAGGACCCGCCGCCGATGCGGATCTTGTTCAGCACCGAGTTCCAGGCGTTGTGGTTCGCCTGCTCCACGGCGTCGAAGTTCCAGTCCTTGATCTCGGTGGCGAGGTTGTCCGCCGCGTTGGCGTCACTGGTGTAGGAGATGCCGACCTTTGCCCGCACCGTCGGGTGGGAGGAGGTGTCGAATGTCAGGTACATGCCGTTCGCGCCCGTGGTGGGGGGCTCGGCGGACGTGCCGGCGGCGTTCCTGCCCGTGGCCGGCGTCCGGGGCGCCGCTGCGGCGCTCGGGGCCGGGGACGGCGTACCGGAGGACTTGCCGGCGCTGCCGTGCACGGTCGGGGACGGGGCGGCGGGTACGGTGAAGTGCTTCTCCTTCAGCCGTTTCGACGGATGCGCAGGCAGGTTCTGCCGGGCGTTGCCCGCCTTCAGCGACGTCGCACCGGAGTTGATGGTGCTGCCGACCCAGGTGCCGCTGGTGGTGAACGGCTGGTCGAACTTGATGTCGAAGTGCAGCGTGTAGCGGTTGCCGGCGCCGCAGAAGTGACCGCTGTCGATCGAGCCGCTGATCTCCTTCTTGTTCACCACCTGGACGCGGGTGCCGTCCACCTGAGTGGCTCCGCCGCTGAGCTTGAACAGCAGGTTCGCCTGCTTCCCCGCCGGGAAGGTGAAGGTGCCGAGGCCGGCGCGGGTGGTGTCGGTCAGCCGGGTGGTGACCCCGCCCGCGTCGGTGAGCTCGTAGTGGCCGATGCCGGTCCGCTCGTCGTCGTGGCTGAAGCCGACGGACGTGTTGCCGAGGTTGCCCGACAGCGTGCCGGTCATCGGCAGGACGGGCAGGTCGCCCGCGACGCCGCAGCCGGGTCCCGAGACGTGGGTGAGGCTGAAGCCGGAGACCTTGCCGTCGTTGTACTCGTAGCCGCCGCCGGAGGGGCGGTCGGGCGTCGTGTCGGGACCCCACTGCATCATGCCGGCCGGCATGTCGGGGCCGGGGAAGGTGTCCACCTCTCCGGAGGTGCCGATGAGGGGGTTGACGAGGGACGCGGGGTCCTTCACCAGCGCCGGTGTCGTGGCGCTCGTCGCGTAGGCGTGCCCGATCGCGGGGAGCGGGAGTGCCGCGAGGCCCAGGACGGAGATCACGGCCAGGCGTTGGCGAAGTCTCTTGCGGTTACGTGGCGCAGCTGAACGTCGGGGTCGGACCATCGGTTGCCTCCGCAGCGGTTCGTGCTTCGCACAGGTGCTGACGTGCCGAAGGACGGGGACGTCGTCGACGGCAACGCTGCCGGTCGCCCCGGGAAACGGCCTGACAACGTTGCCATACACGAGTGTCGAGTGAAACGCGTGGGCTTACGGCGTGTCAACGAGGCCAACGGCACTTTCTGAGCGCGAAGTTCGCAGCCGGTGTCTTCGGCGCCACTCCGCCTGGGCCGGGCCGGCCGTTCCGCTACCCCGGCGCATCTGTCCCTCAGTCACCGGCCGCCCTTCAGGTGGCTCCGTGTTGTCGAGGGCAGTGAGCCGCTCCTCCTCGGCCGAACCAGCCGGGAGCCGGGCCGAGTTGCGGACCCCTCGCGGAAGACACCGTCCGCCCCGCCGCCGAAGCGTCGACACGAGGGAAGACGCGGGCCGACGACAGGTACCGCCCGTCGCACCAGGGCGTCATGAGCGGGCGGCCGCAGGGTCGGTGAGCAGACGGTGGAGCTGCTCCCGGATTCCCCGGCGACACGGCCGGCGGACGGATCCGGGGCACCCTTGAGGTCCCGCGCATGGCAGCGGTCCATCACGCCGGCGTCACCGAGGAGTTCTCGGGTTCTCGACGACGCGCGGCACAACCGAAGCGCCGACAACGCCGCCTGCATCGCAAAAGCGACGGGCAACGACCCGGGGCGAGTTCTCCATCCGCACCGCCTGCTCCCCGAGGGCCACCCACAGGTACCACCGCCCGACGGACGAGGTGGAGTCGCTCGAGCGCGGCTCCTTACCAGTCGCTGACGTGCCGGTCGCCGTGCGGTCCTGCGCCGTACACGCCTGGCATGCTGGGGCAGTGCGGGGCGGTCCTGTACGCGGCCCGTCCGCCGCGAGCCCCCCGGCCCCCTGCCACGCTCAGGCCGGTGCGGGCGGCGAGGAGTTGTCGGCCCGCGCCAGGACGGCACGGTCAGCGGCCCTTCGGCCCGTCCGACGGGGCACGGAGGCCGTCGCTGCGGCACAGGAGAAGCGGCTGCTGCAGTGACAGGGCGTCCCGGGCTTGTGCCCGGGACGCCCACACGATCTCGCACCTTCACTGAGCTTGGCGTTTAACCTCGCGGGTCACTCGTCCTGCTGACCTGCGGTTCTTCACGGGACAGCGGAGGCGGCCGTTCTCCACGCTTCGAGATGTCG
>NZ_JBEYYJ010000039.1:35433-73214 GCF_040645475.1 Streptomyces sp. NPDC046759 | reverse complement strand
TGACTCACCCGGAGAACCGGAAAAAGCGACGCATATTCGGGGCTTGACGGGCCCGATGCGGCACGTAGAATTGCGCGCCCTTCCGGGTGCGGCCGGCGGGCGTCACCTGATCGGCGAGGAAAGCAGCGAGACCACGGACGCCGGCAACGCCACCAGCGGCGCCGCCCAACGAGAAGGAGGCAGGGACCACGGCAGTGCCGTGTCAGCCCGTCGTGAGCGACTGCTCCGCCCACACCGTCTTGCCGACCCGGTCGTGCCGGGTGCCCCAGCGGTCGGCCAGCTGGGCGACCAGCAGCAGGCCCCGGCCGCCCTCGTCGAAGATGCGGGCGCGCCGCATGTGCGGGGTGGTGCCGCTGGAGTCGTACACCTCGCAGATCAGGGTCGCGTCCTGGTGGATCAGCCGGAGCTGGATCGGCGGGCGGCCGTAGCGCATGGCGTTGGTGACCAGCTCGCTGACCATCAGCTCGGTGGTGAACGCGATCTCGGCCAGGCCCCACGCCGACAGCTGTTCGTCGGTGAGGTGGCGGGCTCGCGAGACGTCCGTGGGTTCGCTCTGCAGCTCCCAGGCGGCGACCCGGTCCTCGTGCAGGGCCCGGGTCCGGGCGACGAGCAGGGCGATGTCGTCGTCGGGACGGTGGGTCAGCAGCTCGGTGAGCACATGGTCGCACAGCGCGTCGAGCGAGGCCGCGGGCCGGACGAGCGCGGCGAACATCTTGTCCAGCGCCTCGTCGATGTCGTGGTCGCGGGCCTCGAGCAGGCCGTCGGTGTACAGGGCGAGCAGACTGCCCTCGGGCAGGTCGGCCTCGCTGGCCTCGAACGGCAGCCCGCCCAGCCCGAGCGGCGGCCCCGCGGGCACGTCCAGGAAGCGCACGGCGCCGTCCGGCGTGACCACGGCGGGCGGTGGATGGCCGGCCCGGGCCAGGGTGCACCGGCGCGAGACCGGGTCGTAGACGGCGTACAGACAGGTGGTGCCGATGCCGCCGGCGGTGTCTGCGGACGGATCCGTGCTGCCCTCGTCGGCGGCGAGCCGCAGCACCAGGTCGTCGAGGTGGGTGAGCAGCTCGTCGGCCGGCAGATCGACGTCGGCCAGGGTGCGCACGGCGGTGCGCAGCCGGCCCATCGTGGCCGAGGCACGGATGCCGTGCCCCACCACATCGCCCACGACGAGGGCCACCCGCGCCCCGGACAGCGGGATCACGTCGAACCAGTCGCCGCCCACCCCGGCCCGGGTCGCGGCGGGCAGATAGCGGGTGGCGATCTCCATGGCCGCCTGGTCGGGCAGCGTGTGCGGGAGCAGACTCTGCTGGAGGGCCATGGTGGTGGTCCGGGTCCGCGCGTAGACGCGGGACCGGCAAATGCCGTCGGCCGCCCGGGCCGTGAACTCCTGGGCCAGCCGCAGATCCTCCGGCCCGAACGGGTCGCGTCCGGGGCGCCGGCCGAAGAGCGCCACGCCCAGCGTGCTGCCCTGGGCGAGCAGCGGCACCGCCAGCAGCGAACGCGCTCCGGACGCGCGCAGCCACGCCGCCCCCGGGTCCACCGCCGCCCACTCGGCGACGGCCGGGTCCGTGGCGTCGTACAGCAGCGGCCGGCCCGCTGCCAGGCACTGGGCAGGCGGGGAGTCCACCGGGCAGACGATGGCCTCGCCCACGCCGGTGCCGTAGCCGCGTCCCTCACCGTCCGGGACGGCGCGCAGGGCGGCGCGCCGCAGGACGACCGGGCCGGGGGACGGGACGGGCTCCGCCTCGGCCGCGTCGCGCGGGGAGTCGAGCATGTCGATCGCCACGGCGTCGGCGAGCCGGGGGACCGTGACCTCGCCGAGTTCCTGCGCGGCGCGCGACTGGTCGGCGGCCGGCCCGACGCGCGAGGCGCCCTCGGCCGACGGGCGCGCCCGGCCCGTGGAGTCCTGCACGGGTGTCTGCGTGGACAGACAGACGGCGCGCACCCGGCCGCCCGCGTCCTTCAGCGGGGTGAGTACGGCGGTGCGGCCGAGCTGGGTTCCCAGCCGCGCCCGGGCCTCCTGCGGCCGGCCGGACTCCAGCGCGAGCCGCATCGACCGGTCGGCCTCCTCGCTCGCCGTGCCGGGCACGATGTGCGGCAGGCGCAGTCCGCGGATCGCGGCCTCGGGCAGGGCGAGGGCGTGCTCCATCCGGCGGTTGGCCCGCACGAGACGCAGCTCGGCGTCGAAGATCGCCAGAGGGAACGGCGACTGCAGGAACGTCCATTCCTCCAGGGGCTCGCCCCGGGGCGGCTGCACGCGTGCCGTCACCGCGCTCACCAGGAGCCACTCGGTGACGCCGGTGTCCGAGGTGCGGCGGTGCGCGAGCACGCCCAGTTCCAGCAGCCGGCCGTCGCGGTGCCGCAGCGGGACGGTGCCGTTCCAGCGTTCCCGCCCGGCGACGATCCGCCGGGCGGCCGAGCCGTCGGTGGCGAGGAGAGCGGTGGCGGGCCGGCCGACCACGGCGGACGAGTCGTAGCCGAGCAGCCGTCGTGCGCCTTCGCTCCAACTGGTGAGGATGCCCTGCTCATCGATGGTGGCCGTGGCCGTGTACGTCGACTGTCGCTCCATCGCCGCTCATCCGCCCTCGCTCGGCAGGCTCTCCCTGACCAGCATGATCCCGGGCGGCGCGGAGCACCAACGCAGGACGGCGAAGCTGACCCGGTTCGGGTATGCGCCGCGTCCGTGCCGGGTTCGGCCGCACGCGTACGGCCGAGCCCGGCACGGCGCGGACCGCGGTCGCCCCGGGCCGGTGAGGGCTAGCCGTTGGCCAGGGCCTGCACCCGGTCGAGTGCGCCGTTGAACGTGTCGTGGTCGCCGACGGTCGGGCCGGAAGAGGTGTACTGCCACATCGTGTAGTACGACCAGCCGGCCGGCAGCGTCCCCGGGGCCGAGGCGTAGCGGGCGATCCACAGGGGGTTGTTCGCCGCGAAGCCGCCGTAGTTGCCGGTGCAGTCGCTCCACCAGCTGGTCGCCGTGTAGATCACCGCGTCCCGGCCGGTGAGGGACTTGTAGGTGTTCAGGAAGTCCGCGATCCAGCTGACCATCGCGCTCGCCGATTTGCCGTAGCACTCGGCGCCGTACGGGTTCCACTCGATGTCGAGTGCGCCGGGCAGGGTCTTGCCGTCCTTCGACCAGCCGCCGCCGTGGCCGACGAAATAGCCGGCCTGGGTGGCGCCGCTGGTGGTGTCCGGGGTCGCGAAGTGGTAGGCGCCGCGGATCATGCCCACGTTGTAGGAGCCGTTGTACTGCTGGGCGAAGTACGGGTTCGTGTAGTACGTGCCTTCCGTCGCCTTTGTGTACGCCCACCTGACGCCGCTGTTCCACAGGGTCGACCAGGCGACGTTGCCCTGGTAGCCGGAGACGTCCACGCCCTCGGTCTGCGCGACGGCAGCGGGGGTGGGGGTGCCGGCCCGGCCGTCGTGCGCGAGGACGCCCATGCCCATGTGGGCCGAGCCGCGCCTGGGCGTGCTCGCGGCGTGGGCGGTGGTCAGGGGGAGGGTGAGGGAGAGCGCCGCGAGCAGCGCCGTGACGAGGGCGGCGAGGGGACGCGGGCGGACGGAGCAGGCGGAGCGGTCGGAGCCGGGTCTGTGCACGGGCATGACGTGCCTCCGGGAAGTGGGGTGGGGGGAACGTGCCAGGGACCGTGTACCGGATGCCGCACTGGCGTGGGCATGTCATTGATTGCCTGATAAAGAAGCTACGCACGTAGATGACGGCGTGGGAAGGGGGTCCGGACGCCGCCGTTGGTCTACGCCTGCGAAATACTTACGGAGCTGCGGCAATGACGACTTTTGGCAGAAACTTTCAGGACTGCGAAACCGAGCAGGGGTGCTGACGTGCACGAGGACGGAAACGGCGACGCACATCGCGGCGCCCACAAGATGACGCCCAGTGGTGCAGACCAGGAATTCCTGGCGCTGGAACGGGAGTTGACGGTGCTGCTCCGGCGGGCCCGGGCCAACCAGGGCGAGATGGCCCGCGAGGTCCATCCCGACCTGGAGTCCTCCGCGTACGGCCTGCTCATCCGCCTGGACGAGTGCGGCGGTCAGCGCGCCACGGAGCTCGCCGCCTACATCGGCGTCGGCAAGGCCACCATGTCCCGCCAGCTGCGCGCGCTGGAGGAGCTGGGCCTGATCGTCCGCGAACCCGACCCCGCCGACGGCCGCGCCTGGCTGGTCACCCTGACCGACGAGGGGCGCGGCCGGGTCGGCAAGGTCCGCGAGGCGCGCCGCGCCCGCTACGTCAGGCAGCTCGCCCACTGGAACCGCAGCGAGGTCGCGGAACTGGCCCGACTGCTGCACCAGTTGAACGGAGTCATGGAGAAGTAGGAGGCCCCGGCCGGGCCGGGCCACGGGGGACCCGGTCCCAGGAGGAGCACGGCCGCGGCCGCCTCACAGCTCGACGAACACCACGGTCGCGTCGTCGTGGGTCTTGCCGCGCCCCAGGAACGCCCGCTCCTCCCGGTCCGCCGCCTCCCGCTCGCGCACCCGGTCCACCAGCGACCGGGCACCCTCCTTGGCGACCAGCTCGAACAGGGCCTGCCAGTCGCCCTCGTGGAACTTCTCCGTCCAGCGACTCGCGCCGTCCGTGAGCGCGGCCAGGGCGCAAACCTCGCCGCGGGGCACCGTGCCGGTGACCGCGTGGGCGGCGACCGAGGGGTCGGCGGCGGCCGTGAAGAAACCTCCCTCCTTGTTGCGCAGGGTGGTGTCCACCAGGGCGTCGGTGGCTAGCGCGGAGCGCGGGAGCCGGGCCAGGCGGTCGTCCAGGACCGGGGTGACCGACCCGTCGGGGCTCTGCAGCAGCAGCGCGGAGTCGGACAGCACCAGGTACTCGACCGCCTCGGCGGACCAGCGGACCAGGGCGACGGTCGCCTGGGGGGTTCGCGGGTGAGAAAGGTCACAGGTGGGCGCATGAGCCTCGGCGGTGCGCCCGATCGCCCGCGAGAGAATCTCGGAGAGCGTCAGATCTCGTCCGGAAACGGTCAGTTCGGTCAGTGCGCCGCCGAGCCGGGCCGTGAACCAGGGGACGGAATGCAGACACCCCGTCCTGCCCCGCGGCGGAGTCACCCCGTCCAGGACGATCGCACAACCTCCCTGTCCGGAGGCGGGCAGTCCGACACCGGCGAAGTCCTCGTTGGGGCGGTTCGGATCGCCGGGTTCCGAAACGAGATCAGTTCGCATTCAGCCAGTCTGCACGAGGCCTTCACAGGATCCGCCAAAGGCTGGCAACCGGCGCCGAATTGCCACGACTCCGCAGGTCAGGCGCCTGGTTTGGGTGGGAATGATCTGCTCCGGGAATGCGTGGTGGCGAATACTGCCAAAGGCTGCCGCGCGCGTCCAACCGGCGCGGGGGACAAGGGCTCCGCACGAGCCACGGGAACTTGCCCGCCAACTCCCCTCCGATGTTCACTCCTTCGGGTGGCGGGTCAGGCGATGAGTGACCACTGCCCACCGGCGCTGGGAGGGTCGGGAACCGTACGAACCGGGTGTAGGCACCACTTGGCACCGAAATGGCGGGGCGCCACCCGGACCCTTGGGTAGACGAGTCAGGAATGCGAGCACCGGTGCAGATGAAGCGGCCTCGGCGCACAGGCAGGCAGACGGCCCCCACGGGGACCGCCCAGCAGAGCCCCGTGGGCTCCGGCCGCCCCACCCATGTGCGCACCCGGCTGATCGTCGCCGTCGCCGTGGTGGCCGCCGCCGTCGCGGGCGCCGGCGCGCCCTCCCTGCTCAGTGCCTCCCAGGACGTCGGCGACTCCCAGGACCTGGTGACGCTGGCCGCCCGCACCCAGGACGCGCTCGCCCTGGCGAACTCGCTCGCCGACGAGCGCGACGAGGTCACCTCCTACATCGCGGCAGGGCGCCCCAAGTCCAAGGTCCCGTCCGAGGAGCGAAGCGCCCGCGTCGACCGGCAGGTGGAGGACCTGCGCGCCGAGAGCGACACCCCGGCGAGCCTGCGCAGCGACCTCGACGGCATCGCGGCCGTCCGCCGCGCCGCCCTCACCGGCCAGGCCGGCGCCCTCCAGGCCCACCAGGCGTACTCGACGGCCATCACCGAACTGCACCGGCTGGCCGAGCAGCTCGCCGACCAGACGCCCCCGCGGGCCGGCTCCGGCGCCCACGCGCTCGCGGAGCTGGACTCCGCCGTCCAGCAGTCCGCCGCCGCCCGCGGGCTGCTGCTGGCCGCGCTGAACGTGCCGGCCACCACCCGGACAGTGATCAACCCGGTCACCGGCCTGGCCACCACGACCTCGACCGCCTCCGCGGCCGACAGGAAGCAGCGCGACGAACTCACCGCCGCCGCCCAGCAGGCCCGGCTGCGCGCCGACGCGGACCTCGCCGGGTTCCGCGCGACCGCGCCCAAGACGGCCGTCGACTCCTACGACTCCACCGTCACCGGCCCCGAGGTCAACTCGGCGGAGAAGTACCTGGCCACGCTCACCGACCAGCCGACCCTGGCCGACAGCGAGCTGACCACCAGCACCAAGAAGCTGGACGCGGCCCTGTCCGCCCGCGTCGACCTCATGCGCGGCGCGGAGTCGGCCCTCTACGACCACCGCACGAAGGACCTGGCGAAACTCCGCGACGACTACGTCACGGCCCTGGAGATCCGCATCGCCGTGCTGGGCGCGCTCATGCTGGCCGCGGTCGGCATCGCCACCGCCATGGCCCGCACCCTGACCCGCCCCCTGTCCGTGCTGCGCCGCGGCTCGGCCCGCCTGGCCGAGGCGGCGGACCCGGCCGGCGAGGAGCCGATCTCCTTCACCGGCCGCAACGACGAGTTCGCCCAGGTCGTCCGCTCGGTCAACGCCCTGCACACGCATGCGGTCGCCCTGTACGAACGCGTCACCACCCTGGAGACGGACCGCAAACACCTGGTCGGGCAGCGCCAGCGGATGGCCGACGCCCGCGAGGGGCTCCGCGCCGAACTCGCCGACGCCGCCGCCCAGCTGGAGCGGCTGCGCACCAGCATCGGCGGCACGTTCGTGAACCTCTCGCTGCGCACGCTCGGCCTGGTCGAACGCCAGCTCGCGGTCATCGAGGGCCTGGAGGAGCGCGAACAGGACCCCGAACGCCTCGCGACCCTCTTCAAGCTCGACCACTTCGCCACGGTCATGCGCCGTCACAGCGAGAACCTGCTGGTCCTGGCCGGCGCCGAGCACGTCCAGCAGCACCACGGCCCGGTGCCGCTGGTCGACGTGGTCAGGGCCGGCGTCAGCGAGATCGAGCGCTACGAGCGGGTCCGCATCGCGGCGCTCCCGCCGCACGCCCACGCGGCGGGCTTCGCCGCGGACGACCTCTCCCACCTGCTGGCCGAGCTCATGGAGAACGCCACCTCGTTCTCCCCGCCGGAGATGCCGGTGGAGATCTCCGGCTGGCTGCTGGAGAGCGGCGAGGTGATGCTGTCGGTCCAGGACGAGGGCATCGGCATGGCCACCGACCGCCTGGACCGCCTCAACTCCCGGCTGGCCGACTTCGACCCCGAGTCGCCGTACGACCAGGAGGCCGAGGACGGCCTCGGGCTCGGCCTGTACGTCGTCGCCCGCCTCGCCCACCGCCACGGCATCCGGGTGCAGCTGCGCGAGCAGAAGCAGGGCGGCATCGCGGCGGTCGTCGTCCTGCCGGCCAGCCTCCTCGCCGACGCACCGCCGACCGCGCTGCCCCCGCAGTCCACGGCACCGGGCGGCACGGGCACCTTCTCCCTCCCCGGCGCCGACGCCGAGGTCAACTCCAACGTCCTGCACGCCCGCGCCAAGGACAAGAGCACCGACCCGCTGGTCGCCCTGGCGGAACAGGCGGTCCGGGAGGTCTCCGGCGGCGCGGCCGGCGAGCCCTTCGCCGCGGCGGAGCCCGACGTCCCGGCGGGCCGGACCACGACCGCCTTCGGCAGCCTGACCGAGGACGTCACCTCCGGCGGTTCCGGGGAGCACGCCGGGGGCGGCTTCGCGGACCCGGCCGGCACCGCGGTCCACGCCCAGGCCGGCCCGGGCGCCCAGAACACGGAGACCCGCCCGAAAGCCCCGGCGGAGACCTATGCCGAGACGACGATGGAGCTGCTGCTCCCGGACCTCACGGCGGAGCCCGGGGAGGAGCTGACCAGCAAGGGCCTGCCCAAGCGGACACCCAAGATCACCGCACCGGCCCAGGCCCCGCGCCAGCGGACCCGCTCGGTGGACGCCGAAGCCCTCCGGCGCAGGCTGGGCGGCTTCCGCCAGGGCGCCCAGGCCGGTTACCGCGACGTAGAGGCAGAGATCACCGCACGTACCGAAAAGTCCACGGGGGGCACAGCCGAGGAGGCAAGCAGTTGACCGCGCCCAGTACCTACGGACTGAGCAGTGAAGCCCGCAACCTGCACTGGCTGCTGACCAACCTGGTCGAGGAAGTCCCCGGCATCCAGTCCGTCGCCGTGGTCTCCTCGGACGGTCTGCTGCTCCTCTCGTCCGACCCCGGCCACACCCGGAAGTCCCGCCAGGCCCGCCCGGTGCGAGGCCCCCGCGGCTCCTCCGCCGACCTGGCCACCATCGTCTCCGGCATCGGCAGCCTCACCGTCGGTGCCGCGAAACTGATGCAGTTCGGCTGCGTCAAGCACACGATGATCGCGATGGAGGAGGGCAGCTTGTTCGTGATGTCGATCAGCGACGGTTCGCTGCTCGGCGTGCACGGCTCCGCCGAGTGCGACATGAGCGTGGTGGCGTACCACATGGCGCTGTTCGTCGGCCGCGCCGGCCATGTCCTCACCCCGGAACTCCGCAGCGAGTTGCGCAAATCCCTGGAGGCCGAGTCGGCGGGGAGCGCCCGATGAGCGGCACCGCGAAGCTCCCCGTGCGCGGCGGCGGCCGCAAACCCGCCCGCGTCCGGCCCTACTCGCTCACCGGCGGCCGCACCCGCTTCGGCCACGTCCTCCTCGTGGAGACGTTCGTGGCGGCGCTGGAGGCCCCCGAGGAGCGCAAGGAACTGACTGGGCGCACCGCCCACGCCATCGGCGGTGGGGGCAGCACCCGGGTGATGCCCGAGATGCAGGCCATCGTCGAACTGTGCCGCCGGATGCGAACGGTGGCCGAGATCGCCGCGCTGCTGAAGATGCCGCTCGGTGTGGTCCGCGTGCTCCTGAGCGACCTCGCGGACCAGGGAAAGATCCGTGTGTACGGCACCGGGACCGGTCACGGCACCGGCCGTCCGGACCGCGCGCTGCTGGAAAGGGTGCTGAGTGGACTCCGCCGTCTCTGACGCCGCCGCCTCCGCCGTCGGAGGCGCCCCCCTCGCCGCCGGTCTCACCGAGCCCGACGAGGACCTGAAGGCCTGGCAGACGGACCGCACCCGGGCCCCCATCGCCACGAAGATCGTGGTGGCCGGGGGCTTCGGCGTCGGCAAGACCACGCTGGTCACCGCCGTCTCGGAGATCACGCCCCTGCAGACCGAGGCGCTGATGACCGAGGCGAGCGAGGAGACCGACGACCTCACCGCCACGCCGGGCAAGCTCACCACCACCGTGGCCATGGACTTCGGCCGCATCACGCTCGACGACGACCTGGTGCTCTACCTGTTCGGCACGCCGGGCCAGCAGCGGTTCTGGTTCATGTGGGACGACCTCGTGCGTGGCGCGATCGGCGCGGTCGTGCTGGCCGACACCCGCCGCCTGAAGGACTGTTTCCCGGCTCTGGACTACTTCGAGAGCTGCCGGCTGCCGTACGTCGTCGCGGTCAACCACTTCGACGGCAGCGAGCTGTTCGAGCCGGAGGACGTTCGGGAGGCGCTGACGATACCCGCGCACGTCCCTGTCATGATCATGGATGCGCGGCGTCGAATTTCGGCCATCGAGACACTGCTGGCCCTGGTCGGCCACGCGCTGGACGAAACCCCCGAGTAGTCCCTGTTAGGAGTCCTCACCCGCATGCGGAAGATACTCGTCGTCGGAGCCGGCCAGTCCGGTCTCCAGCTCGCCCTCGGCCTGCAGTCGCACGGCTACGAGGTCACCCTGATGTCGAACCGGACCGCGGACGAGATCCGCACCGGCCGGGTCATGTCGACGCAGTGCATGTTCCACACGGCACTGCAGCACGAACGCGATCTCCAGCTGAACTTCTGGGAGTCCCAGGCCCCGAAGATCGAGGGGCTCGGCGTCTCGGTCGCGGCCCCCGGCTCGCACGACCCGGGCCCCACGCAGCGGGCCATCGACTGGGTGGGCAGGCTGGACGGGTACGCGCAGTCGGTCGACCAGCGGGTCAAGATGGCCGGCTGGATGGAGACCTTCGCGCAGCGCGGCGGCCAGCTGGTCATCCACGGCGCGGCCGTCGGCGACCTCGACTACTTCTCCCGCACCTACGACCTCGTCCTGGTCTCGGCGGGCAAGGGCGAGCTGGTGTCGATGTTCGCCCGCGACCCGGAGCTCTCCCCGTACAGCGAGCCGCAGCGGGCGCTGGCGGTGGCGTACGTCCACGGGCTGGGGCCCCGCCCGGAGCACCCGGACTTCAAGGCCGTGCGCTGCAACCTGGTCCCTGGCGTCGGTGAGCTGTTCGTCATGCCGACGCTCACCACCTCGGGGCCGGCCGACATCCTGTTCTGGGAGGGCATACCCGGCGGCCCGCTCGACGTCTTCAACGGCGTCAAGGACCCGGCGCAGCACCTCTCCTTGACCCTGGAACTCATGGAGAAGTTCACGCCCTGGGAGTACGCGCGGGCCACCGAGGTGGAACTGACCGACGCCGGTGGCACCTTGGCGGGCCGGTACGCCCCGACCGTGCGCAACCCGATCGGCAGGCTGCCCGGCGGCGGGCTGGTGCTGGGCGTGGCCGACGTGGTCGTGGCCAACGACCCGATCACCGGACAGGGCTCCAACTCCGCCTCGAAGTGTGCGGCCGCGTACCTCGCCTCCATCCTGGAGCGGGGGGAAAAGCCGTTCGACGAGGAGTGGATGCAGGCCACGTTCGACCGGTACTGGAACACCGCACAGCACGTCACCAAGTGGACGAACGCGATGCTGGCGCCGCCGCCGGAGCACATCCTGAACCTCATCGGCGCCGCCGGCCAGCTCCAGCCCGTCGCCGACCGGTTCGCCAACGCCTTCAACGACCCGGCCGACTTCGAGAACTTCTTCTACGAGCCGGAGAAGACGGCCGCCTACCTGGCGTCGGTCGCGGGGGCCTGACAGGCTTCTGAGCGGCAATTCGACCGCCCTTACCTGTCGTCGTCGGCCGCTGCTGGTGGCCCTCGGACGGCCCGGAGACGGCCCCGGTTCTCCTGCCGGGGCCGTTGGCCTCTCGCCCGTACGGCAGGGAGCCTCGCCCGCGAACAGCACGTGGCATACATGCGAATGCTGGCTGCAGCAACAACTCTCTGGCAGCCCGACGCCCAGCTAGTGAGGGTTCACGCATCGGCAGCGAAGAGCGCCGATGAGGTCGCCGGTGCCGTAGAGGAACTGGCCGAACCGATTGCATGGCTGCCTCACGACGCTTTCGGTCGCCGTAAGGCAGCTGAGCCGGTCGTGGCCAGGCCGCAGCAAGTCCGCAGCCCTGTTCGTAATTTCAAGGAAGCTTACGACGTGTGTGCTGAAGCGATCGAAGTTCCGACTGAGAGCCTGCGTCGAGCGTAGCGGCGGAAGAAGCCGGAGAAGACACAGGCCTACCTGGCGTCGGCCGCGGCGGCCTGATCCGGGCGTACGGCACCGAGGACCGGGTTGGACGCCAGAGGGGACACCTCGATGTGCGCTCCGGGTCTCGGTGCCTGTACGACCTTGCCGTCCCCGACGTACATCGCCACATGTGTCGCCTCGGGGAAGTAGACGACCAGGTCGCCCGGCCGCAGAGCGCTGAGCGGGATGCGTCTGAGCCGGTGCCACTGCTCCTGGCTGGTGCGGGGGATGAGCCGGCCCGCGTGACCCCAGGCCTGTGAGGTCAGACCCGAGCAGTCGTAGGAGTCGGGGCCCTCGGCGCCCCACCGGTACGGCTTGCCGAGCTGGCGCAGGGCGTAGCGGACCGCGCGGTCGCCCGCGGGGGAGGCGCGGCGGTCCGCCGGGAGGGAGCCGGAGGTGGTGAGCCTGTGCTGGGCCTCGTCGACGCCCCGCTGCTCCAGCGAGGTGATCGCGGCCAGCTGGGCCGGGGTGAGGGTGGCCAGCAGGCGCTCCACGGCGGCCAGCTTGGCCCGGACGTCGTCGCGTTGCTTCTTCTGCTGGTCGGCGAGGACGATCCGGGTGTCCAGCGCCTTGCGTGCCGCGCGGGCCAGCGTGTCCTGCCGCTGCTCGGCGGCGGTCAGCCGGGTCACCTTGCGGGCCCGCTCGCGCGCGAGCTCGCCGATGACATGGCTCTCGTCCAGGGCGTGCTGCGGGTCGGGGGCGAGGAGCAGCCGGACGTACACGCCGAGGCCGCCGGTGCCCTGGTACTGCTGCCGGGCCAGCCGGCCGGCCTCGGCGCGGCTGTCCTGCAGGGCGAGGCGGGCCCGGGCCAGTTCGCCGTCCAGCCGGGACGTCTCGGCGCGCTGCCGCTTCAGCTTCTCCGCGGTGGTGTTGTAGGTCTCGGTGGCCTGTTCGGTCTGCCGGTACAGCTGCTGAAGATGGGTCAGCAGCGCGGAGACGGACCGCTGCGGGGCGGGCTCGGCGGCGGCGGGTGCGGCCGCGAGGACGGCCTGGGCCGCCACCGCGGTCGTACAGGCCAGGCGCAGTAGCGTTCCTGACACGTCATCACCTCGGGGGTGCGGGAGGCGTTCTTGTGATTGTCGCCTCTTATCGCACCGCGATAATCCGATGGATCCGTGGGGGGCGCGCGCCAGGCGTGCGCGGTTCGGCGCAACGCTGTCACTCGTTCGCGTCACCCGGCTTGCCGGGCGGCCGGGCAGCCGGCTTCGACCAGGGCCACCTGAGCTTCCCGCCGGAGGTGTCGTCCGGGTCGTACTCGTACTTCCACCCCTGGACCAGCCCCAGCCGCCTGCTGTGCCCGCGGGGGACACGGCGGTAGACGAGCACCGTGGGCGGGCCGCCCTCCGGGTCCGGGACGGGGATGCGGTACGTCTTCGGGGGGTGCCCGGTGGGACCGACCATGACGGGCAGCACGCGCCCGTCCATGGGGCCGCCCTCGAAGGGGGTGTCCTGACTCTTCACCGCTCCAGTCTCAGCCATCCTCGCCGAGCTCGCCGACGACGGCGGCCGTCTGCGGATCCCGGCCCGCGGTGACCGTCAGCACGGCCACGAACTGCTCCACCAGCCAGTCGCGCAGTTCGTCGACCGGCGGCTGCTTGTCCTCGTCCAGCCAGATCAGGGAGGCCGCCTCGACGGCCGTGATCCAGGTCCGGACGGTCATCCGCAGCCGCGGACCCGGATCGGCGACGCCGAGGTGGCTGTAGATGTGCTCGGCGGCGGCCCGGCGCACCCCGTCGACGATGGCCGTGGTCCGCGAGGTCTCCACCACGCTCCCGCCCTGGAGCAGGGCACTGAAACCGGTGTCGTGCTCGTCGACGAAGCTCAGATAGCGGTCCAGCGCGCGCGACAGCCGCGGCAGCAGAGGGCCCTCGCGGGCCTCGTCGAAGCACAGCCGGAGCTCCTCGGCGGCCGAGCGCAGGGCGGCCTCGTACAGCTGCTGTTTGCCGCCCGGGAAGTACCGGTACACCAGCGGGCGTGACACTCCGGCCGCCTCCGCCACGTCGTCCAGCGACACGTCTTCGGGGGCGCGGTGGGCGAAGAGGGTCAGGGCGGCGGCGAGGAGCTGGCTGCGCCGCTCCTCGACGCTGAGCCGACGGTAGGCGGGGGTGGCGGCCGGGGTCATGGACCGCAGCCTAATCGCTCCGCGCAGGGGGCCGTCCTCCGTCCGCCGGCCCGCTGTGGCTGGTCGCCCCCGCGCGGCGGAGCCGCATACCGACACGGCCCCGCGCCCCTCGCGCGGGCACATCCGCCTAGGCCAACAAGCCCGACGACCTCCACAGACGCCGCCCGACCCCCCGCAGCACCCCGATGTCGTCCAGGAAGTCCGTCAGCCGCTTCGCCCCCGTCTGCATGACCTCCCGCCGATGCCCGCTCGCCCTGACCTGTGCCATCGCCTCCCGCTTGTCCAGGCCGACGTTCGTGTAGACCTCGGGGTTCACGAAGGCGACCGAGAAGACCCGGGCGAACTCGCCGGAGGTGACCCGGGTGAACTCCTGCGACCACTTCGGCGCGGTCACCATCTGGCGCCGCAGCTCCTCACGGGCGTACCGCACGTGGCGTGCCTCCTCGACCACGTGGATGCGCGTGACGCCCCGGATCAGCGGCTGGACCCGCTCGTCGGGGAACGTCAGCCGCTGCATCCAGTCCAGGACCTCCTCGCCGAGCAGCGTCGCCGTGAAGGAACCGGGCGTCGTGGAGATGGTCTTGAAGAGACGGCCCAGGTTCTGGTGGGCCTTGCTCACCGGGTACCAGGGCGTGCCCCCGTGCGAGATCAGCCGCGCGAACATCTTCGAGTGCCGGCACTCGTCCTCGATCTCGGTGAGCGCGTAGCGCACGTGCGCGCTCGTGGCGGCCTTGTCGTAGATGTGCCGGACCAGCAGCTGCATCAGGATGATCTCGAACCAGATGCCGAGCGAGGCCAGTGCCGCCGCCTCGTGCTGGGAGAGCAGGATCCGCTGCTCCTCGCTCATCCGCTTCCACATCGGGGTGTCGTACAGCGACACCAGCTCCGGCGGCCAGAACCACTTGCCCTCCTCGAAGGGCGCGTCCCAGTCCAGTTCCTCGTCCGGGTCGAAGGAGTGCTTGGCGGAGGAGACCAGCAGCCGTTCGGCCACCTGCTCCCGGTCCTTCAGCAGGCCGAGCGCATCGCGCAGACCGTCCAGCGCGTCCGCTTCCGTCAGGGTCGTCATGGCTCCCTCACCTCGTTACCGGGGGTACGTCGTCCTCCCCTTATGAGACTGCCTGTCAGCAAGACCGTCAATCCCTTGCACATGACTTGTTGACCGCGCGTCTGCGTGTGAGCCTGCGGGGTATGCCGACCCATGACCTGTACGCCAACGATCCCGAGGACTCCACCTGGCAGGTGCCCGCGAGCGGCGCAGCCCGGTTCAGCTGGGAGTACGACGACGGCCGTGAACGCCTCCTCGCCCTGTACCAGAAGGGCAAGGACAAGCAGTGGGACGGGCAGACCCGCATCGACTGGGACCTGGAGGTCGACCCGTACGACGCGCTCGGCACGCCCGACGAGGCCATGTCCCTGTACGGCACCAGGTACTGGGACAAGCTCACCGAGAAGGACAAGGGCGAGCTGCGCCTGCACTACGCCTCCTGGCAGTTCAGCCAGTTCCTGCACGGCGAGCAGGGCGCGATGATCTGCGCGGCGCGGATCGTGGAGTCGGTGCCCGACCTGGACGCCAAGTTCTACTCCGCCACCCAGACGATGGACGAGGCCCGGCACGCCGAGATCTACGGCCGGTTCCTGCACGAGAAGATGGGGCTCGTCTACCCGATCAACGACAATCTGCAGTCCCTGCTCGGCGACACCCTGCGCGACAGCCGCTGGGACATGCCCTACCTCGGCATGCAGGTGCTCATCGAAGGCCTGGCGCTGGCCGCCTTCGGAATGATCCGGGACACCACGAACAAGCCGCTGCCCAAGCAGATCCTCACCTACGTCATGCAGGACGAGGCCCGGCACGTGGCCTTCGGCCGGCTGGCGCTCAGGGACTACTACAAGCAGCTCACCGACGCCGAACTGCGCGAGCGCGAGGAGTTCGTCATCGAGGGCTGCTACCTCATGCGCGACCGGCTGCGGGGCGTCGAGGTCCTGGAGAACTTCGGCATCCCCAAGGCCGAGGCGGAGGCACTGAGCGAGCGGTCCGAGTTCCTCCAGCTCTTCCGCAAGCTGCTGTTCAGCCGGATCGTGCCCTGCGTCAAGGACATCGGCCTGTGGGGCAAGCGGCTGCAGGAGGCCTACGTCGACATGGGCGTCTTCGAGATGGGCGACTCCAACCTGGACCTGCTCATGGCCCGGGACGAGGAACTGGCCGAGCAGTTGGACGCGGAGCGCTTCGCCGCCGAGGAGCGGGACCGGATCGCGGAGGTGCGGGAGGCGATCGAGTCGGGGGCGGCGGAGAACTGAGGCGGGGGCAGCCGAGGCGGGACGACCGGGCCGGCAGCGGCCCGAGGCGGCCACCGGTTCACCCGGGTGCAGTAGCGTGCCGACGTGTCCATGCCTCCGCCACCGCAGCAGCCGTACCCCAACGGCGCTCAGCCGCCGTCCCCGTACGGCCCGCAGCCCCCGCAGGCCCCCGGCCCCTACGGCCCGCAGCCCCCGCAGGCCTCCGGCCCCTACGGCCCCCAGCCCTCGCAGGCCCCCGGCCCCTACGACCCGCAGCCCTCGCAGGCCCCCGGCCCCTACGACCCGCAGCCCTCGCAGGCCCCCGGTCCCTACGGCTCGCCGTATCCGCCGCAGCCACAGCCGTACCCGCCCCACCCGTACGGCCAGGAGCCGTACCCGGCTTGGGGTGCGCCGCCCCTGGCCCCGCTGCCGAAGAAGCGGCGGATCGGGCTGATCCTCGCCGTCGTGGGCGGTGCCGTCGTGGCCGTCGTCGTGGTGCTCGCCCTGATCGGGGTGGCGATGAGCAGCGGCTTCCCCGCGGCCACGAACAAGCTCGTCCTTCCCAAGGCGCTGCTCGACGGCAAGTACCAGCTCGCGCAGGACCTCACCGACTCCGAGGGCAAGAAGGTGGAGAAGGAGGCCGACGGCGCCTGGGACGCCAAGGACATCCACGCCGTCACCGCCCGCTACAGCCCCGGCGGCGACAGCACCAAGGGCATGCTGCTGGTCTCGGGCATGTACGGCCGGTTCAAGAACAAGGACCTGGTGCGGGCGAACATGCTCAAGGGGGCCACCGAGGCCGACAGCGTGACGGTGGACGAACCCGCGAAGGACGTCACCCCGGCCGGTTCCGACGTCACCATCAGCTGCGAGGTGCTGACCCAGAAGGCGTCCGTGCTGACGATCACCTACCCGGTCTGCGCCTGGGCGGACGGCAACACGGCGGCCGTGATCGGCGAGGCCGCCCTGCCGGCGCCCGACCCGTCCGACGTGGACCTCGACGCCGCGGCCCGGCACACCGTCAAGGTCCGCTCCGAGATGCTGAGGCCGGTCGGCTGACGAAGGGCCGGGGAACCGGCCGGGGCCGACGGGTCCGGCCGGGTCCCGCCGCCCCGTCCGCTCCCTGCGCACCGGGCCCCGTCGGCCGCGCCGGCGCCTCGCGCCCGTCCCCCGGCCCCGCCGGGCCCTGGCCGAGCACCGCGCGCATCACCTCGCGCGCGATCGGCGCCGCGTCACCGCCGCCGCTGATCTCGCCCCGGTGCGCCGAGGCGTCCTCCACCACCACCGCGACCGCCACCTGAGGCTCCAGGGAGTTCGCGGCCTGCGCCCAGGAGACGAACCAGGCGTACGGGACACCGGAGTTGCCGACCCCGTGCTGCGCGGTGCCGGTCTTGCCGCCCACGACGGCGCCGGGGATGGCCGCCCGGGTGCCGGTGCCCTCCTGGACGACGTCGGTCATCAGCTCCCTCAACAGGGCGGCGGTCGTGGGATTCATCACCTGCCGCGCCGGATGAGACCCGCTCCCGGCCACCGTCTCACCGCTGTGCCGGGTCGTCCGCTCCACCAGGTACGGAGTCCGCAGCTGCCCGCGGTCCGCGACGGCCGCCGCGACCATGGCCATCTGCAGCGGAGTGGCCCGGGTGTTGAACTGACCGATCGAGGACAGCGCCAGCTGCGCCTTGTCCACCTTCGGGTCGAAGGTGCTGGGCGCGACCCAGAAGGGGATGCGCAGCCCGGCGTCGCCGAACCCGAACGCCCGAGCCGCGGCCGTCATGCCCTTGCCGCCGACGTCCACGCCCAGCTTGGCGAACACCGTGTTGCAGGACCACTCGAAGGCCGACCGCAGCGAGGCGTCCGCACAGCCGTCGCCCTCGTTGGTCAGCCGGGTCGTGCTGCCGGGCAGCCGGTAGGGGTCGGGGGAGTCCGTCGGCTCGTCCAGGTCGGTGACCAGGCCCGCGTCCAGCGCCGCCGCCGCGGTGACCACCTTGAACGTCGAGCCCGGCGGATAGGTCTGCCGGACCGCCCGGTTGAGCATCGGTTTCTCCGGGTCGTGGTTGAGCCGTGCCCACGCCGAGGCCACCGCCTCGCCGTTGCCGGACAGCTGCCCGGGGTCGTACGACGGACTCGACACCAGTGCCAGGATCCGGCCCGTGGCCGGCTCGATCGCGGCGACCGCGCCCTTGCGTCCGGCCAGCCCCCGGTACGCCGCCTCCTGCGCCGCCCGGTTCAAAGTGGTGACGACGTTCCCGGCCGCACTTCGCCTGCGCGTCATGCCGTTCCACAGCGGCAGCGGCGACAGCACCGGATCCGTGCCGGAGAGCACCCCGTCCCCGGCGTGCTCCAGGAACGTCGTGCCGTACGACTGCGAGGCGAAGCCGGTCACCGGCGCGTACAACGGGCCGTTCCGGTAGGTGCGTTCGTAGCGCAGCTGCTCTCCGGTGTCCACGGAGCCGGTGACCGGCTCGTCGCCGACCATGATGTTCCCGCGCGGCTGGCCGTAGCGGGCGATCGTGGGGCGCCGGTTGCCCGGATTGTCGTCGTAGAGCCGGGACTGCACCACCTGCACCCGGGCCGCGTTGACCAGCAGCGCCGCCAGCAGCAGCGTGCAGAACGCGCAGGCGTGCCGGATGTAGCGTGCCATCGGCCGCCCGTCGCCGTAGTCGCTCACGGTGCCTCCCGCCCGTCGTAGTGACGGCGCGCCGAGTCGCTCACCCGCATCAGCAGCGCCACGATCGCCCAGTTGGTGACCACCGAGGAGCCGCCCTGGGCGAGGAACGGCATCGCCATGCCGGTCAGCGGGATCAGCCCGGTGACCCCGCCCGCGATCACGAACACCTGCAGCGCCAGGATCGAGGCGAGCCCGACCGCGAGCAGCCGGCCGAAGGGCTCGCGCAGGGCGAGTCCCGCCCGGTAGCCGCGCTCCACCAGCAGGGCGTACAGCAGGATGATGGCCGCGAGTCCCGCGAGCCCGAGTTCCTCGCCCGCGGTGGCCAGGATGAAGTCCGACTTGGTGGCGAAGCCGATGAGGGTGGAGTGCCCGAGTCCCAGCCCGGTGCCGAGGGCCCCGCCGGCCGCGAAGGCGAACAGCGACTGGGAGAGCTGGTTGGGCCCGTGTCCCGCCTCGATGGTGGCGAAGGGATGCAGCCAGTCCTCGATCCGCTGGTTCACATGCGGCTCGAGGCGCCCCACGGCCACCGCACCGAGCACGGCGAGCAGCAGTCCCACCGCGATCCAGCCGGTGCGCCCCGTGGCGACGTACAGCAGCACCACGAACAGCCCGAAGAACAGCAGCGAGGTGCCGAGGTCCCGCTCCAGGACCAGCACACCGACGCTCAGCAGCCAGATCGTCACGATCGGCCCGAGCACCCGCCCGGTCGGGAACTGCAGCCGCCACAGCCGGCGGCCGGTGTACGCGAGCGCATTGCGGTTGGCGGCCAGATAGGCGGCGAAGAACACCGCGAGCAGCACCTTCGCGAACTCGCCCGGCTGGATGGAGAATCCGGCGATCCGCACCCAGATCCGGGCGCCGTTGACCGCCGGGAACAGGATCGGCAGCGCGAGCAGGCCGAGCGCGGCGGCCACGCACACGTACGCGTACCGCTGGAGCATCCGGTGGTCGCGCAGCACCAGCACCACGCCGATGAACAGCCCGACCCCGAGCGTGGACCACACGAGCTGGGCCGGCGCGGCCCGGTCGCGGGGGGTCTCCAGGTCCAGCCGGTAGATCAGGACCAGCCCGAGCCCGTTGAGCAGCACGGCGATCGGAAGGAACAGCGGGTCGGCGTACGGCGCCCGGATGCGCACCGCGAGATGCGCGAGCAGGGCGAGCACCCCGAGTCCGGCGCCGTAACCGGCGGCTCCGGGCGGAACGGTGCCGGTCCGCGCCAGCCCCACCGCGCAGTAGCCGTACACGCACAGCAGCACGGCCAGCAGGATCAGGGTGAGTTCGATGCCACGGCGCCGGGGGAGGCGTACGACGGGTGGGGGAGCCTGTGCCGCCGCCACGGTGGTTCCGGCCTTGGTCATGCCCGGAACCTACCCAAACAGGACGTCCTGTGTGTCGGGGCGCGCCCCCGAACGGGCGCGGGGCCGTGGACGAGGTGCGGCTCCACCGCGTGGACGCGGGAAACCACCCGGGGCCCGCACCCGCAGGCAAGCCCCGGCCCCGGGCTCTACCGCCCGTCGACCACGGGCAGGACCAGCGTGGCGACGGCCCCGCCGTCCACCGCGTTCGCGAAGAACAGACGCGCTCCCAGCACCTCCGCCTGCCCCACCGCGATGGTCAGCCCCAGCCCGTGCCCGGTCGCCCCGCCCTCCGTACGGAACCGCTGCGGGCCATGGGCCACCAGGTACTCCGGATACCCGCTCCCGTGGTCCCGTACGGTCACCACCGCCCCGTTCACGGTCAGCACCACGGGCGCAGCCCCGTGCTTGTGCGCGTTGGCCACCAGGTTCCCCAGCACCCGCTCCAGCCGCCGCCGGTCGGTCTCCACCCGCGCGTCGGCCAGGACGCGCACCTCCGTGTCCGTGCCCGAGGCCCGCACCACCCTTCGGGCCAGCGCCCCCAGCTCCTCGGTGTCCACCGCCGGTTTCTCCCGCCCGGTGTCCAGCCGGGAGATCTCCAGCAGGTCCTCGGTGAGGGTACGCAGCGCCGCCACCCGGTCCCGCACCAGTTCGGTCGGCCGGCCCGGCGGCAGCAGTTCCGCCGCCGCGTGCAACCCGGTCAGCGGGGTGCGCAGCTCGTGCGCCACATCCGCGGTGAAGCGCTGTTCGCTCAGCAGCTTGCTCTGCAGGCTCGACGCCATGGAGTCCAGGGCCGCCGCCACCGCGGCCACCTCGTCCTGCGGGCGGGACTTGTCCTTCGTCCGGGGGTCGTGGACGCGCGCGTCCAGGTCGCCCGCGCTGATCCGCCGGGCCACCCGCGCGGTGCCGTGCAGGCGCCGGGTCACCCGCGTCACCGCGAACACCCCGACCACCACCGTCGCGCCGATCGCGAGCCCCGACGACCACAGGATCGAGCTGTCGAGCCCGGCGATGGTGCGGGACTGCTGCGAGTAGTCGACCGCGACGGCCAGCGCCCGGTGTCCGGCGACCGGCCCCGCCGCCCACATGGTCGGGCGCCCGTCGTGCGTGGAGACCATCGTGCCGCGCTCACCGGCCGTCGCCAGGGCCCGCAGCGGCGCGGGCAGCCCCCTGGGATCCAACCCGGCCTCCGGCATCAGCGTGTCCCCGGCCTCGTACGCCTGCGTGGCGTCCGCGAGACGGGACAGCGCCCTGCTGCGGGCCTGGCCGACGGTCTGGTTGGTCACCGAGACATGCACCAGCACGCCGAGCAGAGCGGCCAGCGCACAGCACATCACGATGATGAACGCGGCTGCCTTCACCGCGAGCGGCCCGGCCCAGCGGGGCAGTGCGAGCCTCACTGCGCACTCGCCGAGGAGGAGGCGGGGGAGGCGGCGGAGGGGGCGGAGGCGGGGGCGGGGGCGGAAGGCGAGGCCGACGGCGTGGGCGAGGGCTTCTTGGCGTGCCGGCCCCCGCCGGTGTGCAGGTACTCGTCGCGGGAGAACACCATGGCGCGCTGCCCCGGGTCCCACTCCCACGTCGTGCGGTACTCGTAACCGACGATGTCGGCCGGCGAGCGCTCGATCAGTGAGCGGCCGGCCAGCTCCACGCCGAGGATCGCGTCGTTGTCGGCCAGCACCTGCACCAGACGGTGCTTCTCGACGGTGTAGACCCGCACGCCCGTCTGGTTGGTCGGGTAGAGCCTGAAGCCCAGCGTCATGTCGTCCCGGCCGTCACCCGTGAGGTCCCGGTAGTACGGCTTGAGCAGCGGACAGCGGGACCGGTCGCCCCCGGGCCGGCAGTCCTTCAGCCGGTCCACGGTCGCGTGGTACGCCCCCTTCGACCCATAGTCGTCCGGATGCGCCTTGATCTCGGCCTCGACCACGTCCACCGGATCCACCTTGCGGATGTCGTCGCCGGGCACCGTGATGCCCTTGACGACGTCCCGGGTCGCCACGTCGTAGGGGTAGGCGGGACTGGACGCCGGGCGCAGGTCGGGCCAGAGCTTGGCGGGGCTCGCGGCGGTCGCGGTCGGACCCGCCCCCCGCAGCCCGCCGGTGTCCCCGCACGCCACCGCCGTCGCCGACAGCAGGACGGCGGCGGCCGCGGTGAGGGCGATGCGCAGGGGACGGCGGGCTGGCACGGTGCTCCTGGTGTGTCGGGGTCGATGGGGTCGATGGGGTTGGTCGGGAGCCCCGTACACCATATTCGTAGATCTGCAGTTTTGTAGTTACGTCCTATTTGCACCCTCGGGGGCCTGTGCCGGCCTCCGGGGGTGCTGCTCAGGGCCCCCGGCTGGTACTGGGGAGAGGCTACTCGGCCAGTTCCTCCAGCAGCCGCACGGTCGACAGGCCCGCACGCAGGTACTCCACGAACAGCTCGTTGTGCAGTGCCCAGGCCGAGCGCCGGGCCCGGATCAGCTGGATCACCTCGTCGGGCGTGGCCCCTCCCCGCTGGGCCAGCGCGTGCGCGACGACCAGCCCGGAGCGGTTGTACCCGTGGAAGCAGCGCACGAGCACCCGGCGCCCGGCGTCCAGCGCCTCGTTCGCCGCGTGGGCCAGCCGGATCACCCCCGCGAGCTGGGTCCCGTCCAGCGGGCCGTCCGGAATCGGCCACACATGGTGCTCGACCCCCGGATCGGGGCCGTATCCCGGCAGCCGCAGCAGCGTCTGCACCACATCGAACTCATCCCGTACGACGGCGAGCTCCGTCCGTCCCGAGCGGCCCCGGAACTCGTGTCCGCCCATCCACAGGCCGGGCACGATCTCGTTCCACGGGCTCTCCGGAGCCGGTACGTCGGGTTGCTTTCCGCGGATCCGCAACGGCGCCTCCCCAACTTCCCCTCGCGGGGCCGCCCTCCACGGTAACCGGTCTTGCCCCGGGAGCACCCCGCCTGTTCCCATGGTCGAGGGGTGATGGCGCATGAGCGCACTGCGCGTGGTGCCGGCCTATCGGCACGGCCGGGAACGGCTGTACGTCTGCCGCCCGGACGGAAGCAATGTCGCCTGGTACGACCGTGAGGCGGGCAGGGTCAACCTGCTCGGCGAGGACAGCGGGGCCGAGGTGCTGAACGCCCTGAAGCCGTTCCTGACCGGCCCGGTGACCGTCGGCCCGCCGCCGGTCCCGACCCCCGCGGAACTGGCCCGCCTCACCCTGCACCCCGACGACGACCTGGCGCCCAACCGCCCCGGCGAGGCCCTGCTCGTCGCCCTCGACCGCGATCCCGGGCCCGCCCGCCGGCTGCGCCCCGACCCGCGCCGCCGCGCCCTGGCCGCCGAGGAGACCGTCGGCGCGGCCCTGGACGAGCTGGAGGGGGCCGGCTGGCACACCCTGCACTCCGTCACCCTCCCCGGCGGCGACCGCATCCACCATCTGCTGCTCGGCCCCGGCGGCCTGTACGCCGTACACGCCCTGTACGCCCGCAAGGCCCGTGTCCTGGTCGCCGACCCGATGGTCACCGTGGGCCGCCGCGAGGCCGAGCCGCTGCTGCGCCGCCTGCGCGCCGCCGCCGACCGCGCCTCCCACGCCCTGACCGCCGAGGTGCGCCCGGTCCTGGCCCTCGCGGACCCGGCGGACGTGACGGTGACGGTCCGGCCACGGACGGTACGGATCCTGAAGGACACGGAACTGGCGGGCCTGGCCCGGCTCGGCGGGGTGCTGAAGCCGGCGGACGTCGAGGCGTTGCACGGGATGGCGCGGGACCGGAACACGTGGGGGAGGGTGTGAGGGGGGCGCCGTTTCGGGGGAGGGGGCCTGGTCGGGGAGCCGCCGTTCCGGGGGGAAGGGGCCTGGTCGGGGAGCCGCCGTCTCCTAGGGCGCGGAGTCGCCGTTTTCTGGGCCGGGAGCTGCCGTGTCCTGGGTCGGGGAGTCGCTGTTCTCTGGTCGGGGAGTCGCTTATTTCTGGTCGGGGAGCCGCCGCTGCCCGGGGCGGGGAGCCGCGTTTCGGAGTGCGGGTCAGGGCAGGAGGGCCGCCGTCTCGGGATCCAGCAGCGGCGCCATGAGGTCCCCCAGGTCCTGCAGCCGCGGCGCGATGTCGTCGGCCCGGAACTCCAGCTGGGCGGGGTCCCGGCAGTCCGCGACCTCTTCCCAGGTCACCGGCGCGGACACCAGGGGGGCCCGGCGGGCGCGCAGCGTGTAAGGCGTGGCCGTGGTCTTGCGGGCCGCGTTCTGGCTCCAGTCGACGAACACCTTGCCCGGCCTGAGGCTCTTCGTCATCCGGTGCACCACCAGCCGCGGCATCGCCCGCTCGGCCTCCACGGCCAGGGCCTTGGCGTACTCGCTCGTCCGTTCGGACGAACCGCCGCGCACCGACGCCAGCAGGTGCAGTCCCTTCGACCCGGCCGTCTTCGGATACGCCTCGATGCCGTCCGCCGCGAGCCGCTCGCGCAGCCACAGGGCCACCTCGCAACAGTGGACGATGTGCGCGGGCGCACCCGGGTCGAGGTCGAAGACCAGGCGGTCCGCCTCGTCCGGGCTCTGCACCAGCCACTGGTGCGTGTGGAACTCGGTGACGAGATTCGCCGCCCAGACCAGGCTCGGCAGATCCTGTACGACCACCATCCGGGCCGGGCTGTCCGCCGACGACCGCGGCACCTCGGCGGTCCTGACCCACTCGGGCGTATTCGGCGGCACGTTCTTGGTGAAGAACAGCTGGCCCTCCGGGCCGTCCGGATAGCGCAGGAAGGACACGGCCCGGTCGCGCAGATGCGGCAGCAGCGCACCGGCGCTGGTCGCGTAGTAGTGCACCAGCTCCGCCTTGGTGAAGCCGGTCTCCGGATACAGCACCTTCTCCAGGTTGCTGAGCGGGACCCGCCGCCCCTCCACCTCTGTGATAGGCGTCATACGATGACAATCCCAGACAGACCGGTGTAATCGGTGTAACCGGTGAACTCCGCAAGGGAAGGGTGCGGCACGTGCGATCCATATGGAACGGCGCCATCTCCTTCGGGCTCGTCAGCATCCCGATCAAGCTGGTGAACGCCACGGAGAGCCACGCGATCTCCTTCCGGCAGATCCACACCGAGGACAACGGCCGCATCCGCTACCGCAAGGTCTGCGAACTGGAGGACCGCGAGGTCGCCCAGGCCGAGATCGGCAAGGGATACGAGGACGCGGACGGCACGATCATCCCGATCACCGACGAGGACCTCTCCCACCTGCCGATCCCGACCGCCCGCACCATCGAGATCGTCGCCTTCGTCCCGGCCGACCGCATCGACCCGCTCCAGATGGACGCCGTGTACTACCTCGCGACCGGCTCGGCCCCCGCCGCCAAGCCCTACGTCCTGCTCCGCGAGGCCCTCAACCGCAGCAACAAGGTCGCCGTCGCCAAGTACGCGCTGCGCGGCCGGGAGCGGCTCGGCATGCTGCGGGTGGTCGGCGACGCCATCGTCATGCACGGCCTGCTGTGGCCGGACGAGGTGCGCGCGCCCGAGGGCGTGGCCCCCGACGCCTCCGTCACCATCCGGGACAAGGAACTCGACCTGGCCGACGCCCTGATGGAAACGCTCGGCGAGGTCGACCTGGAGGACCTGCACGACGAGTACCGGGAGGCGCTGGAGGAGGTCATCACCGCGAAGGCCTCCGGCGAGGCGCCGCCGGAGGCACCGGCACCGGCGGACGGGGGCAAGGTCCTGGACCTGATGGCGGCCCTGGAGAACAGCGTGCGCGCGGCACGGAAATCACGCGGCGAGACACCCTCCGGCGGCGCGGCCGAGGTCAGACCCCTCCCCCGCAGAACCGCGCCCAGGGCGACGGCAGCAAGGAAGTCGACGTCCACAGCGAAGAAGACGGCCACCACGAAGAAGCCCGAGCCGGCACGGAAATCCACGTCCAGGACGGCGGAGGGGGCGAAGAGGTCGACGGGTTCCACGAGCACGGCGAAGAAGACGGCGGCGAAGGCGACGGCGGGCACAGCGAGGTCGACGGGGACCGGGAAGGCGGCGGGGACGACGGGGACGACGGGTACGGCGAAGGCTGCGAAGACTTCGAAGACTTCGAAGACGGCGGGGAAGAAGACCGCGTCCCGCAAACAGACGGCTTGAGGCGGGGCGGCTCCGGCGGCAGGCGGCGCAGTGACCGGCGGCGAGGTCCCGCCGTACCGCGGGCTCCCGCACGCTGGCGGCCGCGCGGCGGAAGGGCGGTAGTCCGCGGTCCTGCTGTTCGGCGGCAACCGCACCCATGTCACCCAGCTGATCCTGTTGCTCGATGGATCCCGCAGGGAAGAGCGACAAGCAACGACAAGAGCCGGACCCGGCGAGACTGAGTCCGGCTCTTGCCGGCGACGGCAGCCGGACCCTGTGTTTCAACAGGCGCGAGCAGCCCACGTTGATCGCGTTGTCAGTCCCCCCTGCCATCATCCCGCCATGCTGTACGAAGCCCTGGTGGCCGAATCCCGTAGGAACGACTCGCTCGACGAGGTGAGGTCTGCCGCGCTCTGCCGCGCCCGCTGGCTCGTCGAGCTTCTGGAACGTCAGTGGACGGAGCCCTGGTGGGACGCCTCAGCGGCGTTGCGGGGAACGGACACGCTCGAACGGATTCAGGCGATACGAGCAGCGACCCAGGCCGAGATCGACGGGCGGCTCGCGGCCTGTTCGGAGGAGGAGGGGAGGGCGGCGGTCCTGTGCCTGATGCTGGCAGCCTGCTTCGACCACAGGAGCTTTTGGCAGTACGGCACCGAGATCGGGTCCCTGATCTCGCGGTTGCGCGGCTGGACGCCCGACGAGATCGCGGTGATGCTGCTCCGGGTCACCGAGTACGACATGGGTTTCTGGTTCGCCGATGCGCTGGGGCTGGTGCTGAAGGCCGCCGAGCAGCTCGACGCCGACGGCCGCCGTGCGGTCATGCCCCGGCTGCGGCACGCGCACGCGGAGCTCATGGACACCGATGTGGCGGCACGCCAGCGCGGACAGCTCTCCAAGCGCCTGCGCGCACTGCTCGCGAGCGTGGAGGAGGCGTCCATACCCGACGGACTGATCCCCGCTCACGCTCCTTGGGGCGCCCCGCTGAGCGACCGTGCGAGGACGTCGCCGACACCCCAACTCGCTGGCTTTCTGCGGCACGTGGCGAGCCTGTCGGGCCCGCGTCCCACGCAGAGGTGGCGGCGGACCTGCCTCGAACTGGCGGAGGCGGCGTCGGCGCAGGAGGTCCTGGCCGACGTCCTGCGGGCGCTGGCCGAGGGCGACCCGCTGTGCAGCAGGGGGAGCGGTGCGCACACCGGCTGGATCGGCGGTGGTTACCACTACCACTACGTCGTCCACCAGAACGACGGGGACCTGGCGCGCGGTGTCGTCTGGGCGGCCGCGCTGACCGGCGGCCCGGCCGCGGTGCGGCACCTCGGCGCGCTCGCTCTGCGGACCGGCGCGGCCGGAACCGGCGTGATCGAGGATCCCAAGCTCGCGGGCGCGGCGATCAACGCGCTGGCCGAGACCGGCGATCCGGCCTCCCTGGAGGCCCTGTGGCGGCTGGAGTCCCGGATCAAGCACCGGGCGCTGCGCAAGCAGCTCGACACCGCGCTGGTGACGGCGGCCGGGAAGCAGGGCATCACTGCGGAGCAGCTCATCGAGCGCAGCGTCCCGGACCACGGCCTGGCACCGGACGGCCTGCTGGAACGGGAGCTGGGCGGACACCGGGTACGGGTGGCGATCGAGGACGCGGCGACCGTGCGGCTCACCTTCACGCGTCCCTACGGGGGGACGTCCCGTACGGCCCCGGCGGCTGTGAAGGAGGGCTTCCCGGCCGAGCTGGGGGAGTTGAAGGATCTGGCCAAGGCGGTGCGCGGGACACTGTCGGGGGAGCGGGCCCGCGTCGAGGCATTGATGTCGGCCGGGCGGGAGTGGCCGTACGACGAGTGGTGCCGCCACTACCGCGACCACCCGGTCACCGGTGTTCTCGTCCGCGGCCTGATCTGGGAGTTCCGGAACGCCGGGGACGCGGACGGCGAGTGGCGTGCGGTGGCACCGACGGCCCAGCCGCCCGGCGAGCCCGAGCGCGTCCGGTTGTGGCATCCGATCCGGGCGCAGGCGCACGACATCAAGGGGTGGCGGGAGCGGCTCGTCGCCGAGCGGCTGCGGCAGCCGTTCAAACAGGCCTTCCGGGAGATCTACCTGCTCACCCCGGCGGAGGAGGAGACCGGCGTCTATTCCAACCGGTTCGCCGCCCACATCGTCCACTACCGGCGGCTCTACGCGCTGTTCAAGGAACGCGGCTGGCAGGCCAACTTCCTCGGCCGCTACGACGGCGGCTACGACGGGCAGGCGCGGGCCGAGTTCGGCGACGGCCGGTGGCGGGCCCGCTTCCACCACGAGCCCGCGGCCGACGACGACGGCGGCGGCCACGCTCCCGAGCACGCCGCGACGGACCAGGTCCGCTTCGAGCGGCGGGACGGCCGGCGCTGGTGGGAGGTTCCGCTGACGCAGGTGCCCCCGCTGGTGTTCAGCGAGGCGATGCGCGACGTCGACCTGTTCGTGGGCGTGACCTCGATCGCAGCCGACGCCGACTGGACCGACCGGGGCGAGGACCGCTACGCCGGCTACTGGCGGACGGCCACGCTCGGCCCGCTGACGGCGAGCGCCGAGGTCCGCCGCGAGGCGCTGGAACGGATCCTGCCGCGCTTGAAGATCGCCGCCCGGTGCTCGCTCGAAGGCCGCTTCCTGGTGGTCCGGGGGGACCTGGGCACGTACAGGATCCATCTGGGCACGGCCAACATCCTGATGGAACCGGACGACAGGTACCTGTGCATCGTCCCGTCACGGGGCAAGGGCGACGGCAAGGTCTTCCTGCCGTTCGAGGACGAGCGGCTGTCCCTGATCCTCAGCAAGGCGTTCCTGCTCGCCGCCGACACCGAGATCACTGACAGGACGATCGTCCGCCAGATCAAGAGGGGGGCCTGATGGACCTCGCCACCCGGCTGATGCGCGCGCTGACCGACCCCGCCTTCACACTCGACGACGAGGACAGCCACCCGGACCTGAAGCAGGTCTCCGACGAGGAGCTCGGCAGCCTGCTCGCGGCGGCCCACCGGATGGACGCCACGGCCACGCACCCGATGACGAGGATCCGCCTCGCGGTCGAGGACGCGGCCAGGGAACGGCAGCCGCGTTACACGCCCGACGCGTGCCGCCGGGTCTTCGAAGCACTCGCCGAGAGGTACGAGGCGCGCGGGTGGGCGGACCTCACCCTGGGCCTGGACGCGCTGGAGCACTGCACCGGGCCCCTGCCCGATGTCTCCGAACCCTCCCGTGCCCTGGTCGAACTGTGGGTGGAGAAGGACGCGGTACGTCAGCCGTACGCGCTCCTCGCGATCGCCAGGCTCGCCGGCGACGAACCACTGCGCGCGGCCATGGAGCGTCTCTCCCGTGACGTGGGCCCCATCGTCGCGGACGAGCTCGCCGCCGTCGCCGGCCTCGCCCCGGCCGAACAGGCGCTGCTGGCCGAGTTCGACCGGGACCACAGGCTCGACTCGCCGCCCGCGTACGCGTGGCGCCGGTCGGCGGACAACCCCGCCTATGCGGCGTTCGCCCGCCGTGCGCTGGAGGCGGCGGCCGACCGTACCGATGCCATCCGGGCGGGCGAGATCCCCTACCGGGCGGACAAGGCTTTCACGGACCGGGAGATCACCACGCTCGGACATGCTCTGCGGGTGGCGCTGCTCCGCGACGAGCCCTGGCTGCCCGAGCTGTTCGAGCGGCTGCTGCCCGGCATCGCTCTCGCCCCGACGTCGGCCAAGACGCTTCCGTCGCAGGCCTTGCTGTACGAGGTGGCCCGCGCCGCGCAGGACTTCCCGACGCCCGAGCTGGTGACCGCGATCCGCACCGTGCGCCGGACCGTCCGGCACGCCGGGGTGCCCAAGCAACTCGACAAGATGCTCAAGAAGATCGACGCGGCCCTGGCCGAACGCACCGACGTGGCGCTACGGCTCCCGCGGCTGGGATTCGGCACCGCACCCATCGGCGGCTCCGCCTCGGCCGGTGTCCTGCGCCGGCCGGCCGGCGACTACCAGGCCGTCGTCACGGTCACCGAGACGGCGACGCTGACCTGGGAGAAGGACGGCCGTCCGCTGCGCAGCGTCCCGGCGCCGGTCCGCCGCGACCATGCGGCGCTGGTCAAGGAACTTCGCGACCTGGTGAAGCGCGTGAACGCCCAACTCGCCACCCTGATCCGCGCCTTGGAGGGCGGCTACACCGCCGACGCCGTTCACCCGTACGGCTGGTGGCGCACCGAGCTGGCCGGCCACCCCCTAGCCCGCACCCTCGTACGCCGGCTGATCTGGGAGATCGAGGTCGCACCGGGTGAGTGGCGGGCCGTACTGCCCGAGACGGACGAGCACCTTCCCGACGCGTCCGACGACGCCTCCGTACGACTCTGGCACCCGCTCCGCTCCGAGCCGGACGCCGTGCGGGTCTGGCGGGACCTGCTCACTGAGCGGTGCATACGGCAACCCTTCAAACAGGCGTTCCGTGAGATCTACCTCCTCACCCCGGCCGAGGAGCACACCCGCGTCCACTCCAACCGCTTCGCCGCGCACCTCGTCCACTACCGCAAGATGTTCGCCCTGTTCCGGGCGCGGGGATGGAAGAGCCACCTGCTCGGCCCCTGGGACGGCGGGGACTGCGACGCAGCCGAGCGCACCCTGGCGGCCGGAGGATGGCGGGTCCGCTTCATCCACAGCTGGGCCGACTGGGCGGGCGAGGACGAACTGGCCTCGACCGACCGGGTGCGGTTCGACCGCCGGGTGCAGGGCGCCTGGCGCGAGGCACCGCTCGCCGACGTGCCCCCGCTGGTGCTCAGTGAGGCGATGCGCGACGTGGACCTCTTCGTCGGCGTGACCTCGATCGCCGCCGATCCCGACTGGACCGACGGCGGCCCCCAGCGCACCTACTGGGAACGGGCAGGGTTCGCCGAGCTGACGGAGAGCGCCGAGGCGCGCCGCGACGCGCTGGGGCGTATCCTGCCGCGCCTGAAGATCGCCGACCGGTGCACGCTCGAAGGCCGCTTCCTCATCGTCCGCGGCGAGCTGCGCACGTACAAGATCCACCTGGGCTCGGCCAACATCCTGATGGAACCGGACGACAGCTACCTGTGCATCGTCCCGTCACGGCACTCGGGAGAGGACAAGGTGTTCCTGCCGTTCGAGGACGCCCGGCTCTCCCTGATCCTCAGCAAGGCATTCCTGCTCGCGGCCGACACCGCGATCACCGACGAGTCCATCCTCATGCAGATCAAGCGAGGTGCCTGATGGCCACCGTGACGTTCCGCGACGAGACCGCGACGGGCAAGCCGCTCACCGAGTGGGAGGTCACCGGCGTGCCGGAACGGATGACCGTACGGGAGCTGATCAGGCTCCGGGTCAGCGAGGAGGTCGCCCGGCACAACGCCCGCCCGAGCAACCGCTTCAACGGGCTCGTCCGCCCCGACGACGCCGAGACGGAGCTGAACGGCTACCGACTCCGCGAACCCCGCCGCATCGACTGGGAGCGCCAGGCCGAGATCGCCGAACGCGCCTTCCTGGCCAACGGGTTCTTCATGCTGGCCGGGGATCGCCAGGCCGAGGACCTCGACGAGATCGTGGACCTCACCGTCGATCCCGACCTGGTCTTCATCAAGCTCGTCGCCCTCGTCGGCGGCTGAGAGACCGGCACCCCTGCCCGCGAGAGGGCCGTATCGGTCGGGGATGATTCGGTGAAAACGGATCACGGGAAACCGGCGGCCTGCGCACGCAAGAGCCGGGCGGAGACCAAGCGAGTCGTCCGAGTGCTTGAGCGCTGTTGCGACTTCTCGGTACCGGTGGAGCCGGTGCTCGTCCTCGTCGGTGTCACCGAGCTGAAGGTGGTGGCTACGCAGCTCAGTGTCCGGGTCTGCCAAGAGCGCCAAGCAGCGGCACTCGGTCCGCTCTCAGGTGTGTTCACGGCCGACCAGGTGGAGCAGGTGTACAGCGTCGCTCGCCCTCGCCAGGCTTGGGACCAGGCCCGAGTTGGTCGCCTCGGCGGAGTGCCGGCGGTTCTCATGGGCGCCCGTTGCCGGCCCCCGCGGCGTGATGATGCGTGTGGGACGGGGCGCCTGGAGGTTATACAGGCCTCGCCATTCCCTGGATCTCACCTGCAGCGACGGATCTCACCTGCAGCGACGGATCTCACCTGCAGCGACGCTCCGAGATCCCGTCCACGCCTCGTGCACAGACCCCGCCACACGGCCACTTCCGGCGGCGTACGTCTGCGTATACGAGCCGCCGGCCCGGCGCGGGGCCCGGCAGTGGTACGCCGGGCCCCGCGCCTCGGGGACGGGTTGCGGTCAGCCCGCCTTGGCTAGGGCCGGGACGAAGCGGGCCGCGTCGATCGTTCCGACGCCGGTCGCCATGTCGTAGCCCTTCACCGCGGTGTAGCCGGTGACTCCCGCGTAACTGTTGTTCGTGCCGTCCTTCACGTCCACGATCCCGGTGGACGGGTTCGACGAGGACTTCGCGTACAGCGAGTACAGCGCCTTGTGGATGTCCCCCAGCCGGTGCCCGGCAACCTGGTCGGCCAGGGCCACGATTCCTGCGAAGAGCGGGCTGGCCTCGCTGGTGCCGACGTAGACCTCCCAGCCGACCCGCTTGGGGTCGTAGCTGGAGTACACCCATCCACCGCCCTTCAGCGCGGCGGACATGGAGACGTCCGGGGTGCTGCGGTGATTGCCGGCCACTCCGTTCTGATACGAGGGACGGGCGAAGACGTGGGACTCGCCGCCGCCGCTGGCGCCGTGGTCGTTGTAGACGCTGTCCGGCGCGATGCGGTTGCCGTTGGCGTCCAGGTGCAGCTGGGTGCCGCCGACCGAGACCACCAGGGGGTCGTCGGTGGGCCAGGCGTTGACCCTGTACGGATAGGTGGTCTGGCCGTTCGAGGTGGTGTCGGTGGGTCCGCTGTCGCCGGAAGCGTCGGTGACGGTCACATGGTGCTTGGCCGCGTCCTTGTAGGCGTACCGCAGGTTCTGGATGCTGGAGAAGTCACCCTTGCTGAAGCCGGGGAAGTTGTTCTCCGCCACGCCCCAGCTCTGGCTGATCACATCGCCCACGCCGCGGTCGATGAGCGACTTCTCGGCGTCCATGACCTCTTTCAGGCCGGTGGTGCCGTCCCCGATCCGGCCGACCCCGGTCTCCGCCAGGACGATGTGCGCGTCCGGGGCGACGGCATGCGCCATCTCCACGTCGAGGGTGGTCTCCCCGGCCCAGCCGAGCTGGTCGGCGTCGTTGGGGTTGAAGCGCGGGACGTTGCCCCACTTGACCACGTCGACATGGGTGCTCTTGATGCCGAACCGGGCGCTGTAGACATCCAGGTCCTTCTGGATGGTCGGCGAGCCGAACGGATCCACGATCACGATCGTGCGCCCCTTGCCGGTCACTCCTGCCTTGTACAGCGGGTTCAGGTTGTACGCCTGGCGGTACTGGATCGCGTTGTAGCAGTCGAACCCCCACACCGCCCGGCACTGCGCAGTGGTCATCAGGCTGCCGGCCCCGCTCTGCGATTGCTGCCCGGCCGCCGGCACGGGCTTGACTTCTTGCGCCGGTCGCACCGGTGCAGCGACGGCGACGGAACCAGACAAGAGTCCTGCTATCGCTGCGAAACTGGAGAGGCTGGTGACCCAGGCTGCGGCGACCGCAGTGCGCCGCCGCGCATGAATCCTGCGCATGGATGCTCCTCGTACTGGACTAGACCACGCTCGGCCGTGGACTGCGATCCCACCCCGAGGCCGTCCATGAGGCAAGGGATTCTCTCTGTGTGCCTTGTCACTGCTTCATCCGATTCGGTGCCCTATGTCCATGCCGAGTGGGTCCCGCGCGGCCGAGGTGACCCGTCGAGGGCGTGCGTGCCGGCTGGATGTCGCAGGCTTCAGTCCGTGTGGCAGTGGGGCCTTCGGGTGGTGGGTTGTCTCCTGCGTGGTCGCGACCGGATCAATGCCCGCCGTGTCGGTTTTGGGGAGATAGATCAGCTCTGGCCGCTTCGTGAAATACGTCACGGTCTGGCATCCGAAGAGGGGGGCGACACGGTCTGGCCTCCGAAGAGGGGAGCGACGCGGTCTGGCCTCCGAAGAGGGGGGCGACGCTTGAGCGGGATCGGGTGCCGCCGGATCCGGACATGGCGCCACGCGCCCGCTTGGTGTCGGACGGAGCGGTTGGTGGCGTCGGAGCCCTCGGAGGGTGGCCGGATGCAAGTGAGGGTCCGTCGAATGGGGTGGCTGACGTCGGCGGACGCTCCAAGATCCCGTCCACGCCTTATCCGTCGACCCGGACATGCGGCCGGGGGCCGCATACGCCTGCACAAACGCGAAGACCCCGGCCTCAGCGTTTCCGCTGGTGACGGGGTCTTTGGGCACCTCATACTGGGTGCCCCGGCAGGATTCGAACCTGCGCACACGGCTCCGGTGAGCATGCTCGTGACGTGCTTGATCATGACTCTGACCTGCAAGGGAGCCGCGCGCTCCGCGTGATCTCGTCTCGCTCACACGCCCCTCACACGTGCGTAGAGGAAGGGCAGGAGATGCCCTCCGGTCGTTGAGGATCGGACGGGAGCGATCGACGTGAGGGGCTGCAACATCCCGGGGTGTTGCGGCCCGGTACCCAGGCCCGGCAGGTGGGACACTGGCGAATCTCGCTGTCCCACCTACTTATGCAGGTCAACGCTCTAACCGCACAGCCGGACACGCGGGACACTCCCCATGGCGTTCTCGACGACGGCCAAGGGCCATCGTGGGAAGCTGGAAGCAGTGCGCCGGTGCCAAGCGAGAACATCAAAGGGGGGCTAGGTGCCGCTGGCCGACTACCGCTTTAGGAGTTCGGCCCTGGTTCCCCGCGGCGTGCGAGAATCCGACCTTCCAATAGGCTGTCAGCGCCACTCAGGGCTTGTGGTCTATCGATCTGCTCTGGGAACGGCTGAGAGGAGGTTGGGTACGCCGCAGGCGCTGGCAAGGAGGTCGGCGTAGGCGGTGAGGATGCTGCGCGAGTCGCGTAGCGCGGTCCGCAGTTCGCTGGCGCGTGGCCAAGCTAGTTCGTGGTCGCGGCGCGAGCAGTCGGCAGGGCGGCGGGCCTCCCAGTCCTCCAGTGCGGGGTGCCAGCTTGCGAGCAATGGACGGATGCCGTAGTTGAGCATGGCGACGGCCAAGTAGCCGAAGTTGTACTGGCCGTCCTTCTTGGGCTCGGCGACTTCCGGGCCATACTTGCGCAGCACCTCTCGGGTGGTGGTGAACAGCGAGTACAGGCTGCTCAGTGCTTCCCGCAGCAAGCCCTCGTCCTCACGGAGCGGCACCACCGAGACCCGGGTCACTAGCTCAACGTACAGTTCCCAAGCGGCTTGCCGCTCGGCGGCGTTCGGCTCCCATGTGCCGGAGATCTCCAGCACGCGCAGATTCAGCTTCACCCCTACGCTCTTCGGCGCCCGCACTATGGTTGCTCCTCTGCTTGGACTGCTGCGACCTCAACGATTCCCACCCTGTAGCCACCGTATACGGGGAATCATGGGTGCGGCGTTGTGTCGGGGTGGCCTTGAAGGGATGGGGATCAGGGGTGGCAGCCGCAGTGGAGTCGGTCTTCGTCAGTTATGCCGGGCCGGACCGGGCTTGGGCGGAGTGGGCGGCATGGCACCTGCGGGAGGCCGGCCATCACGTGGAGCTGGACGTTTGGGACTGGCGGGCCGGCGAAAACTTCGTCGAGCGGATGAGCGACGCCATGCGGCGCGCCACCGTGGTGGTGGCGCTGTTCTCCAACAACTACTTCGATCTGACTCGGTGGACCCGCGAGGAGTGGACCTCCATCGTTGCGCGTCGCGAGCGTCTCATCCCGGTGACGATCGAACCTCTTACGGCGTCCGACATCCCGCCTATTCTGACTGCTGTTATCCGAAAAGACCTGCACGGCCTGGACGAACAGGCCGCCATCGCTGCGCTGCTGGTTGCCGTCAACGGCCCCACGAGCCCGCCTAAGGCACCTAGCTTTCCTGGCGCACCTCCCACAGGCTCCAACGGGCAGCGTCCCCGACTGCCCAGTGGCGCAGGCGTGCCGCAAGTGTGGAATGTTCGAAACCGTAATCCCCATTTCACCGGGCGTGAGGCACTGATCGCCCAGATTCGAGAGGGCCTGCTGGGTGGCCGGCGGCCCGTGGTCCAAGGCCTGCATGGTCTGGGGGGCGTTGGGAAGACTCAAATCGCCCTGGAGTACGCCCACCGCTTTGCAAGCCAGTACGACACGGTCTGGTGGATAGACGCTGAACAAGCCGACCAGATCCTCGTTCGTTACACGGAACTGGCCGCCCGGCTGGGTATCGCCAAACCCGACGCTGGCGCCGAACACAACGCCCGCTCGCTCCTGGAGCACCTGCGCACCCAGGATAGATGGCTGATCATTTTGGACAATGCCGACGACCCCCAGGACTTTGACACTCTGATCCCCACCGGACCCGGCCACGTCCTGATCACCTCACGCAACCCGAGTTGGAACGATAGAATCCACAGCCTGAACCTGGGCGTCTTCTCCCGCAGCGACTCTCTGGCCTACCTCACTGCCCGCATGCCTGGCATCACCCCAGAACAAGCTGGCAGACTCGCGGACGACCTCGGCGACCTCCCCCTCGCCCTCGCCCAAGCAGTCGGCGTCATCGCGAGCGGTATGACTCTGGACCGCTATCGCCACTTGCTCACGGCCAAGACCGCCAAGCTAATGGCCAACGGGGGCCCGCCCGGCTACCCCGCCCCCCTGGCCGCCACCGTGGACATCGCGACTACCCGTCTGGCCGGCGATCACCCAGAGGCCGCCAACCTACTCCGCCTTAGCGCCTTTCTCGGCCCCGACCCGATTCCCACCGCCTGGCTGGAAGCCGTCCGCGATCAGCTGGCCACCATTGCTGTCGATCCGGACGACATCATGTGGCCCCAGGCTGCCCTCCAACCACTGGCCCGTTACGGTCTGGCCCGCGTCGACCATGAGGCCTTTCAAATCCACCGGGTCACCCAAGCCATCCTCCGCGACCGGTCCAGCCAGACTGTCGCCTCCGAGGTGGAACTCGATGTCACCACGATTCTCACCACCATCGCTCCCGGCGACCCTGACACCCCGGCCGCTTGGCCCCAATGGGCCGCCTACACGTCCCACCTCGCCACACGCAAGCACACCGCTACTAGCCACCCCGAGCTGCGCCAAGCACTCATTCAAGCAACGCGTTACCTGATTAGAAGCGGCCAACAACGCGCAGCCCGCGATCTCGCCGCTACCCTCCACCACACCTGGACCAGTGTCCTCGGCGACGACCACCCGGATACGCTTGCCAGCGCCGAATACCTCGGCCGCGCCATTAGTTACTTTGGGCGGTACGCGGAGGCCCGCCGCATGGTCGAGGACACCCTCGAACGTCGCCGTCGCGTCCTCGGCGACGACCACCCCGACACCCTCACCTCTGCCCATGACCTCGCGGCCACCCTTCATAATCTCGGGCAGTATGCGGAGGCCCGCCGTATGCACGAGGACACCCTCGAACGTCGCCGTCGCGTCCTCGGCGACGACCACCCCGACACCCTCGACTCCGCCCATAGTCTCGCGGCCACCCTGCACAGCCTCGGGCAGTATGCGGAGGCCCGCCGCATGCACGAGGACACCCTCGAACGTCGCCGTCGCGTCCTCGGCGACGACCACCCCGACACCCTCGACTCCGCCCATAGTCTCGCGGCCACCCTGCA
>NZ_JBEYYJ010000039.1:0-35333 GCF_040645475.1 Streptomyces sp. NPDC046759 | reverse complement strand
CAGCCTTGGGCAGTATGCGGAGGCCCGCCGCATGGTCGAGGACACCCTCGAACGTCGCCGTCGCGTCCTCGGCGCCGACCACCCCGACACCCTCACCTCTGCCCATGACCTCGCGGCCACCCTTCATAATCTCGGGCAGTATGCGGAGGCCCGCCGCATGGTCGAGGACACCCTCGAACGTCGCCGTCGCGTCCTCGGCGACGACCACCCCAACACCCTCACCTACACCCACAGCCTCGCCGCCACCCTTCATAATCTCGGGCAGTACACGGAAGCCCGCCGCATCGACGAGGACACCCTCGAACGTCGCCGTCGTGTCCTCGGCGACGACCACCCCGACACCCTCGACTCCGCCCATAGTCTCGCGGTCACCCTGCACAGCCTCGGGCAGTATGCGGAGGCCCGCCGCACGCATGAGGACACCCTCGAACGTCGCCGTCGCGTCCTCGGCGACGACCACCCCGACACCCTCGACTCCGCCCATAGTCTCGCGGCCACCCTGCACGGCCTTGGGCAGTATGCGGAGGCCCGCCGCATGGTCGAGGACACCCTCGAACGTCGCCGTCGTGTCCTCGGCGACGACCACCCCAATACTCTCGGCTCCGCCCATAGTCTCGCGCTCATCCTGCACAGCCTTGGGCAGCACGCGGAGGCCCACCGCATGCACGAGGACACCCTCGAACGTCGCCGTCGCGTCCTCGGCGCCGACCACCCCGACACCCTCACCTCTGCCCATGACCTCGCCGTCACCCTTCATAATCTCGGGCGGTATGCGGAGGCCCGCCGCATCGACGAGGACACCCTCGAACGTCGCCGTCGCGTCCTCGGCGACGACCACCCCAGCACCCTCCGCTCCGCCCACAGTCTCGCGCTCACCATGGGCAGCCTTCGAGAACATCCGGCAGCGGCACAGCTACTTAAAGACACTCGCATTCGAAGCCGCCGAATTCTCGGTGACGATGATGAATTCACCAGAAAAGTCACCAAAACCCTTGCCGCGGCACTAACTGCTGCAGGCCGGCCACACGAAGCCCACAAACTACTGTCTCCACGCAACGGGAAGCGCCGGAAGCACCGCTAGACGAGTAGTTCCGAATGCGGGGTTCACGGACGCGGGGAGGGTGTCCAACATCGGGTTGTGACGACCGAGTTAGACACCCTCTTGACCGCACTGTACGTGCACATCGACGACCGCTTGAAGGCCCCGCGCCGGCGTGGCCGGCCGCCGAGGCTGACCGACGCCGAACTGGTCACCCTGGCCGTGGCCCAGGCCATGCCGGGCTTCCACTGCGAGGCCCGCTGGCTGCGCTTCGCCCATGCCCGCCTGCACGGACTGTTCCCCTACCTGCCCCAGCGCCCCGCCTACAACAAGCGTCTGCGGGCCGCGCTGGGCCTGGTCAAACGAGCCATCCGGTCCCTGGCTACGGACACCGACCTGTGGCTGGACCCGCTGTGGATCGTGGACTCCACCCCGGTCGAGTGCGCCCGCACCCCAGCTCGTCGCGGTGCTCCACGATCACCTCGCCACGTTCGGCACGGCGGAAGACGGGCGACTCTTCTTCAGCGATAAGGGCTCGGTCGTCCCGTCCTCGACCTACTACCGCGTGTGGCAGGAGGCTCGGCTCCTGGCGCTTCCGCCGGCCGTCGCGGCCTCGCCGCTCGCGAGCAGGCCGTACGACCTTCGACACTCGGCGCTGTCGACGTGGCTCAATGCCGGAGTGGATCCCACCGAAGTTGCCGAGCGCGCCGGCAACAGTGTCGAGGTCCTGCTGACCCGCTACGCGAAGTGCCTCGACGGACGGCAGGACGTCGCCAACCGCCGCATTGAGGACCTGCTCCGCGAGTACGAGTGAGACACCCTGCACCTACATGGAGGCCCCAGGCCTACCGCCTGGGGCCTCCATCTGTCTGCCGAGCTGCCTGCTGTGCGTACGAGAACGGCTCCGACCGAGGCAGCCATCCCCACCGACCTCACCTATCGCGGGCACCCACTCGATCAGAGGCGCGCCCGACGTTGAGACCCCCCACGCGCAACGCGTGCTCATCGCCAACTACCCTTGCTGTCGCGGAACCTGACCGAGCAGAACACGAGTCAAGCTGTTGACGAGCTGTCGAAGGATCGTCGACGACCTGACGAAAGTCGGCCTGCTCACGGGGGTTTACTAGGCAGTCACATCTGTCCACGCGGACGACCGGACACGGTCAGCTTCGCTTTCTGCGGACAGTCGAGGCCGATAGTCGATAAGGAGCATGGCAATGCTGAAGAGGTCACTGGTGGCCGTTATGAGCGCTTCCGCCCTCGCCATAGGGGCGCTGGGGCTGAGCTCCGGATCTGCCTCGGCAGCTTCCACCTGGAAGCTGAAGGCCACGTGCAGCTCAGTCAACATACGAGCGAAGTCCAACACCAGCGCGAAGGTCAATGGCGTCGCTTACAAGGGTGACCTCATGAACGGCACAAAGGTGGACTATAAGGGCTACAAGGACATCAAGGTAGACAAGGCCTGGATCTACGGCAAGGTGGTCCGTAAGGATCACAAGGTCATTTACGGTTGGGCCGCGCTCAAGTGCTTCAACCCTTACGAGCAGTAGGGGAAACCTGCTCGGACAATCACACGGCCTCTGACCGTTTTACCCGGTCAGGGACCGTTCGCCTGGCGGTGGGTGTGGAATCTGAACCCACATTGACTCGCGCCGCGACGGCCTCCAAGACCGCTGATCATTCAGGAGACCAGGTTCGAATCCCGCCGCCGGCACCGTGCCGACCCGTCTAGCTCGCGCCCCGTCTCGTGCCTCAAAATTCTCGGCGTGGCAGACATGGGACCCACCGAAGAAGAGGCGCCGGATGGGCTGTTGGGCTGGTGCCTGGTGGCCAACGTGGCGCGAGAGACCGCGCACGGTGAGAGCGGCCTCGACATCCAGCACGGTACGAAGCACTTCCGCGCAGGCGCCCTGCTGTGGCTCCCGCCCGTCCGCTGGGACCCCGGCCACTGTCGCTGGCCCGCGGTGGGTCGACACCGAGGTAATGGGCGCCGGTACGTCAGCATGGTCGTACGCACGGAGGACCTGGAGAACTTCCGGGTCAAGGGTGTCTACAGCGAAGCTCTCGTCCGCGGTCTTAACGGCTACGAGCACGACCCGGCCGCCCTCGGACCCTGCAGAACCCGTGGACCCGCGAGTGGGCCCAGGCAACGGCGGACAGCTGGAACCAGCCCCGGGAGCCCGTCCGCATCGACGGTCACTCTCACCCTTGGATGTCCGTTCCCAACCCTCCGCCGGCAGAGCTCCAGATCGACGGTGAAACGCTGCACCTCGCTCACTACGGCACCAGGGGAGCCCACTACAGCCGCACACCCCCTCCCGTTGAATGGACATCCGAGCCCTGAGAGGGTCCTTCGAAGGTGCGAGTGGAGAAGCGAAGCCGCTGGTGGGGATCAAGTGACGCACCCGGTGGCCTCGTCCCGAAGGAGCCTGAGGTGCAAGACGAGCTGATGACCGTCCGGCAGATCCTCGATGAGCTCGGGGGAGTTTCTCGGCGGACGTTCTACCGGTGGCGTGAGCTGGGTCAGGGGCCGGCCGCCTTCAAGCTCCCAAATGGGGAACTGCGGGTTTGGCGGAGCGACTTCCGGACCTGGCTGCGGCAGTTGGAGACCGCCGCGTGAAGTCTCTCGACGTGAAGGTCTAGGGCGTCCGTAAGCGGGACACTAAAACACCGTCCTACGGGGTGCGCTGGTCAGTAGCCGGAAATGTCTTCTCCGAGTCTTTCCGAACCAAGGCGCTCGCTGACCACTACCGCACGAAGCTCATGCGTGCGATGCGCGACGGCGAGGAGTTCGACACGGGGACTGGCCTTCCGGCGTCGATGGAGGAGACGAAGTCGGCCGTGTCCTGGTACGACTTTGCCCTTAGGTATCTCGCGATGAAGTGGCCACATGCCGCCCCCAACACGCGAGACGGCATCAACGAATCGCTCACTAGCGTGACCATGGAACTTTTCGGTGAGCGTCCCGGACGACCGTCTGACGAGATGATCCGCAAAGCACTCCGCAACTGGGGCGTTCGTATTGCCGGCACCACAGGAACGAGAGGTGCCGGACGACGTCCTTAATGTTCTCCATTGGGTTGCCAAGGCGTCTCGACCGCTCGCGGATCTCTCCGAACCCGTCACGGCGCGGGTGGTGCTCGACTCCCTGAAACTCAAGCTCGATGGCACAGGGGCAGCCGCCGAAACCGTCCGGCGTAAGCGCCGTACTCTCGTCAACGCTGCGAACTATGCGGTCGACCTCGGGGAGCTGCGCGAGAATCCGATCACGGCCGTTCGCTGGCAGAAGCCCAAGGTTTCGAACCAGGTCGATCCCCGCGTCGTCGCCAACCCGGAGCAGGCCCGCAATCTCCTGGCTGCAGTGTCCTACGTGGGCGGCTACCGGCGTGCTCGGGGTCGGCGTCTCGTCGGCCTGTTCGCGGCGATGTACTTCGGTGGCCTCCGTCCTGCTGAGGCGGTCGGCCTGGTGGAGACTGTCCTGCTCCTCCCCGAGCACGGCTGGGGCTCGGCGCTGCTCCACCGGACTCGTCCGTCGGTCGGCAAGCAGTGGACGGACTCGGGGGAGACCCACGACGACCGCGGGCTGAAGAATCGGCCGACTGAGGACGTTCGGCGGGTGCCCATTCCGCCTCAGCTCGTCGCGGTGCTTCGCGATCACCTCACCACTTTCGGCACGGCGGAGGACGGGCGACTCTTCTTCAGTGAGAAGGGTTCGGTCGTCCCCTCCTCGACCTACTACCGCGTATGGCAAGAAGCGCGGCTCCTGGCGCTCCCGCCCGCTGTCGCGGCCTCGCCGCTCGCGAGTAGGCCGTACGACCTTCGACATTCAACGCTGTCGACGTGGCTCAACGCCGGGGTTGATCCCACCGAAGTCGCCGAGCGCGCCGGCAACAGCGTTGAGGTCCTGCTGACCCGGTACGCGAAGTGCCTCGACGGTCGGCAGGATGTTGCCAACCGCCGCATCGAGGACCTGCTCCGCGAGTACGAGTGAGACAAGCCGCACTCACACGGAGCCCCAGGCAGCGGCCTGGGGCCTCCTCTCGTTTCGGGCCTACCTGCACTGCGAGGCATTCAGTAACCCCACACAGCATTTAGGTCGCCCTGGTAGGTGCTCCCTGATACCACGCCACTCCCCCAAAGTGGCTGTCCGGTCAGACCGTCGTAGGTGATGCCGTTGCTGCAGTACACGTAGCTGGCTTGCACTGGGACGCCATACTGGGCGTCAGAGGTGCAATAGATCGCCGGGACGGCCGTACGCGTGGTAGCCGACGGCGAGGCTGGCGTTGCGGCGTTTGAGGGCCCCGCAAGGCTGGTCGCGCCCGCAACTGCCAGTGCGAGAACGGCAGTAACCCGAATTGTGCGGTGGATGTTTGGTATCTTCATGGTTGCATGCTCCTCAATGCATGCGATCAAACCTGGTTAGACTAACTTAATTGCATCGCTCCCGGGAATGGTTGTGCATCTTCGCGGGAAAGCGATGACTGCGTGAGCACCTTCGCTCGCGCTGAGGCGCTAATAGACTCTGCGCCTTTTAGGGCTCATCTATTGAAACTGGGACCACTCAAGTGCCGCCCCGTAGAGATGCGGCCGGGAGGTCCAACGCGCGCGCACTCAATTATTTTCACGGTGTTGTTATCGGGTATATGGGCCGGACGGCCTAAATGTTGGCAGCCGGGCCGATCGTTCAACGCGCCAGCCGGCCGCGTGCGCTCACCCACGCCAGCGAGTACATCTGGGCTGTGGCCCTCACACCGCTGATCGAGCCCATGCTCGCCGAGGCCTGGTCCGTGCTCCCGCCCGGCCGGGCACTGCCGGGCGGCCTCGCGTACGAGCAGAAGCCCGACGGCTACCGCGCCCTGCTCTTCGCCCGTAGGTGGGCGCTACGCAGCTCGATGTCCGGGTGTACCAGGAGCGCCAGGTATCGGCACTCGCCGCTCTCAGGCGTTCTCACGGCCGACCAGGTGGAGCAGGTGTACAGCGTTGCTCACCATCGCCAGGCTTGGAACCAGGCCTGAGCCGGGCATCCCGATGGGGTGCCGGCCGTTCCCACTGGAGCCATGAGCGGCCCCGCACGACTTGAGCGTCCGTCTCCGGCGCTATTGTTCCGTCGCCTTCTTCCCTTCCCCCTCCGCAGAGGAGCGCCGGTGCGCAGGGCTGCTTGCATCGCCCTCGGTCTGATCCTGATCGTCGAGGCTCTCTGGCTGTTCGTTCTGCTCGCCGGGATCACTGTTATCGCTGTGGCCTTCCCTCGCGAACCTGACCGCCCCGGCGCGACGTGGATGACCTATGTCGCGTTCGCTCTGGCCCTGCTCTGGGTCGTCGCATGTCTTTGGGGCTCTTTCCGGTCCTTCGAACGTGCGTATCGCCGGCCGATCGCGACCTGGTCCCGGGGCTTCTTTTTCCTCGCCCTCGGCCACCTCGCCGTCACTGTCCTATCCGCGACCGACGGCTTCCCGCTCGTGGCCCTCGGTGAACTAGCGTGCGTGCCTCTTGTCCTCCTGGCGGCCCGGCCCTCGCGCTCCCGCGCCTCGACGGTAGTTCGAGGACGCTGAGGTGCTGTGGACCGACCGTCCAGCGGTGTTGTGGCTTTCTGGGGGCTCACCTGCGGCGATGCTCCAAGATCCCGTCCACGGCTCGTCCACAGACCCCGACCTGCGGCCGCTTCGGGCCGCATACGGCTGCACATGCGCGAAGACCCCGGCCTCAGCGTTTCCGCTGGTGACGGGGTCTTTGGGCACCTCATCGAGCGCGCCGGCAACAGCGTTGAGGTTTTGCTGACCGTACGCGAAGTGCCTCGACGGTCGTCAGGACGTCGCCAACCGGCGTATCGAGGATCTGCTTCGCGAGTACGAGTGAGACACGCTGCGCCCCACCGAGGCCCCGGGCAGTTGGCGGATCCGCAATCCAGCTCAGACCGTGCCATGGCGGAGTGTGAGACAGATCTGGTCGTCGAGGTCTGGTCGAACCGCCGTTGCCAACCGCTCCGCCCCGGTTGGTCTGGCCAGGTATCAGAAGCTCCAGGTAGAGCCGACGGTTGGTCAGATGGAGGGTACACCTATATAACTTGCGAAGATCATGTGAACGATGAACTCTCAAGGTGCAATGTGTCTCGACGTTTCCTTCACTTCGTCCCGATGGCGCTGCTGGTAGCCCTGCTCGCAGGGTGCGCTGCGGGGCAGGCGGGTACCCCTGTGGCGGCAAGCCCCAAGAGCAAGCCGACTGCGGTGGCAACTACGCGGGCTCCCTCTGTGAAGCCGTCGCCGGCAAAGAAGCTGCACTCCACGAAGAAGCCGCGCTCTCGCTGCGCCAAGGGCTCTGTCACCGCTCGCCTCAAGTGCCTGAACCCCGCCATCAAGAGCGTCCAGGTGCTGGGCAAGGGGGAGAATCTGGACGTGACGATCTTCGTAAATTCGGCCGCCTCGCAAGCTTTGTTCGGAGTCGAAGCCACGGTCCATGGCGAGAATCAGGATGTCGTCCGGGCGGCAGCGAGAGTCTTTGGGCAGTCCTCTGTTGAAGGGCTGTCAGTCATCGGGGTGGGGCCGCTCGAGGACAAGTACGGCAACACAAGTACACAGCCGCTTTGGGTCTGGGGCACGTATCACGGTCATTTTTCCCATTTCAACCTGGGTGTCCTGGAGATGAAGACCCTTTGGGATGCCGGCGACAAGTCGGGGTTCATGCCGGGGCTCGCCTGATGGCACAGTCGGCCTGGGGCTAACAGCTCACCGAGCGGGGAAGGTGAGTCGTAGAACGATCTCGCCGTCGTCGATCTCCCCGGTCGGCTCGAACCCGGACTTCTGGTAGAAGGGCCACGGCTCGCCGTCGCCGGGCTCGTAGCTGGTCAGCAGCTCGGTGGCGCCGTCCGCGCGCACCTGGGCGGCGACCTGCGTGAGCGCCTCTCGGTCGATCCCTCGCCCCTGGTACCGCTTGTCGACGAGGAGGCGCCAGAGGAAGTGGCGCCCTTTGCAGGGATCGGCCGGCGGTTTCCGCGACAGCATCACGAAGCCGACTGGCTCATCGCCGCGGTACACGGCGCGGTACCAGGGATTGGCCTCCGGTTTCTCGCCGCCTCCTTGAGGGAGTGGGACACGGAGGCGACGAATTGCTTCTGGTCACGTCGGACGCGGAGGGCGCGGACGGCATCCCGGTTGTCGTCGGTGATCTCCCGTAGGCGCACGCTCGGGGATCTCATGCCACACCCCTCCCGCATCCGGCAGCTGCGCCGCCCCGTGAAGAGCCGATACCGGGCGGCATTGCCGCGCATCCGCGTTGCCGAGGCCTCCAGGTCGGACGTCTTCGCAGCGTATTCGACCCAGGTGATCTGGAGCGGCACTGGCACGCCGGGCTGTGACCGCGCCCAAGGCAGCTCCTAGCTAAGAGAGCAACCTGGCCTGACGCGGCGATGCGCATGCGCAGGCCCCTTCGTCAGCTAGAGGGGCTGACCTGGGTAATCGCTCGGCCGCGACCGGCTCCCCGTCGACCCGCGGACCAGTCGGATGCCGCAGCCGAAGGCGATCCCGAGAGGTTTCCTCCGAAACGTACCGAAAGGCTATTGACTTATGGCATCCGGCGCGCATCGTGATTAGTAGGCCATAACACTGAAAGAGTCGCAAAGTCGATGAGGACGTCTAGCCGGCGTAGTGACTTGGACAGGATGTGGTTCAGGCCCCCAGCAAGCCGGCGCGATACCGAGGCAACAGTGACCACTGAAGCTTCAGGACACGAGCAGTACTACTGGGGACTGTTTTTTGCCCTCAAGGCGCGGCCACTGCACTGTGCTCTCCCGCGACGGTCAGCCGACCGAGATCGGCTAACGGCGGGGCACCGCCGATGAACCGACCCTCAGGCCCCTGGACTTGTCCCGGGGCCTCGTCGTTTGTTGGACTGACCTGGGCAGACGCCTCAAGATCCCGTCCACGCCTCGTCCACAGACCCCGGCATACGCCCGCTCAGCGCGGCACTTGGCTGCACATACGCGAAGACCCCGGCCTCAGCGTTTCCGCTGGTGACGGGGTCTTTGGGCACCTCATGCTGGGTGCCCCCGGCAGGATTCGAACCTGCGCACACGGCTCCGGAGGCCGTTGCTCTATCCCCTGAGCTACGGGGGCGTGTCGGCTGCGGAGCGCTTCGCTCGCGGCGACGGATAGAACACTAGCAGGTCCGGCGGGGTGATCAGGAACCCGTTTCTCGGGCGGCGACCGGGATGGCGGGCGCGGTAGCGGCCTGGGCGTTCACCGGGGCGGGTCCACCGTGTGTCGGAACGGTCCCCTGTACGGGGTGGAAGTGGGGAAAACCCGGACGCGGTGGCCGGCCCGGACCTACTCTCGACTTGTGCCAGGCGCTTCGGGCCGGGTGCTTGTTGTGGACGACAACAAGGTCATCCGGCAGCTGATCAGGGTCAACCTCGAACTGGAAGGGCTCGAGGTCGTGACCGCGGCCGATGGTGCCGAGTGTCTGGACGTGGTGCATCGGGTGCGGCCCCACGTAGTGACGCTCGACGTCGTCATGCCCCGGCTGGACGGTCTGCGCACCGCCGCCAGACTCCGCGCCGACCCGCGTACGCATCATCTGCCCCTCGCCATCATCAGCGCGTGCACGCAGTACGAGGTCGACACCGGTCTCGACGTCGGCGTGGACGCCTTCCTCGCCAAGCCCTTCGAACCGGCCGAGCTCGTACGGCTCGTCAAGCAGCTGATCGACCGCGGGAGCGGGGACGACGGCGACGGGGGAGACGGGCACGGCGGAGCACGAGGGCATCGAGGCGGGGGCGGGGGCCAGGGCGGAAGCGGCGATGGTGAGGGGGACGGGGACGCGGACGGAGACGGGGGCGACGGCGGGGTCCCTGACGTGGTCGCCAGGGGCTATGTCGGCGATGTCTCCGGTGACGCGTCAGGAGAGATCACCGGTGGCGTTCCGGAGGGAGTCTCCGATGGCGTACCAGGGGGATCTCCTCCGACGGTTAGGCGGGCCGGGAGCCGCGGACGGTGATCGGGCCGTAGAGCCCGTCTCGCAGTAAGAACCGCCTCGCCTACCCACCCCCTTCCTCCCCTACGCTTGTCCCGTGACCCCCGTCGAGCTCTCCCGCACCGTGCTGCACGCGGTGCGCTGTGCCGTCGACGACGGGGAGCTGCGGGTGAGCGTGCCCGAGCGGGTCGTGGTGACCGAGCCGGGGCCCGGGGGATGCGGCGACTTCGCCACCAACGTCGCTCTGCAGCTCGCCCGGCCGGCCGGGCAGTCGCCGCTGCGGGTCGCCGAGATTCTGCGGCCCCGGCTCGTCGACGCGGAGGGCATCCGGGACGTGGTCGTCACCGGGCCCGGGTTCCTCAACATCTGCCTCGACGCGCAGGTCGACCTCGTCACCGGGCTGGTCCGGGAGATCCGGGAGCGTGGTGCCGCCTACGGACACGGTGACGCGCTCGCCGGGCAGGTCGTCGCGCTGTGCGTGCCGTACGAGGTGCGGGCCGAGGCGATCGCCGACGCCGTCGTACGGATCGTCGCCACGCAGGGCGGGCGGGCCACCGTCGAGCACGGTGAGCCCGTGAATCTGCGGCCCGTGCCCGCGCCGGAGGACCCCGCCCCGCTCGGGGCCGACGCCTCCCAGTGGGCGCTGCTGTATCCCGCCCCGCACGACCGGCCCCGTATCACCGCCGATCACCTGGTCCAGCGCGAGGGCAATCCGCTGTTCCGGGTGCGGTACGCCCACGCCCGCATCCGCTCCCTCGGCCGCAACGCCGCCCGCCTGGGCTTCGCCGCCGAGCCGGGCCCCGTCGGAAGCGGCACCAGCGGCACCACCAGCGTCACCGTCACCGGCACCACCAGCGTCACCGTCACCGGCACCACCAGCGTCACCGTCACCGGCACCACCAGCGTCACCGTCACCGGCACCGGCGCCCCCTCCGCCGACAGCATCGACTGCATCGACAGCATCGACAGCATCGACTGCATGGACGGCATGGACGGCACCCAGAGCATCGGTATTGACGGCTTCGGCAGCCCCGTCGCCCCCGTCGCCCCCTCCACCGACGCCCCGGTCTCCACCTCCCCCCACCCCCCGCGCGCCACCGCAACCCCCACCCCCTCCGCCACCCTCACCCCCACTCCCACTCCCCTCTCCGACCCCCACTCCCCCCTCCGCGACCTCCTGACCGCCCTGACCGACCACCCCCGCATCCTCACCGCGGCCGCCACCCACCGTGCCCCGGACCGGCTTGCGCGGCATCTCGTCACCGTCGCCGATGCCGTGCTGCCCTTCCTGCCCTCCGTGCTTCCCCGCGGCGAAGAGAAACCCTCGGCCGCCCACCGCGCCCGGCTCGCTCTCGCCGAAGCCGCCGGGACGGTGCTGGCCGGCGGCCTGTACCTGCTCGGCATCGACGCACCCGAACACCTCTGAGGCCCCTCGCGAGAGACGCCCGGAGAGAGACAGAGAGTCTGAGAGTCACCGTCATGAGCCGTTCCGCCCACCCCGCCGGGCCCCGTCACGCCGATGTCCTGCCCGAGGGGCACTACTCCGCGCCGCCCGCCGACCTCAACGCCCTCGACCAGAAGGTCTGGTCCCAGACCGTCGCGCGCGACGCCGACGGCGTCGTCACCGTCGGCGGCGTCGACGTGAAGACCCTCGCCGAGGACCACGGCACCCCCGCGTACATCCTCGACGAGGCCGACTTCCGGGCACGCGCGCGTGCGTGGCGTACGGCTTTCGGGGCCGGCGCCGACGTCTTCTACGCCGGCAAGGCCTTCCTGTCCCGTGCCGTCGTGCGGTGGCTGCACGAGGAGGGGCTCAACCTCGACGTCTGTTCCGGCGGGGAGCTGGCCACCGCCCTGTCCGCCGGGATGCCCGCCGAGCGCATCGCCTTCCACGGCAACAACAAGTCGACGGGGGAGATCGAGCGGGCCGTCCGCGCCGGTGTGGGGCGGATCGTGCTCGACTCCTTCCAGGAGATCGTGCGGGTCGCCCACATCGCGCAGTCCCTGGGCAAGCGGCAGAAGGTCCAGATCCGGATCACCGTCGGGGTCGAGGCGCACACGCACGAGTTCATCGCCACCGCCCACGAGGACCAGAAGTTCGGCATCCCGCTCGCCGGCGGGCAGGCCGCCGAGGCCGTGCGGCGCGCACTGCAGCTGGACGGGCTGGAGCTGATCGGGATCCACTCCCACATCGGGTCGCAGATCTTCGACATGTCCGGTTTCGAGGTCGCCGCCCATCGCGTGGTCGGGCTGCTCAAGGACATCCGCGACGAGCACGGGGTGGAGCTCCCCGAGATCGACCTCGGGGGCGGCCTCGGGATCGCGTACACCAGCGGCGACGATCCGCGTGAGCCGCACGAGATCGCCAAGGCGCTGACCGAGATCGTCAGCCGGGAGTGCGAGGCCGCGAAGCTGCGCACCCCGCGGATCTCCGTCGAGCCCGGGCGCGCGGTCGTCGGGCCGACCGCCTTCACGCTCTACGAGGTCGGCACCGTCAAGCCGCTGGACGGTCTGCGGACGTATGTGTCGGTCGACGGCGGTATGTCCGACAACATCCGGACCGCGCTGTACGACGCCGAGTACAGCGTGGCGCTCGTGTCCCGGGCCTCCGACGCCGAGCCGATGCTCGCCCGCGTGGTCGGCAAGCACTGCGAGAGCGGGGACATCGTGGTCAAGGACGCGTTCCTGCCCGCCGACCTGGCGCCGGGCGACCTGATCGCCGTACCGGCCACGGGTGCGTACTGCCGGTCCATGGCCAGCAACTACAACCATGTGCTGCGGCCGCCGGTGGTCGCCGTGAAGGACGGCGAGGCCCGGGTGATCGTCCGGCGTGAGACGGAGGAGGACCTCCTGCGCCTCGATGTCGGATAGCGCCCGCCCCGCAGTCGGGGCTGGAAGATCTTCGGTCCTCCAGCCCCGAACAAATGAAATACATGTCTCAGGATCCGGACGAAGGGTAGAAACTGCCGTCCGGTGAGTGAGACTGGTCCAACCGTAGACGGTAAGAGGAAACGAGGTCGGATGATGCGTACGCGTCCGCTGAAGGTGGCGCTGCTGGGCTGTGGAGTGGTCGGCTCAGAGGTGGCGCGCATCATGACGACGCACGCCGACGACCTCGCCGCCCGGATCGGCGCCCCGGTCGAGCTCGCGGGGGTCGCCGTGCGGCGGCCGAGCAAGGTCCGTGAGGGCATCGACCCCGCCCTCGTCACCACCGACGCCACCGCCCTCGTCAAACGCGGGGACATCGATGTGGTGGTCGAGGTCATCGGGGGGATCGAGCCGGCCCGGACCCTGATCACCGCCGCCTTCGAGCACGGCGCGTCCGTCGTCTCCGCCAACAAGGCCCTGCTCGCCCAGGACGGGGCCGCGCTGCACGCCGCGGCGGAGGAGCACGGCAAGGACCTGTACTACGAGGCCGCCGTCGCCGGTGCCATCCCGCTGATCCGTCCGCTGCGCGAGTCCCTCGCCGGCGACAAGGTCAACCGGGTGCTGGGCATCGTCAACGGCACCACCAACTTCATCCTCGACAAGATGGACTCCACGGGGGCCGGCTACCAGGAGGCCCTCGACGAGGCCACCGCGCTCGGGTACGCGGAGGCCGATCCGACCGCCGACGTCGAGGGCTTCGACGCCGCCGCCAAGGCCGCGATCCTGGCCGGGATCGCCTTCCACACGCGCGTGCGCCTCGACGACGTCTACCGCGAGGGCATGACCGAGGTCACCGCCTCGGACTTCCGCTCGGCGAAGGAGATGGGCTGCACCATCAAGCTGCTCGCCATCTGCGAGCGGTCCAAGGACGGTGCGTCGGTCACCGCGCGCGTGCATCCCGCGATGATTCCGCTGAGCCACCCGCTCGCCTCCGTGCGCGGCGCGTACAACGCCGTCTTCGTGGAGTCCGACGCGGCCGGCCAGCTGATGTTCTACGGCCCCGGCGCCGGCGGCGCTCCCACCGCCTCCGCCGTGCTCGGCGACCTCGTCGCCGTCTGCCGCAACCGGCTCAACGGCGCAACGGGGCCCGGTGAGTCCGCCTACGCCGCCCTGCCCGTCTCGCCGATGGGCGAGGTCGTCACGCGCTACCACATCAGCCTCGACGTCGCGGACAAACCGGGTGTTCTCGCCCAGGTCGCGACCGTGTTCGCCGAACACGGCGTGTCGATCGATACGGTGCGCCAGCAGGGCAAGGACGGCGAGGCCTCCCTCGTCGTCGTCACCCATCGCGCGTCCGACGCCTCCCTGTCCGGGACCGTCGAGGCGCTGCGCAAGCTCGACACCGTGCGGGGTGTCGCCAGCATCATGCGGGTTGAAGGAGAGTAACCAGCTATGACCCACCAGTGGCGCGGAATCATCGAGGAGTACCGGGACCGGCTGCCGGTATCCGACACCACGCCGGTCGTGACGCTCCGCGAGGGCGGCACGCCGCTCGTGCCCGCGCAGGTGCTCTCCGAGCGCACGGGCTGTGAGGTCCATCTGAAGGTGGAGGGGGCCAACCCCACGGGGTCCTTCAAGGACCGCGGCATGACCATGGCCATCTCCAAGGCCAAGGAGGAGGGGGCCAAGGCGGTCATCTGCGCCTCCACCGGCAACACCTCCGCCTCCGCCGCCGCGTACGCGGTGCGGGCCGGCATGGTTTCGGCCGTTCTCGTGCCGCAGGGCAAGATCGCCCTCGGCAAGATGGGCCAGGCCCTCGTGCACGGCGCCAAGATCCTCCAGGTGGACGGCAACTTCGACGACTGCCTCACCCTCGCCCGCAACCTGAGCGACAACTACCCGGTGGCGTTGGTCAATTCGGTCAATCCGGTGCGTATCGAGGGCCAGAAGACGGCCTCCTTCGAGATCGTGGACATGCTCGGCGACGCCCCCGACATCCACGTCCTGCCGGTCGGCAACGCGGGCAACATCACGGCCTACTGGAAGGGCTACAAGGAGTACGCCGCCGACGGGATCGCCACGAGGACCCCGCGCATGTGGGGCTTCCAGGCCTCGGGCAGCGCCCCGATCGTGCGCGGCGAGGTGGTCAAGGACCCGTCGACGATCGCCACCGCCATCCGCATCGGCAACCCGGCGTCCTGGAGTTACGCCCTCGCCGCACGCGACGAGTCGGGCGGTGCCATCGACGAGGTGACGGACCGTGAAATCCTGCGCGCCTACCGGCTGTTGGCCGCGCAGGAGGGCGTCTTCGTGGAGCCCGCCTCCGCCGCCTCCGTGGCCGGTCTGCTGAAGGCCGCCGAGCAGGGCAAGGTCGACCCGGGCCAGAGGATCGTGTGCACGGTCACCGGCAACGGCCTGAAGGACCCCGACTGGGCCGTCGCCGGTGCCCCGCAGCCGGTCACCGTCCCGGTCGACGCGGCCGCGGCGGCCGAGCGCCTGGGCCTCGGCTGAGCGTCCGGCGACCCGGGTTTTCCCAGACAGGGGTGCACAGGGGGCTTACGACACGCATCGTGCGCCTCCTGTGCGCCCTATGTCGCGACAGAACCTTCCTTCGATAGGCTGTACTGAACCCGCCCGCTGCATATGCCTGGCACATGGCTGCGCATCCGGGTGACGCCGCGCCGTCTGCGCGGCCCGAGGGTCTCCACGTACGTATCGAATGTCTTCGACAGTCACGCAGTTCAAGGAGAGTCAACGAGCGATGGCCGGTCCAGCGTTCCGCGCCGCCGCCGTCCGGGTGCGCGTTCCCGCCACCAGCGCCAATCTCGGCCCGGGCTTCGACGCCCTCGGCCTCGCGCTGGGGCTCTACGACGACGTGGTCGTCCGGGTGGCCGACTCCGGACTGCACATCGACATCGCGGGGGAGGGCAGCGAGACCCTTTCGCGTGACGAGTCTCACCTTCTCGTCCGCTCTCTGCGCACCGCGTTCGATCTGCTGGGCGGACAGCCCCGTGGCCTGGAGATCGTCTGCGCCAACCGCATCCCGCACGGCCGTGGCCTCGGCTCCTCCTCCGCCGCCATCTGCGCCGGCATCGTCGCCGCCCGGGCGGTGACCATAGGCGGCGAGGCCCGCCTGGACGACGCGGCGCTGCTGGAGCTGGCCACCGAGATCGAGGGCCACCCCGACAACGTGGCCGCCTGCCTGCTCGGCGGTTTCACGCTCTCCTGGATGGAGTCCGGCGCCGCCCGGGCCATCAGGATGGAGCCCAGTGATTCCATCGTTCCGGTGGTTTTCGTACCCGGAAAGCCGGTCCTGACCGAGACCGCGCGCGGCCTGCTGCCGCGCACCGTGCCGCACGTCGACGCCGCCGTCAACGCGGGCCGTGCCGCCCTGCTCGTCGAGGCCCTCACCCGGCGCCCCGAGCTGCTGCTGCCCGCCACCCAGGACCGCCTGCACCAGGAGTACCGCGCCCCGGCCATGCCGGAGAGCGCCGCGCTGGTGGAGCGGCTGCGCGCCGACGGCATCCCGGCCGTGATCTCCGGCGCCGGACCCACCGTCATGGCGCTGGCCGACGCCGACAGCGCCGACAAGGTCGCCCACCTCGCGGGTGAGGGCTGGGCCGCCAACCGGCTGGACCTGGACGTCCAGGGAGCGAGCGTGTTGCCGCTTGCGCCCTGACACACGGTTGCCGGATTTCGAGAGGGGGAATGTTTGTTGGATCCGGTAGTGTTAATCTCAAGTCTGCACCCGACCCCACCATGGCGAGGTGCCTCGTGTCCCAGTCCGGGACAGACATTCTTCCGGGAGCCTCCCGCGCCACTCCGTGTTCCGTGCGCCGTACCTGGGCAGTACGTCGTATGCGGACATTGAGCGGGCCGCCGGGCACACTCCGGAATCGGTGCTACCACGCCACGTGACACTGGGTGTCACGGCTCGCGGAAGCGCCACCACCGCACATTTCTTCCGCCGCTTTGGCGGACCACCGCCCCGGCACGGTTCACGGAAGACAGGACCGTAGCCGGACAGCACAACCGGTCGCCGAGCCAGACAGGCCGACGTCCGCTCCAGGGAAGGACCCTTCGTGAGCGACACCACCGATCTGATGGGCGCACGTGTCGAGGAGACCGCTGCCGCGCCCGCCACGGACGCCTCCGCGCCTGCCACCGGTGCCGGCTCCCGGCGGCGCCGCGGTACCGGCCTCGAGGGCATGGTGCTGGCCGAGCTGCAGCAGGTCGCCTCGGGCCTCGGCATCAGGGGCACCGCGCGGATGCGCAAGAGCCAGCTGATCGAGGTCATCAAGGAGGCGCAGGCCGCCGGTGGGGGTGCCCCCTCCGGGGGAGCCGCCCCCAAGGCCGAGACCGCCACCGAGACCAAGCCCAAGCGCCGCGCCACCTCCAAGGCCCGTACGGGTGAGGTTGCCGTCGACGGCGAGAAGAAGGCCGACGCCAAGTCCGAGGCCCCCGCCGAGAAGGCCGTGGCCCAGCAGCAGATCGAGATCCCCGGCCAGCCGGCCTCCGACGACGCCCCGACCGAGCGCCGTCGCCGCCGTGCCACCGCCGAGGCCGGCAGCCCCGCCGCCGGCGCCGAGACCGTCGCCGCCGAGGCCAAGGCCGACTCCAGGGCCGAGGCGCCCGCCCAGCAGCCGCAGCAGGGCGACGCCAGGGGCGACGCCGGTGACGGCGAGGGCCGTGGCCGCCGGGACCGCCGTGAGCGCGGCCGCGACCGCGACCGCCGTAACAAGGGTGACGACCAGCAGGGCGGCCAGCAGCGTCAGCAGCCGGGCCAGCAGCAGGGCCGCCCGGACGGCCGCCAGGACAACCGGCAGGACGACGACGACTTCGAGGGCGGCCGCCGTGGCCGTCGCGGCCGCTACCGGGACCGCCGTGGCCGCCGTGGCCGCGACGACATCGCCGAGCCGCAGCTCGCCGAGGACGACGTCCTGATCCCCGTCGCGGGCATCCTGGACATCCTCGACAACTACGCCTTCATCCGGACCTCCGGCTACCTGCCGGGCCCGAACGACGTCTACGTCTCCCTCGCCCAGGTCCGCAAGAACGGCCTGCGCAAGGGTGACCACGTCACCGGTGCGGTCCGCCAGCCCAAGGAGGGCGAGCGCCGCGAGAAGTTCAACGCGCTCGTCCGTCTGGACTCCGTCAACGGCATGGCCCCCGAACACGGCCGTGGCCGCCCGGAGTTCAACAAGCTGACCCCGCTCTACCCGCAGGACCGGCTCCGCCTGGAGACGGACCCGGGCGTGCTGACCACCCGCATCATCGACCTGGTCTCGCCGATCGGTAAGGGCCAGCGCGGTCTGATCGTGGCCCCGCCGAAGACCGGTAAGACCATGATCATGCAGGCGATCGCCAACGCGATCACGCACAACAACCCCGAGTGCCACCTGATGGTCGTCCTCGTCGACGAGCGGCCGGAAGAGGTCACCGACATGCAGCGGTCGGTCAAGGGCGAGGTCATCTCCTCGACCTTCGACCGCCCGGCCGAGGACCACACCACGGTCGCCGAGCTCGCCATCGAGCGCGCCAAGCGCCTGGTGGAGCTGGGCCACGACGTCGTCGTCCTGCTGGACTCCATCACGCGTCTGGGCCGTGCCTACAACCTGGCGGCTCCGGCCTCCGGCCGCATCCTGTCCGGTGGTGTCGACTCGACCGCGCTGTACCCGCCGAAGCGGTTCTTCGGTGCGGCGCGCAACATCGAGGACGGCGGTTCGCTGACCATCCTGGCCACGGCTCTCGTGGACACCGGGTCCCGCATGGACGAGGTGATCTTCGAGGAGTTCAAGGGCACGGGCAACATGGAGCTCAAGCTCGACCGGAAGCTCGCGGACAAGCGCATCTTCCCGGCGGTCGACGTGGACGCCTCCGGTACCCGTAAGGAAGAGATCCTGCTGGGTGCCGAGGAGCTGGGCATCGTCTGGAAGCTGCGCCGGGTGCTGCACGCGCTCGACCAGCAGCAGGCGATCGAGCTGCTGCTCGACAAGATGAAGCAGACCAAGTCGAACGTCGAGTTCCTGATGCAGATTCAGAAGACGACGCCGACGCCCGGGAACGGCGACTAGTCGGTAGAGGTAGAGACTGGGTAAGAAAGAGGGCCGCCCCCCGTCACATCGGTGACGGGAGGCGGCCCTTCGGCGCTGAGAGGTACGGGCGCGGCTCACGCGCCTCTCCCGACTCACCGCTTCATGGGGGACTCTTTTGTCCACACCTCTGCCCGGCAGCGGCCGGCACAGACGCCGCATACGCATCGGCCTGCCCGTCGCCGCCGCCGGTGCCGCCGCGGCTGTCGCCGCCGCGCTGCTGACCGCCTCGGCCGGTGCCGCGACGGCCTCGGCGTCGCCGACCGTCAAGCCCGCGACCAGCTCGGCGTCGCTCTCCACGCTGACGGACCGCGTCGCGGGTGCGCTCGCCACCGACAAGGACTTCAAGAAGGCCGCGAAGACCAAGGACGCGCAGGGCGGAGGGACGGCTTCCGCGTCGTCCTCCGCCACGGTGCCCGGCTCCGGGACCTCGTCCGGCTCGTCGTCGACGTCCACCGTCAGCCCGATGATCATCGGCGGCACCACCACGAGCATCACCTCGGCTCCGTGGATGGCCCAGCTCTGGTACTACGACGACAAGGGCACCAGCAGCACCAGCGACGACGTCGGCTTCTTCTGCGGTGGTGCCGTGGTCGCGCCGACGAAGATCCTGACCGCCGCGCACTGCGTCAAGGGCTTCGACTGGCACGCCAACGGTGCCGTCGTCACCGGCACCGACCAGCTGCCCACCACCGACTCCTCCGGCAGCACCGACCTGCACGGCGGCACGGTCTCCGGCGTGTGGCGGCAGTGGAACCACCCGTCGTACAACGCGACGGCCATCGACAACGACATCGCCGTACTGACCCTGCCGAGCCCGGTCAAGGCCACGCCGATCCGCATGACGACGTCGACCGACACGGCGTCCTACGCGGCCGGCACGAGCGCCAAGGTCTACGGCTGGGGTCGTACCAGCTCCACCAGCCAGGACATCTCGCAGACGCTCAAGACGGCGACCCTGCCGATCCAGTCCGACAGCACGTGCGCGACCGCCTACAAGCAGCCCGACGGCAGCGACCCGTTCATCGCGGGCCACATGGTCTGCGCGGGCAACCCCGCGACCGGCAGCGACTCCGGCACCACGGCCACCTGCAACGGCGACTCCGGCGGCCCGCTGGTCGTGAACAACCGCATCGTCGGCATCGTCTCCTGGGGCGTGGAGAACTGCGTCGCCAAGGGTTCCTACAGCGTGTTCAGCAAGGTGAGGACGTACGTCGGCGCCGCCTACCCGCGCATCGACGACTCCAACCTCAGCGGTGACCACAAGGCCGACCTGTTCGTCCGCAGCCACTCCACGTCCACCGGCTACGAGAAGGACTCCCAGGGCACCTCGTTCGGGGCCCGCGTCTCCTGGGGCAGCTTCTCGGGCTACGACACGATCCTCCAGACGGACCTGGACCGGGACGGCTACCAGGACTTCGTCCTGCGCCGCAGCAGCGACGGGGCGGTCTTCTGGCTGCACTACGTCCCGGCCACCCAGAGCTGGAGCAAGAAGGAGATCTTCAGCAACTGGTCCACCCGGAAGTTCACCGTCGCCCCCGGTGACGTCACCGGCGACTACCTGCCCGACCTGCTCTCGGTCGACTCCTCGGGCATCCTGTGGATCTACCCGGGCAAGGGCGACGGCACCTTCGCCGCCCCCGTCGAGGTCGGCTCCGGCTGGGGCCAGTACAACTCCCTGCGCGGCCACGGTGACTTCGACGGCGACGGCAAGGCCGACCTGATCGCCCGCCAGAGCGGCACCGACGACGTGTACCTGTACCGGGGCACCGGCACGTCCGGCTCGGGGGCCTTCGCCTCCCGGATCAAGGTGCGCAGCGGCTGGACCGGCTACAACGCCTTCGACGCGGTCGGTGACGTGACCGGTGACGGCAAGGCCGACTTCCTGGCCCGGACCTCCGGCGGCACCCTCTACCTGTACCCCGGCACCGGCAAGGCGACCAGCGAGATCTTTGCCACAAGGATCTCGGTCGGCACCGGTTTCCAGGCCTACGACATCTGGGGCTGAAACCGCAGGTGAGCGAGGCTCGCCGCCCGTAATCCGGTTACGCACAGTGCCCACCGCCGCCCGCGGTGGGCACTGTGCGTTGTGCAACTCTTTCCCCGGTTTCTCCGTCTGGCCTTACGGAGCGACGATGGAGCGGTACCGACCGCGCCTGACCCTGAAAGCAGGGGGTAACCGACCGCAGAGACCTAGGAGCGATGTGTCCGCCGAGAGCACGCCGGAACCCGTCATACCCGAGCCGGGCGGCACCGGCCCCCGTGAGCGAGGCAAGGGCCGCCGCCGCAAGGAACACGGCAGCCACCGCAAGGCGCTGCTCGCCGTGGCCTGGACGGCCGCGGGCGTGGTCGTGCTGGGCGGTGCGGGCGCCGGGTACCTGTACTTCGAGCTCAACGGCAACATCCGGAGCGTCGACATCGACCAGGCCCTCGGCAACGACCGCCCGTCGAAGATCGACAACGGCTCCGAGAACATCCTGGTCCTCGGCTCGGACACCCGCTCCGGCGCCAACAGGAAGATCGGCGGCGGTACCGACGACGGCAGCGCCCGCTCCGACACCGCGATGATCGTCCACGTCTACGAGGGCCACAGGAGGGCCAGCGTGGTCTCCGTCCCGAGGGACACCCTGATCGACCGCCCGGCCTGCACCGACACCAAGGGCACCACGCACCCGGCCGCGCACGGCGTGATGTTCAACGAGGCCTACTCCACCGGCGGCGCCGCCTGCGCGGTGAAGACCGTCGAGTCCCTCACCGGCATCCGCATGGACCACTACCTGGAGGTCGACTTCGCCGGCTTCCAGCAGCTCATCGACGAGCTCGGCGGCGTCCCGGTCACCACCACGAAGAGCATCGACGACCCGCAGAGCCACCTGAACCTGCAGGCCGGCAGCCACACCCTGAACGGGCAGCAGGCCCTCGGGCTCGTCCGCACCCGGCACGGTGTGGGCGACGGCTCCGACCTGGGCCGCATCCAGCTCCAGCAGGCCTTCGTCAGGGCGCTGATGGACCAGGTCAAGCACCTCGGCGTCCTCACCAGTCCCAGGAAGCTGTACGACCTCGCCGACACCGCCACCAAGACCGTCACCACCGACTCCGAGCTCGGCTCGGTCAACTCCCTGGTCGGCTTCGCGGACGGCCTCAAGGGCATCAGCGCCAAGCACACGACCATGATCACCATGCCGGTCCGGTACGACCCGGCCGACCCCAACCGCGTGCTCATCGAGAAGTCCAACGCCCAGCTGGTCTGGGACGCCCTGAAGAACGACCGGCCCATCCCGAAGTCGGCGACCGAGGGCACGGCCACGGGCGAGGCCAAGGGTGTGGTGAACGCCCCGTGAGGAGCGCGGGGAACCGCGCGACGCGCCCCGACAAAACCCGCGCCCGCGAACGGTGATCAAGCGGCACCCCGGGGATCAGCGGCCCCCCGGTGGGCGACGGCACACCAGTGGGCGACGGCCCACTCACCCGCAGGAATAGAACAACCGCACCCCCGGTTTGGGTGGATGGCCCCAGTCCTGGCAGACTGGTACGTCGGCTCCGGTTCACGTTCCCGCACCCCGCGGCAGCGACCCGGCGCCCTCCCGAAACCTAGGAGACACCTTGAAGCGCGACATCCACCCCGCGTACGTCGAGACGCAGGTCAGCTGCACCTGCGGCGCGTCGTTCACCACCCGCAGCACCATCGAGTCCGGCACCATCCGGGCCGAGGTCTGCTCCGAGTGCCACCCGTTCTACACGGGCAAGCAGAAGATCCTCGACACCGGTGGCCGTGTGGCCCGCTTCGAGGCCCGCTTCGGCAAGGCCGCCGGCTCCAAGAAGTAGCGAGCCCCATTTCGCCGGTCCACGGCCGTACGCCCTCGCCGGGCGTGCGCCGGGACCGGCGTTTTTGGTCGCCCGCCAGCCCTTCACCCGCAGTACAGGAGCCACAGATGTTCGAGGCCGTCGACGAACTCGTCACCGAGCACGCCGATCTGGAGAAGCGGCTCGCCGACCCGTCGGTCCACGCCGACCAGGCGAACGCGCGCAAGCTGAACAAGCGATACGCCGAGCTCACCCCGATCGTCGCCACGTACCGCTCCTGGAAGCAGGCCGGTGACGACATGGAGACCGCGCGCGAGCTCGCCGCCGACGACCCCGACTTCGCCGCGGAGGTCAAGGACCTGGAGAAGCAGCGCGAGGAGCTCACCGAGCGCCTGCGCCTCCTGCTGGTCCCGCGCGACCCGAGTGACGACAAGGACGTCATCCTGGAGATCAAGGCGGGCGCGGGCGGCGACGAGTCGGCCCTCTTCGCGGGCGACCTGCTGCGGATGTATCTGCGCTACGCCGAGCGCGTCGGCTGGAAGACCGAGATCATCGACGCCACCGAGTCCGAGCTAGGCGGCTACAAGGACGTCCAGGTCGCCGTGAAGGCGCGCGGCCAGGCCGAACCCGGTCAGGGCGTGTGGGCGCGGCTGAAGTACGAGGGCGGTGTGCACCGCGTGCAGCGCGTGCCGGCGACCGAGTCCCAGGGCCGTATCCACACCTCCGCCGCGGGTGTCCTCGTGACCCCGGAGGCCGAGGAGGTCGACGTGGAGATCAACCCGAACGACCTCCGCATCGACGTCTACCGGTCCTCCGGCCCGGGCGGCCAGTCGGTCAACACCACCGACTCCGCGGTGCGCATCACGCACCTCCCGACCGGTGTCGTCGCCTCGTGCCAGAACGAGAAGAGCCAGCTGCAGAACAAGGAGCAGGCGCTGCGTATCCTGCGCTCCAGGCTGCTCGCCATGGCGCAGGAGGAGGCCGAGCGGGAGGCGGCCGACGCCCGCCGCAGCCAGGTCCGCACGGTCGACCGTTCCGAGAAGATCCGCACCTACAACTTCCCGGAGAACCGCATCTCGGACCACCGCGTCGGCTTCAAGGCCTACAACCTGGACCAGGTCCTGGACGGCGACCTCGACGCGGTCATCCAGGCCTGCGTCGACGCCGACTCGGCGGCGAAGCTGGCGGCCGCGTAGGACGCGGACGCGCGTACGAGGACGAGTACGAGCACGACACGGAGGACTCGCGTGAACCTGCTGCTCGCGGAAGTGGCCCAGGCCACCCAGCGGCTGGCCGCCGCCGGCGTGCCCTCGCCGCGCAACGACGCGGAGGAGCTCGCCGCGTTCGTGCACGCCGTGAAGCGCGGCCAGCTGCACTCCGTGAAGGACTCGGACTTCGACGCCCGGTACTGGGAGGTCATCGCCCGGCGCGAACAGCGCGAGCCGCTGCAGCACATCACCGGGCGGGCCTACTTCCGCTATCTGGAGCTGCAGGTCGGACCGGGTGTCTTCGTGCCCCGGCCCGAGACGGAGTCCGTGGTCGGCTGGGCCATAGACGCGGTACGCGCCATGGACGTCGTCGAGCCGTGCATCGTCGACCTGTGCACCGGTTCCGGCGCCATCGCGCTCGCCCTGGCCCAGGAGGTCCCGCGCTCCCGCGTGCACGCCGTGGAGCTCTCCGACGAGGCCCTGGTGTGGACCCGGAAGAACGTGGCCGGGTCCAGGGTGGACCTGCGCCAGGGTGACGCCCTGACCGCCTTCCCGGACCTCGACGGCCAGGTCGACCTGGTCATCTCCAACCCGCCGTACATCCCGCTCACGGAGTGGGAGTACGTCGCCCCCGAGGCCCGCGACTACGACCCCGAGCTGGCCCTTTTCTCGGGGGAGGACGGCCTCGACCTCATCCGGGGCCTGGAACGCACCGCGCACCGTCTGCTCCGCCCCGGCGGCGTCGTCGTGATCGAGCACGCCGACACCCAGGGCGGCCAGGTGCCGTGGATCTTCACCGAGGAGCGGGGCTGGGCCGACGCGGCCGATCACCCCGACCTCAACAACCGCCCCCGGTTCGCGACCGCCCGCAGGGCGCTGCCGTGAGCACCCCGACGCCAGTGATTTCCGAAGCCCCGCATTTCGTGTACGAGGAGGCCCGCTAGACATGGCACGGCGATACGACACCAACGACGCGACCGACCGCGCGACGGGTCTGCGCGAGGCCGCGTCCGCCGTCCGCCGGGGCGAGCTGGTGGTGCTGCCGACCGACACGGTGTACGGCATCGGCGCCGACGCGTTCTCCTCGGAGGCGGTCGCCGACCTGCTCGCCGCCAAGGGCCGGGGCCGCAACATGCCCACCCCCGTCCTCATCGGCTCCCCGAACACCCTGCACGGCCTGGTCACGGACTTCTCCGAGCTGGCCTGGGAGCTGGTCGACGCCTTCTGGCCGGGTGCCCTGACGATCGTCGCCAAGCACCAGCCGTCCCTGCAGTGGGACCTCGGCGACACCCGTGGCACGGTCGCCGTGCGCATGCCGCTGCACCCCGTCGCGATCGAGCTGCTCACCGAGGTCGGCCCGATGGCCGTCTCCTCCGCCAACCTCACCGGGCACCCGGCGCCGGAGCACTGCGACGCAGCCCAGGAGATGCTCGGCGACTCCGTCTCCGTCTACCTCGACGGCGGCTCCACCCCGGGCAACGTGCCGTCGTCCATCGTGGACGTCTCCCGCGAAGTGCCGCTGCTGCTGCGGGCGGGCGCGATCTCGGCGGAGGAGCTGCGCAAGGTCGTACCCGACCTCGAGGTGGCGAATTGACGGCCCCTGAAGCGGGGCGTGGCATAGGCATCGGGGAACGTGTCGCGGAGGAGACGGCCACCTTCGGCTTTCCGCGCGACACCTTCCGCATCCTCCATGTCAGCACCGGCAACGTGTGCCGCTCGCCCATCACCGAGCGGCTGACCCGCCATTTCGTGGCCGAGCGGCTCGGCGTCCTCGGCGGCGGGCTGATCGTGGAGAGCGCGGGCACCTGGGGCCACGAGGGTGCGCCGATGGAGGCCAACGCGGAGGCCGTGCTGTCCGAGTTCGGTGCGGACACCTCCGGCTTCGTCGGCCGGGAGCTGCTGGACGAGCACGTCATCAGGGCCGACCTGGTGCTGACGGCGACCCGGGACCATCGGGCGCAGGTGATCTCGATGGGGCATTCGGCGGGGCTGCGCACCTTCACCCTGAAGGAGTTCACCCGCCTGGTCCGCGCGATAGACCCCGCCACGCTGCCGCCCCTGGAGGACGGCGTGGTCATGCGCGCCCGTGCGCTGGTGCGTGCGGCCGCGGCTCTACGCGGGTGGCTGCTGGCCCCGACCCCGGAGGCGGACGAGGTCTACGACCCGTACGGGGCGCCGCTGCCGTTCTTCCGGTCCGTCGGGGACGAGATACACCAGGCGCTGGATCCGGTGGTGACCGCGCTGACGGGTGTTCCGGCGCGGATGTAGCGCTCTCGTACGGCTGCAATGCCGGGCGTTCCGGACATCTCGGGCCTACATTGGTCCCACGTCCCCGTCGACGCCCGGGAGCCCACCATGGCGGTCACCCCTGCCCTTGAGGCCGACGTCCTGCGCCATCAGGACCCTGTACTCGCCGAGATCCTGCTCGGAGAGCTCGCGCGGCAGTCCACCACCCTCCAGCTGATCGCCGCCGAGAACTTCTGCTCGCCGGCCGTGCTGGCCGCCCTCGGGTCGCCGCTCGCGAACAAGTACGCCGAGGGCTATCCCGGCGCCCGGCACCACGGCGGCTGCGAACTCGTCGACCTCGCCGAACGCGCCGCCATCGACCGCGCCACGACACTCTTCGGCGCCGAGCACGCCAACGTCCAGTCCCACTCCGGTTCGTCGGCCGTCCTGGCCGCCTACGCCGCCCTGCTGCGCCCCGGGGACACCGTCCTCGCCCTCGGCCTGCACTACGGCGGCCATCTGACGCACGGCTCGCCCGCGAACTTCTCCGGCCGGTGGTTCGACTTCGTGGGGTACGGCGTGGACGCGGAGACCGGGCTCATCGACCACGACCAGGTGCGTCACCTGGCCCGCAACCACCGGCCGAAGGCGATCGTGTGCGGCTCGATCGCCTACCCCCGGCACATCGACTACGCCTTCTTCCGCGAGGTCGCCGACGAGGTCGGGGCCTATCTGATCGCCGACGCCGCGCATCCGATCGGGCTGGTCGCCGGCGGTGCGGCGCCCAACCCGGTGCCCTACGCCGACATCGTGTGCGCGACCACCCACAAGGTGCTGCGCGGGCCGCGCGGCGGGATGATCCTGTGCGGGAGCGAGCTGGCCGAGCGCGTCGACCGGGCGGTGTTCCCCTTCACACAGGGCGGCGCGCAGATGCACACGATCGCCGCGAAGGCGGTCGCCTTCGGCGAGGCGGCGACTCCGGACTTCGGCCTGTACGCCCATCAGGTGGTCGCCAACGCGCGGGTGCTCGCCGGTCACCTGGCGGCCGAGGGCCTCACGGTCACCACCGGCGGCACGGACACCCATCTGATCACCGCGGACCCGGCCCCGCTCGGCGTGGACGGCCGCAGCGCGCGCGGCCGGCTCGCCGCCGCCGGGATCGTCCTGGACTGCTGCGCGCTGCCGCACGGCGACGGCCGCGGCCTGCGCCTGGGCACGGCCGCGGTGACCACGCAGGGCATGGGGGAACCGGAGATGGTGCGGATCGCCGCGCTGATGGCGGCCGTGCTACGCGGCGAGAGCGAGCCGGCGCGAGCGCGGGACGAGGTCCGTGAGCTCTGCGGTGGATTTCCGCCGTATCCCGGCTGAACGCAGTGGGCGACAGCCCCGTACAGCTTGCTGTGTGGCGTCGTCCACAGCCATGGGTGCAACCATCCTGGACACCCGGAAGTCCCCAACCATATACGTCCACCGCTAGTGTGTGGGCTGTGATGGCCAGCGAGAACCGTGGGGAAGCCTGTGCGTGAATACCTGCTGACGCTCTGCATCACGGCCGCGGTGACGTACCTGCTGACAGGGCCGGTACGGAAGTTCGCGATCGTGGCCGGGGCGATGCCGGAGATCCGGGCGCGTGACGTGCACCGGGAACCCACTCCGCGCCTCGGCGGTATCGCCATGTTCTTCGGCCTGTGCGCGGGGCTGCTGGTCGCAGACCACCTGACCAACCTCAACGAGGTCTTCACGAAGTCGAACGAGCCGCGAGCCCTGCTCTCCGGCGCGGCCCTGATCTGGCTGATCGGCGTCCTGGACGACAAGTTCGAGATCGACGCGCTGATCAAGCTGGGCGGCCAGATGATCGCCGCGGGCGTGATGGTGGTCCAGGGCCTGACGATCCTGTGGCTGCCCATCCCGGGCGTCGGCAACGTGGCGCTGACCCAGTGGCAGGGCACGCTGCTGACCGTGGCGCTCGTCGTCATCACGATCAACGCGGTGAACTTCGTGGACGGCCTGGACGGCCTCGCGGCCGGCATGGTCTGCATCGCGGCGGCAGCGTTCTTTCTGTACTCGTACCGGATCTGGTACTCGTACGGCATCGAGGCCGCCGCCCCGGCGACCCTGTTCGCGGCGATCCTCATGGGTATGTGCCTGGGCTTCCTGCCGCACAACATGCATCCGGCGCGGATCTTCATGGGCGACTCCGGCTCGATGCTGATCGGCCTGGTACTGGCGGCGGGGGCGATCTCGATCACGGGCCAGCTCGACCCGGACGCGCTGAACCTGTACGTGGGTTCCGAGAAGGCCGCGGTGCACGCGACGGTACCGGTCTACATCCCGCTGCTGCTACCGCTGACGATCATCGCAGTGCCGGCGGCCGACCTGGTCCTCGCGATCGTCCGGCGCACCTGGCGAGGTCAGTCGCCGTTCGCCGCGGACCGCGGGCATCTGCACCACCGGCTGCTGGAGATCGGCCACTCGCACAGCAGGGCGGTGCTGATCATGTACTTCTGGTCGGCGCTGATCGCCTTCGGCGCGCTGGCGTACTCGGTCAACTCGGCGTCGATGTGGATCGTGCTCAGCGTGGTGTTCCTCAGCGCGATCGGTCTGATCCTGCTGCTGCTCCCGCGCTTCACGCCGCGTGCTCCGCGCTGGGCCGAGCGCTTCGTGCCGCCGCGCTACCGGCGTCCGGCCGCGGCGCCGGCGCTTTCCGCCGCAGCGGGCGGGGCCGACGGGACCTGTGACGGCCATGAGACCGAGGAGCGCAGCACGCCGGTCGCCGCCGGTGTGGCTTCGGTCAACGGAGCGACTGCCATGGGCGACCGTTCACGCCTCCGGGGCACGTTGCGCTGACAGGCGCCGACACAAGGAAAGAGCGATCAATTCTCAGTTCGCTCCACCGGCCCTTGCGTAACATTATGTCCCGCTACTATCTTGAGGCGATGGCTACTCAAATAATGTCCTCGCCGGAATTACTCTCCTATGTGCGTGACGTTTCCCTGCGTGACGACGAGATATTGCGCGGCCTTCGCGAACTGACGGGTGAACTGCCCATGGGGCAGGCCATGCAGGTAATGGCTGAAGAAGGGCAGTTGCTCGGTTTCCTGGTCGGCCTGACGGGCGCCCGGGACGTGCTGGAGATCGGAACGTTCACCGGCTACAGCACCCTGTGCATGGCTCGCAACCTCGCGCCCGGCGGACGCGTACTCACCTGCGACATCAGCGACAAGTGGCCCGCCATCGCCCAGGAGTACTGGACGAAGGCGGGCGTGGCGGACCGCATCGACGTCCGTATCGGAAATGCCGCCGAAACCCTTACCGGTCTGATCGCCGAAGGAAAAGCGAACACCTTCGATTTCGCCTTCGTCGACGCGGACAAGGAGAATTACCGTCGCTATTATGAATTGTCGCTGGAACTGGTGCGGCCGGGCGGACTCGTCGTCCTCGACAACACCCTCTTCTTCGGTCGGGTCATCGACCCAAAAGTTCAGGATCCCGACACCGTCGCGATCCGTGAGCTGAATTCCTTCCTGCACGACGACCACCGGGTGGAGATATCACTCCTCCCGATGGCCGACGGCATCACCTTGGTGCGCAAGAAGGCGTGCTGAGCACGCCGGTCAGTGCACCGGACCCGCGGTGGCCACTCGGTGGTCCACAGCCAGGTCCGGTGCACTGACCCGGATCGTCGCGTGCGGCTCACGGCGATCCGGCACCAGGTGCAGCCGCTGCAGATCCTCGGCTCCTGCGTCGGCCAGCGCGTCCTGGCACGCACAGGACTCCTCGCCGAGACCGGCGAACCGGTAGGCGATCTCCATCATGCGGTTGCGCTCCGTGGGTCGGAAGTCGGCCACCACGTGGGCACCCGCACGGGCGGCCTGGTCGATCAGCCAGTTGAGGATCGCCGCACCCGCCCCGAACGACACCACCCGGCAGGAGGTCGCCAGCAACTTGATGTGCCAGACGCCCGGCTGCGTCCGAAGCAGCAGTACGCCGACCGCGCCGTGCGGCCCGAAACGGTCGGCCATGGTCGTCACCAGCACCTCGTGCCCGGCATCGGCCAGCAGATCGCGCAGCGCCGCATCGGAGTAGTGGACGCCCGTCGCGTTCATCTGGCTGGTGCGGAGCGTGAGCTCCTCCACGCGCGACAGCTGCTCCTCGGTCGCACGGCCGATGCGCATCTCCAGCTCCAGCGAGCGCAGGAACTCCTCGGTCGGCCCGCTGAAAACGGCCTGCTCCGCCTCACGCCTGAAGCCGGCCTGGTACATCTGGCGGCGCCGCCGCGCATCCACGGTGACGTTCCGCGGACTGAACTCCGGCAGGTTCGCCAGCTCCAGCAGCCGGTCGGCGGTGTAGCAGCGGACCTCCGGCAGGTGGAAGGAGACCTCGGCCCGCTCGGCGGGCTGGTCGTCGACGAACGCGACGGTGCCGTACGCGAACCTCAGCTGCTCCGCGATGTCCCGCACCGAGTCCGACTTCGGCCCCCACCCGATCCGCGGCAGGACGAAGTACTCGGCGAGCCCCAGCTCCTCCAGCTTGGCCCAGGCCAGGTCGTGGTCGTTCTTGCTGGCCACCGACTGCAGAATGCCCCGGGAGTCCAGCTCGACGATCAACTCCCGCACGCCGTCCGCCGGCCGCACCGCGTCGCCCTCCGACAGCGTGCCTTGCCAGAGCGTGTTGTCCAGGTCCCAGACCAGGCACTTCACCGTGGTCGGCACTTCAGACATGCAGATCCTCCAGGATGGTCACTGCGCCGTCGCCACGGCGTGCTGCGCCAGAATCAACTGGCAGATTTCGTTGCTGCCTTCGATGATCTCCATCAGCTTCGCGTCCCGGTACGCGCGCGCCACGACATGGCCGTCCCGCGCCCCGGCCGAGGCCAGCACCTGCACGGCCGCCGCGGCACCGCGGGCCGCGTGCCCGGCGCTGACGTGCTTGGCCAGTACGGTCGCCACGACCTGATCCGGGGAACCGGCGTCCCAGCACGCGCTGGCATGCGCGCATGCCTGGGCCGCGACCTGCTCGGCCGCGTACAGCTCGGCGAGATGCCCCGCCACCAGCTGGTGCTCGTGCAGCGGCTTGCCGAACTGGACCCGCGAGGCGGCGTGCCGCGCCGCGGCGTTCCGGCAGGCGCGCAGGATGCCCACGCACCCCCAGGCCACCGAGATACGGCCATAGGCGAGGGCGGTGGTCACCAGCAGCGGCAGGGGCATGCCCGGCGTGCCGAGCAGGCTGGACAGAGGCAGCCGCACCGAGTCGAAGCGCACGTTCGCATGCCCGGCCGCGCGGCAGCCCAGCGGGTCGGCGACCCTCTCCACGTGCACGCCGGGCGCCGAAGCGGGCACCACGACGACCGCCGCGCCGTCCTCGCACTGCCCGAACACGACCAGTAGATCCGCGTAGTGGGCAGCGGTCATCCACACCTTGTGGCCGGTGACCACGACGGAGTCGCCCACCACCTCGATCTTGGTGCTCATGGCGGTCACGTCGGAGCCGGCCCCGCTCTCGCTGAAGCCGACCGCGGCCAGCCGGCCGCCGACCAGCTCCGGCAGCAGCAAGGCCGACTGGTCCTGGTTGCCCAGCCGCTGGATCGTCCAGGCGGCCATGCCCTGCGAGGTCATCACACTCCGCAGCGAGCTGCACAGACTGCCCGCGTACGCCGTCAGCTCACCGTTGTCCCGGCTGCTGAGGCCCAGCCCGCCCAGCTCCCCGGCGACCTGTGCACACAGCAGTCCCCGCTCCCCGGCGGAGCGCAGCACGTCGAGGGGGATCTCGCCGGCCAGATCCCAGGCCTCGGCCCGCCCGTCGACGAGGGAGTCGAGGAGAGCGCGTCCGTCGGCGAGCCGGTCGCCGTCAGCGGGCTCGCCGACGTGCCGGTCAGGCATGGCCGGCCGCAGCCGACGCGGCCCGCAGCCGCAGCACCAGCTCCGTCATGCGCTGCACGGTCCGGAAGTTCTCCAGCTTGAGATCCGCGCCCACGACGGCGACCTGGTAGGTCTGTTCGAGATGGACGACCAGCTCCATGGCGAACATGGAGGACACCAGACCGGAGGCGAACATGTCCTGATCCGGCGTCAGCGCCGTCTTGGTCTTGGTCTCCAGGAAGCCCAACAGCTCCTGCTTGACGGACTCGGCGCTCAACGTGGCGCCCTGCGCGGTCTGTTCAGTGCTCACCGCAACACCTTTCGGCTTTCAGTGTGACTTTCAGGGGTCTGCGACTCTCGGTGCGTGTATGCCAGTACGCGTATCTCAGTACGCGTAGAAGCCCCGGCCGGACTTGCGGCCGAGGTCACCCTGGCGGACCTTCTCCAGCAGCAGGTCGGCGGGCTTGCAGGAGGGGTCGCCGGTGCGTTCGTGGAGAACCTGGAGGGAGTCGGCCAGGTTGTCCAGGCCTATCAGGTCGGCCGTGCGCAGCGGACCGGTCGGATGCCCGAGGCAGCCCTCCATCAGCTCGTCCACCGCCTCCACCGTCGCGGTGCCCTCGCCGACGATCCGTGCCGCGGCGTTGATCATCGGATGCAGCAGCCGGCTCGTGACGAAGCCCGGCGCGTCCCGCACGATGACCGCCTTGCGGTTCAGGGTGGACAGCAGCTCGACGACGGCCGCCACGGCGGCGTCACCGGTCTGCGGGCCCCGGCTGACCTCGACCATCTTGATCAGGTACGACGGGTTCATGAAGTGCGTGCCGAGCAGTTCCTCGGGCCGGGCCACCGACCGGGCCAGCTCGGCGATGGGGATGCCGGACGTGTTGGAGATCAGCGGCGTCCCGGGCCGTACGGCCGCCGAGACCTCGGCCAGCACCTTGGCCTTCTCCGCCGGCAGCTCCACGATCGCCTCGATGACCGCGGTGGCGTTCGCCGTGTCCGCCAGGTACACACTGGTCGTCAGTTCGCCGGGCGCCGTGCCCGCGGGAAGCGCGCCCATCAGCTGAGCGTGCCGTAGCTGCTGTTCGATCCTGACGCGCGCGGCCCTCAGCGTCGTGTCGTCGACGTCGACCAGGGTGACGGGGACGCCGTGTCCGAGTACCAGGGCAGCGATCCCCGTACCCATGACCCCCGCTCCCACGATGGCCACTTGACGGGCTGTCGGTTCACTCATCGTGCCGGACACACTCCTTCACGCTCACCGGGCCGGCTCATTCCGGCTGTCAGGGATGGGGGCATGCTCGTGTGCGCGAGCCACGGACGCGGTCGTCACCGGCGGCGCGGTGGACGGCAGTGGGCTTCCTGCACAACAACAGGACAGAGGACGGGCGTTCACTGTGTGGAGGAGACGCCGAAACAAGCCGCACTCGCTACGCCAGCCTGGTGACACGGGGTCATACGTGAACCAGGGGCCTGGGCGGCCTCCCCCTTGATCGCTGACTGCAACCTAGCACGGCGTCCGAGGCGGGGGAAGGACGGCCCAACTCCCTTTCCTGGGAGTGAATCTGCAACGGTAGTCGGCCTGCCGTAATCACGCGTGACCTGCAACACAGTTCACAGATGCGGCAGCACAGTCGGCGGCTGCTGCGGCGACGGTGGAACGCCGCAGGCGACGGGCCAGGGGAGTGTTGGCGGGTGCATCGTCGCGGTCAGAACTTTCTTGACTTCAGAACGCATGTTTGGGTTAGGGTGCGAATGGCTTGCAGGATGTACGTCGTTGCACCCGGAGGGCGCAGTCGCTCTCCCAGGGACCGCGCGGGTGCAATGTCCGCTTTCCATGCTAGACGGGGGATCTTCACAGTATGTCGGTCGACATGCGTGTCTTAACCGATGATTACATCGCCATCATCGGTACTTCTTGCCGCTTTCCGGGCGTGTCCAGTGTCGCCGAATTCTGGCAGCTGCTGAAAGACGGACGTTCCGTCGTTCCCGGGAAGATGGAAAAGGTCGAGGAATTCGACCCGAGTTTCTTCGGAGTTTCCCCTCGCGAGGCCGCCGCGATGGACCCGCAGCAGCGTCTCGCGCTGGAATTGGCGTGGGAAGCGCTCGAGGATTCCGGCATCGCTCCGCCGAGCCTTCAAGGCCGCTCGACAGGCGTGTTCGTCGGCGCCATGTGGGACGACTACGCGATGCTCACCCACCGCCAGGCTCCCGCCGCCGTCGGCCAGCACGCCATGACCGGCCTGGCCCGCAGCATCATCGCCAACCGCGTCTCCTACGTCCTTGGCCTGCGCGGACCCAGCATCACCGTCGACACCGGCCAGTCCTCCTCCCTCGTCGCCGTGCACCAGGCCGCCCAGGCGCTGCGCGGCGGAGAGTGCACCCTCGCCCTGGCCGGCGGGGTCAACCTCGTCCTCGCCCCCGAGAGCACCGAACGCTCCCAGAAATTCGGCGGACTTTCCCCCGACGGGGAGTGCCGTACCTTCGACGCACAGGCGAACGGATATGTCCGCGGAGAGGGCGGCGGAATCGTCGTCCTCAAGCGACTCTCCGAGGCCATCGCCGACGGGGACCGCATACTTTGCATCATTCGCGGCAGCGCGGTGAACAATGACGGAGGCGGACCGGGACTCACCGTTCCGCACCAGGCGGCACAGGAAGAAGTCATCGGTCTCGCATGCGCACGCGCCGGCATTGACCCCACCGCCGTTCAGTATGTCGAACTTCACGGAACCGGCACACGTGTGGGCGATCGGGTCGAAGCGGCGGCCCTCGGAGCCGCTTTCGGCCGGGGGCGCCCGAGTGGAAATCCGCTGCGCGTCGGATCGGTGAAGACGAATCTCGGGCACCTGGAAGGCGCGGCCGGTGTCGCCGGACTCATAAAGGCTGTTCTGTCGATCAGACACGGGCTTATTCCGGCGAGCCTCAACTTCAAGGAACCCCCGGCTGACATTCCACTGGATTCGCTCCGGCTACGGGTTCAGACCGAGTTGGAAACCTGGCCCCAGGAAGCCGATTCACGCGTTGCGGGTGTGTCGTCCTTCGGCATGGGCGGGACCAATGCGCATGTGATTGTGGAGGAGGCTCCGGAGGTTTCGGGGTCGGTGGTCGAGGGTGCGGGTGTGGTGCCTTCGGTGGTGCCTTCGGTGGTGCCGTGGGTGGTGTCGGGGCGTGGGGAGGGGGCGTTGCGGGCGCAGGCGGGGCGGTTGCTGTCCTGTGTGGGTGAGGGTGTGTCGTTGGTGGATGTGGGTTGGTCGCTGGCGGGGCGGGCGGC
>NZ_JBEYYJ010000038.1:0-84087 GCF_040645475.1 Streptomyces sp. NPDC046759 | reverse complement strand
AACAGGATGCCGCACAGCACCTTGCGGTCATCCAGCGCCTTCCGGCCGGGGTACCGATGCCGGCGCTGTCGGACAGGCAGCAGTGGCTCGATTCGTGACCACAACTCGTCATCGGCCAGCCACGGTTGGGGATCACGCTTCCTCACACCCAAACAACTGCGTCACCCAGCCAGAGGTCACAACTCAACCGCATTCCGTTAGGACCTCTAAGCGGCAGTTCGGGGTGGGTCGGGTTGCCGTGCGGCGTCAACGAGGCGGAGACTCTTCGACCAGCGGTGGGGCGTGGACGCGGCGGTGCCCGCCGCCACCCCGCTGATCTCCCTCATCGGGGAAGCCGCTGGAGCCACGGACACGGCGGCACTGCTGCGGCTGAGCAAGGCCGGTGTCGAGGTCATCGAGACCGCGATCATCGAACGGTCCCGGTCCGCCGGTCGCACGCTGGGCGAGGTCTCCCTGCCCGTCGGCACCGTGGTCGCCACCGTCGTACGGGGCGGGCAGCCCACTGTCCGGGGTCCCGAGGTGCGGCTGCTCCCCGGCGACGAGTCGCTGCTCGTGTCGCACGAGGCGACCGAGCAGGAGATCCACGCGGCCTTCCAGTGATCTGCCCCGGCACGGGACCGGCTTCGCGTCACTGCTTCTGGCAGCGCACGATCACGACCGGGCAGCTCGCATGCTGCGACACATGCTGGCTGACGGAGCCGAGCAGGGCAGCGGCGAACCCGCCTCTGCCCCGGCTGCCGACGACCAGGAGCTCGGCTCCTTCCGCTGCTCTCAGCAGGACGTCGGCGGGGTTGCCGTGCACCACGTGGGTCCGGACCGCGTCGGCAGCTCCCGCGCCGAGCACATCGGTCAGTTCCTGGCTCATCTTCTGCCGGGTCTCGTCCTCGTCGACGTCCATGTCCACGGCGGGCGCCGACCAGCCGTACAGGCCCGGCAGCTCCCACACCGCGACCGCGTCCACGGAGCCGCCGACCAGGCCGGCATAGCGCACCGCCCAGCGCAGGGCCTCGTACGAGGACTGCGACCCGTCGACACCGACCACCACCCGGCGCTCAGAGGCATCCTTGTCCATGCGTCCCACTTCTCCTTCGGTGTTCTGCGCCCGCCGGGCCGGTGCACCTCTGTTCTCCACGTTGCGGACCCCCTGGCCGCACTGCCAGAGATGAGCATCCGGCGGCATGACGGAGGACGGGTACGACAGTGCCGCCAGCGCCCGACCCTTCACTGCCGTGCGGGCACGACCGCGACCGGGCACTGGGCATGGTGCAGGAGTGCATGGCTCACGCGGCCGAGCTGGAATCCGAAGGCGCTCGTACGGCGCCGGGCCCCGACGATCACCAGGTCGGCAGCCGCCGACCGGTCCACGAGGACCTTGGCGGCCGGTCCCTCCGGCGTCGCCGGGCGCGTCCGGACATGCGGATACTCGGCGATCGCGGCCTTGAGCCGAGCGTCGACGACAGCGGAGGCACGCTCCTCGTACGTGTCCGCCGGCCCTCCGGTACCTATTCTGTTGCCGTTCCTGTCGAAGGCGGGCCTGCGCCAGGCATGCACCACGTCCAGAACACAGCCGCGCACTTCGGCCTCCCGGAAGGCGTACCGCACGGCCTCGGTGCTCGTGTCGTCGGCGTCACCGATGCCCAGCAGGATCCGCTCATGGGTGCCCGCGAGCCCCGCCGGATCACCCCGGACGACGATCACCGGGCAGTGCGCACGGGCCGACACGGCCAGACCTACCGACCCGAGAAGCAGTCCCTTGACCTCGCCCCGGCCACGCGAACCCGTCACCAGCGTGAGGGCCTGGCCACTCTCGTGAAGGAGAGCGGCCACCGGGTCCTCCGGGATGATGTCGGTGGTGACCTTGACATCCGGGTTGCGCCGTTCGGCGCGATCGGCCGCCGAAGCCACGATGTGTTCGGCCAGCACCTGCTCGGAAGGGCGCCCCGGGCCCACCGAGGGAAGGCCGGCCTCATAGCGCTCCCACAGGGAGGCGTACACGAGCCGCATCGGGGCACCGTGGCGCACGGCCTCGTCCACGGCCCAGTCGACGGCCGTCAGACACGAGTCCGATCCGTCGACGCCCACCACCAGAGGGAGTGTCATCGTCCCCACCGCCTTTCATGGGGCCGTTTGTCATGCGGCACGGGGGGTGAACTTCACCGTCGCACCCTGTCGCCGCGGTCGCGAGAGCGCTTCGGCCCGCACCGGAGGACCATCGGCCCCCTACTGCTCGCGGTCTTGTCCGTGCGCCTGCCGAACAGAGGCGGCGACCCGGTCGATCAACTCGGGAAGCACCGACCGCACCGCTTCACTCAGCCCCTCGCCCAGTTCCATGTCGGCCACCTGCATGGCGTGCACCACGAGACTCGGCGGCAGCTGGTCGAGGGCCTTCGCCAGGGCGAGGCACTCCCCGAGGCCGAGCGCATGCGTACTCGCCGTACCCGCTGTTCGGGTGGCCGCGTCCGCCGCCGTGAGGGTGTGCAGCTCCCCTGGCCGGTTCGGCCGAGCGCGGAGCGCTTCCACCACGACCACCGTGTCAGCGCCGCGCCACAGGTCGAGCATGCGGGCAGGTTCACCGTCGCTGACCGCCAGAACGGTTCCGTCGGGAACCCGGCCCCGCAAGGCCTCCACGGCTGCCGGGCCGACACCGTCGTCACCGCGCAGAGGATTGCCCACGCCGATCACCACGACCCGCCCGCTCACGCGCGTTCCACGGTGACGTCGAGGAAGTGGGCGGCACAGGAGATGCAGGGGTCATGGTTGCGGATGGCGCGTTCGCAGAGACGAGTCAGTTCCTCGTCGTCGGCGGCGGGCCCGGGCCCGTCGAGGCGAGCCTGGACAGCTCTGCGCACGTCCTCCTCGATGGCCGTCTGGTTCTGGGCCGTGGGCGGGACGATGCGGGCCTCGGTGAGCGTGCCGTCCGCGGTGAGCGCGTAGCGGTGATACAGCAGGCCCCGGGGCGCCTCGGTGGCCCCGGCGCCCACGCCCCGGCGGGGCGGGACCTCGACGGCCGGCCGGGGAGGTCGTTCGTATCCGTCGATGATCCGCAAGGCCTCCTCTACGGCCTGCACCACTTCGATGGCCCGTACGACGATGCTGCGGAAGGGGTTGTCGCAGATGGCGCCGGCCGCGGGATCACCGAGACCGGCCTCCCCCGCCGCCTCGGCGGCCACGGGATGCAGCCACTGGCCGTTGATCGCGTAGCGGGCCAGCGGGCCGGTGAGGTAGCGGCGGCCGTCGAGCGTGGCCGTCAGGGCGGTGGAGTGGGGTACCTGCCCTTCCCGGACGTGCTGTTCGAAGTCGGACAGGGGGATCGGATGCGGCGCCCGGCCGTTGTCGGCAACGGCCATGACCGCCGGTGTCCCGGTGTCGACGGCGTACCGGCCGGGGTCGCGCAGCGCGAACAGGTCGTGGTCGTACACCGCGTCGGGGAAGTCGAACGCCGCCACCCAGCGGACGGTCTCCAGCGCGTCGTCCCGGGCTTGCCGCAGCCGTTCCGCCAGAGGGCGCAGCTCGTCCGGTGTCGGTGTCCGGTAGAAGCCGCCGATCCGGACGTTGACCGGGTGGATGGGGCGGCCGCCGAGCTGTTCGACGATCGCGTTGCCGGCCTGCTTGAGTCTCAGGCCGCGCTCGACGGCGGCTCGTTGGTCGCGGGCGAGTTCCACGACGTCGGCACGCCCCAGGAAGTCCGGGGCGTGCAACAGGTAGATGTGCAGGGTGTGGCTCTCGATCCACTCGCCGCAGTACAGCAGGCGGCGCAGCTGCGCGAGGGGGCCGTCGACCGTGATGCCGCTGGCGTTCTCGATCGCCTGGCAGGCGCTCATCTGGTAGGCGACCGGGCAGATGCCGCAGATGCGGGCGGTGATGTCAGGGGGTTCGGTGTGGCCCCGGCCGGTCAGGAAGGCCTCGAAGAAGCGTGGGGGTTCGTAGATGCGCAGCCGCGTCTCGGCGACCGTGTCACCCTCGACGCGCAGGTGGAGGGCAGCCTCGCCTTCCACCCTGGCCAGCGCGTCCAGCCGCAGGACGCGGGTTCCGCGATGGTTCATGCGAGCCTTTCCGGACGGGGGTCCGTTCAGGCCGGAGGGCCCTGTCGCTCCTCGGCCGCGAGGTCGGGTACGGGGGCATATTCCGGCGACGCGGCGTTGAAGGTGCGGAAGACACGCTGGATGTCCCGCTCGCTCATCCCGTCGTGGCGCAACTGGGCGATCATGGAGCGCAGGTTGGGTTTGCTCGACGGTCCGAAGCAGCCGTAGCACCCGCGTCCGTAGGCGGGGCATATGGCACCGCACCCCGCGTGCGTGACCGGGCCCAGACAGGGGGTGCCGTGAGCCACGGTGATGCAGGTGGTGCCACGCCTCTTGCACTCGAAGCAGACGCTGTGGCTGGAGATCTGGGGCCTGCGTCCGGCCAGGCAGGCGGTGATGACCTCGAGGAGCTGGCGTCGGTCGATGGGGCACCCGCGCAGTTCGAAGTCGACCGGTACATGGGCCGAGATCGGTGTCGAGGTCTCCAGGGTGGCGATGTACTCCGGCCGGGCGTAGACGGCGGCGAGGAAGTCGTCGACGTCGGCGAAGTTGCGCAGTGCCTGGATGCCGCCCGCGGTGGCGCAGGCCCCGATGGTCACCAGGTACCGGGAGATGCGGCGGACGTGCTGGATCCGCTCGGCGTCCTCGGCGGTGGTGATCGACCCTTCGACCAGGGAGAGGTCGTACGGTCCCCGGCCGTCCAGCCGCGCGCGTTCCCTGTCGGCGCCCTCGGCAGGGGTCATCTCCACAAAGTGGTCGATCCGTACGCGCTCGGTCAGGCCGAGGAGTTCGTCCTCGCAGTCCAGCAGGGTCAGCTGGCAACCGTCGCAGGAGGCGAACTTCCACACGGCGAGCTTCGGCCGTGTGCGAATGACCGGGCCGAGGTCGGTGACCATGTCACAACTCCCTCACAAGGAGCAGGTGTGCCACGCGGTCGTAGCCGACGACCGGCCCGTCCCGGCACAGCAGGAGCGGACCGAGCTGGCAGTGGCCGCAGTGGCCGGTGGCGCAGTGCATGTTGCGTTCCAGGGACACCTGGATGCGGTGCGGGGCCAGGCCCCGGGCCACGAGGTCGCGAGCGGTGTGACGCATCATCACCTCAGGCCCGCACACCAACGCGCAGGTCCGTTCCGGGCGCAGTTCGAGGCGGTCCAGGAGCGTGGTGACCACCCCCACCGCGCCCTGCCAGCCCGGGGCGGGGCGGTCGACGGTCACCTCCACACGGGCCTGGCCGCGCCGGCTCTCGATCTCGTCGCGGTAGACCAGATCGGCAGGGGTACGGCCGCCGACGAGGACCGCGAGCGGGCCGTACGCCGCCTGCCGGTCCAGGACGGCGTGGACGACCGGCCGCAACGGTGCCAGACCGATGCCGCCGGCGACGAGCAGAACATCGTGGCCGACCGCCGCTTCGAGGTCCCACCCGGTGCCGTACGGCCCGCTGAGCCCGACGCTGTCACCCGGGCGCAGTCGGCAGAGGGCGGCGGAGGCCGCACCGACTGCACGCACGGTGTGTACGAGCCCTCCGTGGCGGCCCTGCAGGGCGCTGACAGAGATGGGCACCTCACCGACCCCGAACGCGTAGATCATCGCGAACTGGCCCGGTGCGAAAGGCGGGAGTTTCCGTCCGGCCGGCACCAGCTCGATCGACCGGGTGTCGCCGGTCTCGTCCCAGGTGCCGGCGACCCGGTACGGCAGCGGGGGCGTCACGGTGCTCATGGTGGCTCCGGCGTCGATGCCGACGTCCCGGACTGCGTCCAGTCGTGGAGGGCGGCCGCTTCCTCGGTGATGTCGATGCCGACGGGGCACCACACGATGCAGCGTCCGCAGCCCACGCAGCCGGAAGACCCGAACTGGTCGTACCAGGTACCGAGTTTGTGGGTCATCCACTGCCGGTAGCGGCTGCGCGAGGAGGCGCGGACCGGACCGCCGTGCAGCTGGGAGAAGTCCAGGTCGAAGCAGGAGTCCCACAGTCGCCACCGCTCCGCGTGGTCGCCGGTGAGGTCCGTGACGTCCTCGGTGGTGGTGCAGAAGCAGGTGGGGCACACCATGGTGCAGTTACCGCACGTCAGGCACCGCCCTGCGACGTCGTCCCAGCGGGGGGCGTCGAGGGTTCCGGCCATCAGCTCCCGCAGGTCGGCTTCGGGCATGGTCCTGCCCATGCGCTCCGCGGCGGCCGTGACGCCTGCGCGAGCCGTCTCCCGGGTTTCCGGGTCAACCGGACGGAGGGGCAGTTCGGCCAGGATCTCCGCGCCTTCCTCGCTGCCGCTGCGCATCCAGAAACGGTGCCCGTCCTCGTCGACCACCTCCGTCATCACCAGGTCGTAGCCGGGACCGGCAGCGGGTCCGGTGCCCATCGAGACGCAGAAGCACGTGGCGCCGGGCTCCGTGCACTCGACCACGATCAGCAGGGCCCCGGAACGCCGCCCCTCATAGCCGGAGTCCCGGTACGCCCCACCGGTCAGTACCCGGTCCTGGATGGCGATGGCCCTCAGATCGCAGGGGCGCACGCCCAGGAAGGCGTACCGGGGCGGCGTGGCCTGGTCTGCTGTGAAGACCAGCTCCCCCTCCACCCGGTCGGCACTCCATTCCCGCACTCGCGCCGGGTGCAGGAAGGACTTCCAGGACTGGGGACCCGCCGCGTTCGCGAAGGCCGCGCCGTCCGACCGCTCCCGCAGCCGGTACTGCCCGGCCTCCAGCTCCACACCCCACCCGTACGGCAACTCGTCGGCCGACCGCAGCTCCGCCAGCACGATGGCGCCGTCCCGGGCGGTGGGTCCGACCACGGTGAAGCCGCGCCGGTTCAGGACGTCCACGAGGGCGGCCATACCGTCCTTGCCCATGACGAGCCCGTCGGACGCGGGCGGCTGGGAGGCATGCACATCGGTGTCGGTGCTCATGACCGGCCTCCTTCGGCGCAGCGGACGGCACGTGGAGCCCCGCCGTCCCCTCACACCTACGATCGCAGCATTTCCGCTGGGGCGCCGCGCCGACAGAGCCACGTGGACACGTACGCGGGGTCCATTGGTCCCGTTGACCGGGGCCGACAGTTGTGGTGGATGAGAGCAACTATGTTCCGCCCACGCCTCTCGCCGACGGCGGCGAGGGCGACCGAATACGGTCGGCGGTCGGCGGTCGGCGGTCGGCGGTCGGCGGTCGGCCCAGGAACAGGGACGAACGTCCCCTGGCGTGCACTCGTAGTGCGGCGATGTCATGAAGAAGGACTCGACCCGAGAGTCATCGCACCCGGCACTCAGGTATGCCATGAATGACCGACCCTCCCTCACGGCACGACTGCGTCGCTCGATCGCGGCCGGTGTGTCGCCACGGCTCGAACCCGTCCTGCTGGCCGTGACCGCGGCGGCCCTGATCGCTGGTGGCATCGCCTGGCTCATGGATGCCGGTGACTTGGCCGGCCTCTTCTGGGAACTGGGCACCCTCTTTGCCCTCGTTCCCGCGGTGGGATGGGTGCTGGCCGCGCTGCGGCAGGGCCGCACAGGTGTGGACCTCATCGCCGTCCTCGCGCTCGGCGGCACCCTGGCCGTGCACGAGTACCTGGCAGGTGGCCTGATCGCCCTGATGCTGGCCACTGGCCGCACCCTGGAGGCCGCAGCCCAGCGACGCGCCTCGCACGACCTGCGTTCCTTGCTGGAGCACGCACCACGCTCCGCACGCCGCCGCACTCGCGGCAGGGTGACCATGGTGCCCCTGGCGGAGGTCGCCGCCGGTGACCTGCTCGTCGTCGGCCCTGGTGAGGTGGTTCCCGTCGACGGCCGCGTGGAGAGCGCCGCCGCGGTCCTCGACGAGTCGGTGCTCACCGGTGAGCCCCTGCAGGTCGAGCGGGCCGGCGGGGAAACCGTGCGCAGCGGCGTGGTCAACGCCGGAGGCGCCTTCGAGATGCGGGCCACGGCCACCGAGCAGGGCAGCACGTACGCCGGGATCGTGCGACTGGCCCAGCAGGCCGGCGCCGGGTCCGCGCCGGTCGTGCGGCTGGCGGACCGGTACGCGGCCTGGTTCCTGCCGCTGTCCCTGGCGGTGGCGGGACTGGCGTGGCTGATCAGCGGCTCGGCCGTACGAGCGGTCGCCGTACTGGTGGTCGCCACCCCGTGTCCGCTGCTGCTGGCGGCACCGGTCGCCATCGTCTCCGGTCTCTCCCGCGCTTCCCGCATCGGCGTCGTCATCCGCGACGGCGGCGCCTTGGAGAACCTGGGCCGCGCCCGCACCCTCCTGCTCGACAAGACCGGCACCCTCACCCGAGGCCGGCCCCGCGTTGTCGACGTCACCGCCGCCCCCGGCGTCAAACCCACGGAAGTCCTGCGCCTAGCGGCTTCCCTCGACCAGTACTCGCCCCACGTACTGGCCCAGGCCATCGTCGACGCCGCCCGGGATCGCAAGCTGGAGCTGTCGATCCCCTCCGACGTCACCGAGGAACCGGGCCGGGGCGCCACCGGCACCGCCGACGGGCACCGGCTCGCCATCGGCCGTATCGCCGTCGGCGAGGACCGGCCGACCTGGGCCCGGGCGGTCGACAAGCGCGCCCTCCTCGACGGCGCGGCCGTCGCCTGGCTGACCCTCGACGGACACCTGGCCGGCGCCATCCTGCTGCGCGACCCGCTGCGCCCCGACGCACCGCGCACCCTGCGCCACCTGCGGGCGGCGGGCTTCACGCGGCTACTGATGCTCACCGGCGACCGTGCCGCACCCGCCCGCGAAGTCGCCACCGTCCTCGGTCTGGACGACGTACGCGCCGAGCTCTCCCCCGCCGACAAGGTCGCCGCCGTACGGGCCGAAGGTGAGCACGCGGTCACGGTGATGGTGGGCGACGGCGTCAACGACGCCCCGGCCCTCGCCGCCGCCGACATCGGCGTCGCCATGGGCGCACGCGGCTCCACCGCCTCCTCCGAAGCCGCCGACATCATCCTGACCACCGATCGCGTCGAGCGCCTCGCCGACGCCGTCTCCATCGCCCAGCGGGCACGGCGCATCGCCGTCCAGAGCGCCCTCGGCGGCATGCTGATGTCCCTGGCGGCCATGGCCGCGGCCGCCGCCGGCCTGCTCCCGCCCGCCGCCGGCGCGCTGCTCCAGGAGGGCATCGACGTCACCGTCATCCTCAACGCCCTGCGCGCCCTGCGAGTCGGCCAGGCCGCCCGGCCGACCCTCGCACCGGACGCCGAGGCCCTCATCCACCGTTTCGCCGCCGAACACGAAGGGCTTCAGGACGTCCTCGAATCCGTCCGCGACGCCGCCGACCGACTGTCCGACTCCCCTGGCCCCCAGGCCCTGGAAGCCGTCGAGGACACCCACCGGCTGCTCGTCGAACGGCTCCTTCCGCACGAGTACGCCGAGGAGCACGAGCTGTACCCGGCCCTCGCGCCGACGCTCGGCGGACCCGAGGCCACCGCCACCATGAGCCGTGCCCACACCGAAATAGAACGTCTCTCCCGCCGCATCGCCACCCACCTGCAACTTGCCCACGCAGACGGGGGCCTCTCCCCCGAGCAGCTCGACGACCTGCGCTCGTGTCTCTACGGCCTGAACACGGTCCTGCGCCTGCACTTCACCCAGGAGGAGGAGAACTACTTCTCCCTCGCTCCCTGAGCGACGGCGTCATCAGCCTCCTCGTTCCGCCCCGGCAGGCGAGAAGGATGACGCGGATCTGAGCCGTCCGGCCGCGGACGAGGGCCCTTCGACCCAGTGCGGACATGGCGAGCCGGGCGGATGGTCGAAAAGGGCCCGGAGGAAGGAGGGGCCGGCATGCCATGGCAGACCATCCGGAAGGGCACTCCGCTGCGCACCGCCCCCAATCTGCGCGACTACGACAAGGAGTGCGCGAGCTTCTCGTGGCAGGCGGCACGCCGCAGGCTGCAGTGGCTGCCTGGTGGGCGGGGACTGAACATCGCGCACGAGGCCGTGGACCGGCACGCGGCGTCGGAGCGGGCCACAGTGGAAGCACTGCGCTGCGTGGGACGAGACGACTCCGTCACCTCGGTGACGTACGGGGAGCTGGCCCGCTCGACGGCACGCTTCGCCAACGTGCTCCGCGGCCTCGGGATCGGGTACGGCGACCGGGTGGTGACGCTGCTGGGGCGCTGCCCCGAGCTGTACACCGTGGTCCTCGGCACGCTGAAGAACACCAGTGTCCTGTGCCCGCTGTTCTCCGCCTTCGGACCCGACCCGGTGTTCCAGCGGATGACGCTGGGCGACGCGCAGGTGCTGGTCACCACGGCGGACCTGTACCGGAAGAAGGTTGCAGGGCGACGCGACGCACTCGCCGCCCTGCGCCACGTACTGATCGTCGGCGAGGGCGCGGACGACCTGCCCGGCACCCTGTCCCTCACCACCCTGATGGCCGACGCGGCCGACACCTTCACGATCCCGCCGACCTCCCCCCACGACATGGCCCTGCTGCACTTCACGAGCGGCACGACCGGCATTCCCAAGGGCGCGGTGCACGTGCACGAGGCGGCCGTCGCCCACTACATGACCGCGCTGTACGCCCTCGACCTCCACGAGGACGACGTGTTCTGGTGCACCGCGGACCCGGGCTGGGTCACCGGCATGTCCTACGGGATCGTCGCCCCTCTCATGCACGGTGTGACGGCCGTGGTGGACGAGGGCGACTACGACGCCCGCCGCTGGTACCGGATCCTCGCCGAGCAGGCAGTGAGCGTCTGGTACACGGCACCGACTGCTCTGCGCATGCTGATGCGCACGACGCCGAGGACGGGGCCGTATGAACTGCCCCGCTCGTTCGACCTGAGTGCGCTGCGGTTCATCGCGTCGGTCGGCGAGCCGCTCAATCCGGAGGCGGTGGTGTGGGGTCAGGATGTGCTCGGCCTGCCGGTGCACGACAACTGGTGGCAGACCGAGACCGGCGCCATCATGATCGCCAACTTCGCCGCCTGCGACATCCGCCCGGGCTCGATGGGGCGTCCGCTGCCCGGTGTGGAGGCAGTGGTGCTGCGGCGCGGTGAGGACGGCCGGGCCGAGGTTGCCGACGGGCACGTCACCGTACTGGAGGAGCCCGGCGTAGAGGGTGAGCTGGCGCTCCGGCCCGGCTGGCCCTCCATGTTCCGCGGCTATCTGCACGACGAGCCGCGCGCCGCGGCAGCCTTCGCGGACGGCTGGTACCTCACCGGCGACCTGGTACGGCGCGACGCCGATGGCTGGTACTGGTTCGTCGGGCGCGCAGACGACGTCATCAAGTCGGCAGGACACCTCATCGGGCCGTTCGAGGTCGAGAGCGCTCTGATGGAGCATCCGGCTGTCGCCGAGTCCGGGGTCATCGGCCGGCCGGACCCCGTGGCAGGGAACGTCGTCAAGGCGTTCGTCACGCTGCGGCCCGGCTTCGACGCGAGCAGCGCGACCCGGCGGGACCTGCTGGCCTTCGCCAGGCGCCGGCTGGGCCCGGCCGTGGCGCCCCGCGAGATCGCCTTCGACCAGCACCTGCCACACACCCGCAGCGGCAAGGTCATGCGCCGTCTGCTGCGGGCCCGTGAACTCGGGCTGCCCGAGGGCGACATCTCCACCCTGGAGGACTCCGCTTCGGAGGCCGTCTCCACCGCGAGGACGGAGCAGCCCGCATGACCACCACACGCACCCCTCGCACACCACGGCCCGCCGCCCGGCCGAAGCGTCGGGCCGCACATCGCCTGGCCCTGCTGGAATCCATGGTGCGCGTCCGCCGCTTCGAGGAACGCTGCGTGGAGCTGTACAGCGCGGCGCGCATCCGCGGTTTCATGCACCTCTACATCGGCGAGGAGGCCGTGGCCGTCGGTGTCAACGAGTCGCTCACGGATGACGACGCGGTCGTGTCGACGTACCGCGAGCACGGACACGCACTCGCCCGCGGCGTCCCGGCCGAGGCGATCATGGCCGAGATGTTCGGCAAGGCCACCGGATGCAGCCGCGGCCGTGGCGGCTCGGTGCACCTCTTCGACGCCGGCCGCCGCTTCTACGGCGGCAACGCGATCGTCGGCGGCGGGCTCCCCCTCGCGGCCGGCCTCGCCCTCGCCGACCGCATGACCGGACGTAACCGCGTCACCTGCTGCTTCTTCGGCGACGGCGCCTTCGCCGAGGGCGAGTTCCACGAGACCGCCAACCTCGCCGCGCTCTGGCAGCTGCCCCTGCTGCTGGTCTGCGAGAACAACCTGTACGCGATGGGCACCGCGCTGGCCCGCCACCAGGCCCAGACCGACCTCGCGCTGCGCGCGGCCGCGTACGGCATGGTCTCCTGGGCCGTCGACGGCATGGACGTCTTCGCCGTCGAGGACGCCGCCCGCCGGGCCGCCGAAGGGGTGCGTGCCGGAACGGGGCCGCACTTCCTGGAGATGCGCACGTACCGCTTCCGCGCCCACTCCATGTACGACTCCGACCGCTACCGCGACAAGGCCGAGATCGAGCACTGGAAGGAACGCGACCCGGTAGAGGGGCTTGCCCGGCGGCTGCAGGATGCGAAGGAGCTTTCCGACAAGGCCCGCACAGCCTTGGAGGACCGTCTGGCCGCTGAGATCGACGCGGCCGTGGAGGCTGCCGAGCAGGCTCCGGAAGAGCCCGTCGAGGACCTGCTGAAGTACGTCACCAGCCCGGTGGAGGTGACCCGGCCATGACCACGACGCACACGCGTGTCGCCGAAGCCGCCGCTCCTTCCGACCGGAAGACGACTTATCGGGAGGCCATGCGCGAAGCCATGCGCGAGGCGCTGCGCAGCGACGAGCGGGTGTTTTTGATGGGCGAGGACGTCGGCCGGTACGGCGGCTGCTTCGGTGTCAGCCTCGGCCTGCTGGAGGAGTTCGGGCCGGAACGGATCCGCGACGCCCCCCTGTCCGAGTCGGCGTTCGTCGGTGCGGGCATCGGTGCCGCCGTGGCGGGCATGCGGCCGATCGTCGAGATCATGACGGTCAACTTCAGCCTGCTGGCCCTGGACCAGATCCTCAACAACGCGGCGACCCTGCTGCACATGTCGGGCGGCCAACTGCCCGTACCGATCGTGATCCGGATGACCACGGGCGCGGGACGACAGCTCGCGGCCCAGCACTCGCACAGCCTGGAGGGCTGGTACGCGCACATCCCGGGCCTGAGGGTCCTGGCCCCGGCGACCCTCACCGACGCCCGGTGCATGCTGGCCCCCGCGCTCGCCGACCCCGACCCGGTGCTGATCTTCGAGCACGGCAGCCTGTACAACGTCTCGGGCGACCTGCCCGCCCACGCCGGTCCCGTCGACATCGACCACGCGGCCGTCCGCCGACCCGGCACGGACGTCTCACTGATCACGTATGGCGGCTCCCTCCCCAAGGCATTGGCCGCCGCCGACGACCTCGCGAGCGGCGGCATCAGCGCCGAGGTCATCGATTTGCGCACGCTGCGCCCACTGGACGACGCCACCGTCGGCGACTCGGTCGCTCGCACCCACCGTGCCGTCGTCGTCGACGAGGGCTGGCGCACCGGCAGCCTCGCCACGGAGATCTCGGCACGCCTCACGGAACAGCACTTCTACGACCTCGACGCCCCCGTCGAGCGGGTATGCAGCGCCGAAGTGCCCATACCCTACGCACGCAGGCTGGAGGAGGCCGCGCTGCCTCAGGTCGACGGAATCGTCGCAGCCGCGCACCGCGCCGTGGGCGAACCGGTGCCGACCGGAGCCAACGGGGCGGAACGGCAACCGGTGACCGGAAGGCCGGGCTGAGATGACCGCGTTCACGATGCCCTCGCTCGGCGCGGACATGGACGAAGGGCTGCTGCAGGAGTGGCTCGTGAGTCCCGGGGACCGGGTGCACAAGGGCGAGGTCATGGCGGTCGTGGAGACCGACAAGGCCGCCATCGAGGTCGAGTGCTTCCAGTCCGGGACCGTGGGGCAGTTGCTCGTGGAGCCCGGTACCCGGGTACCTGTGGGAACACCGCTCGCGCTGATCGAGGAGCAAGCCGTGCCGGACGTGCGGGTGGGCGCCTCCGGCGGGCCGGTGGAAACCGGGGCAGAGCGGGTCCCGGCCAGGTCCGCAGAGCCGACCGGGGAGCCCGTCTTGAACAAGGCGCCTACGCGCGCGGCGGCCGACCAGGAACCGGCCGCACGGCACCAGCGTCCGGCGCCTCGGAAGAAGGCGGCCCGCAAGCCCGAGGCAACCCCGGAGTCGGCACTCGCCGCATCCCGGAAGGAACCGACCGACGAGCACGTACACGCGCCCCCGGAGCCGTCCGGTGGAGCCGACTCGGTGATCGGCGCCGGTCCGCTCGTACGGCACCTCGCCGTGATGCGCGGTGTGGACCTGACGACACTGCACGGCACCGGCCCGGGCGGCCGGATCACACGCGCCGACGTGGAGCACGCCCAGCTGCCGCTGACCCCGAGGGTGCGGGCCACCCCGTACGCACGGCGCCTCGCCCAAGACCTCGGCGTCGACCTGGCGGCGGTGCGGGGCACCGGGGACGGCGGAGCCGTGCGGGCGGCGGACGTGCGCACGGCCATGCGCACCCTTGCCGGACGAAAGGGCGCCGAGCTGCCCGATCGAGGCCCGCTGAAGGGCGACAGGCGTCCGGACGCCGCCGCACGAAGAGACAGCGGCCCGGAGGACCGTACGGACACCATGCGCCGTGCCATCGCCGACCTCATGAGCCGCTCCAAGCGGGAGATCCCGCACTACTACCTGTACACCACCATCGACCTGACGGCTGCCGAGGACTGGCTCCGCCGGATCAATCGCGCTCGTACGCCCGCCGACCGACTCGTACCGGCGGCCCTGCTCCTGAAAGCCGCCGCCGCAGCGGCACGCGAGGTGCCGGCGCTCAACGGCTCCTGGCAGAACGGCGGTTTCTCCCCCGCATCCGAGATCAATCTGGGCATCGCGGTCTCGCTCCGGCAGGGCGGTCTGCTCGCCCCGGTGATCCACAACGCCGACACACTGCCGCCCGACGCCCTCATGACCCGTCTGAAGGAGTTGGTGCAGCGTGCCCGTCGAGGGCGGCTGCGCGGGAGCGAAATGGCCGGCGCCACGCTGACCGTCACCAGCCTGGGCGACCAGGGCGTGGAGGCCGTGTTCGGGGTGATCCACCCGCCCCAGGTGGCCCTGGTGGGCTTCGGCGCCGTCGTCGAGCGGCCCTGGGCCGCGGGCGGCATGCTCGGAGTGCGTCCGGTGGTGACCGCGACCCTGGCCGCCGACCACCGGGCCACGGACGGCGCCATGGGCGCGCGCTATCTCACGGCGGTCGACCGACTTCTGCAGAGACCGGAGGAGCTGTGAGTCAGATGAAGCCACTGAACAGCGCGGAAGCTCTGTCGCTGATCAAGGAATCGATCACGCAGATCATCCCCGACGCCGACTTCACTCTGGTCGAACCGGACGACAAGTTCCGCGATGTGCTCGAACTGGATTCGCTCGATTTCCTCAGCCTGGTCGAGCTGCTGTCCGAACGTGCGGGCGTCCGCATCGACGAAGAGGACTACCCGGACCTGACCACTCTGTCCGACACCACGCGGTTCCTGGTCGAAAGAACCACCCAGAGGTCATGACGACTCCCGGTGCAGCACGACTTTCAGGGCGCCTGTGCTGGTGCCACGGGCGAACTCCTCATAGGCGCCTTCCATCTGGTCGAGGCCGAACGTGTGGGTGACCAACGGGGAGACGGGCAGACGGCCGAACCGCAACAGCTCCAGCAGCCACGGTGTGGAGGACGTGTCGACCTGGCCCGTGCTGATCGTCACGTTCTTGCGCCAAAGGGACTCCAGATGCAGAGACACCGGTTTGCCGTGCGTGCCGATGTTGGCGATGTGCCCTCCCGTGCGGACGGCACGCGTGCAGAGGACGAAACCGTCCGGGTCGCCGGACGCCTCGATGACCACGTCGGCCCCGGGCCCCTCGGACAGCTCGGCGATCATGGTTCCTGGCGATTCGGCGGCATCCGCCCCCACACGCTTGGCGTTCTCCAGCCGAGCGCCGGCCAGGTCGACGACGATGATCCTGCGAGGCGAATAGAGGCGAGCAATGACCACCGTGGCGAGACCGACGGGGCCGGCACCCACCACGACGACGGTGTCTCCGGGGCCGACGTGTCCGTTGCGGACCCCGACCTCGTAGGCGGTGGGAAGGAGTTCGGCGAGCAAGACCGCGTCAGCGAGCGGGAGGTCGGGGGGCCGTCGGGTGGTGGAGTGATCGGCGAACGGCACACGCACCAGCTCGGCCTGGGCGCCGTTGATCAGAGTCCCCAGGATCCATCCGCCACCCCCACGGCACTGTCCGTACCTGCCGTCGCGGCACTCCGCGCAATCACCGCAGGCCGAAACGGACGACACGATCACCTGATCGCCGGGGCGCAGGTGGTGGACCTGCGGACCGACGTCGACGACCTCGCCGACGGCTTCGTGGCCGAGGACCGTCCCCGGCTTCACCTCGGGGAAGTCGCCCCGCCGGATGTGCAGATCAGTGCCGCAGACAGTGGTGGCGTCGATCCGCACGATCGCGTCGGCCGCCTCCTCGATCACCGGGTCGGGGACGGTGTCCCAGGACGTGTGGGCCGGGCCGTGGTAGACGAGCGCTCGCACCGCTTTCACTCCCTCGCTCCCCCACCTCCACGGTCACCCCCGCACTGCACGCGGGCAACACGGCCGCTCGCACCACCTCAGTCCGGCTCCATGTACGGGCGGCGGAAGACCGGTGCCTGACCACTGCCCCACGGGCGTACGGCCCCCAGCGCCTGGGCCACCGCGGACTCCAGCGCGCCACTGGTGTCGACCGGGACGGCCTCGGGCCACGGCGGCTCCTTGGCAGCCATGGCGGTGGCGATGTCGGGACCGGCGTCGGAGATGCCCGGGGCGCGCGTGCTCAGACGAGCCGCCGACACTTCGCCCGGCACCTGGCAGTGGAGGGCCACCAGCCCGGCGCTGGTTCGGTCGGCCAGGCGCAGAGCGGCTTCGCGCTGTGCGGCGTCGGACCAGGTGGCGTCGAGCACCACCGATTCACCGGAGGACAGCAGTGCGGCCGCTCGCTCGAGCAGGGCGGCGTAGGTCCTGGCCGTCCACTCGGGCGTGTACAGGCCTTCGCCGTAGCCCGCCGCGGCGGACTGCTCCGCCGGGATGCCCGCCAGTTCCTTGCGCATGCGGTCGCTGCTGAGCAGGGTGACCCCCAGCCGGTCGGCCAGGGCGCCGGAGAGGGTGGACTTCCCGCTGCCGGGCAGCCCGCCGACCAGGGTGAGGCCGACGGCGGAGGTGCGCAGGTGGCGCAGCGCCATGGAAGCAAGCCGCCGCGACGCCGCTTCGGCACCCGGCGCGCCCTGCCGGGCCTGGATCACCGAGACCTTGGCGCGGACGAAGGCGCGGTAGGCGACGTAGTGGTGCCACAAGGAAGGGGGCGCGGGATCCCCGGAGTATTCGCCGTACCGGGCGAGGAAGTAGGTAGCGGCCTCCGGGGCTCCGAGCTGTTCCAGGTCCATGGCGAGGAAGGCGGCGTCGTCCAGGCCGTCGACATAGCGGAGGCGGTCGTCGAACTCCAGGCAGTCCAGGACACGGGGGCCGTCGTCGAGGCAGAAGACGTCCTCGGCGAGCAGGTCACCGTGGCCGTCGACCACCCGTCCCTGCTCGATACGGGTGTCGAACAGCCGCTTGCGACCGGCGAGATAGCGGCGCACCAGCCCCTCGATCTCCGTCAGGCAGTCGGGCACGGCGCCGTCCGCGGCCAGTGTCTGGACCTGCGCGAAGCTCGCCTCCCACCGTGCCGACAGCGCGTCCCGCGTGCCCTGCTCGTCCACGTCGCGGCCACGGGGTGCGTGCGCGTGCCATGCGGCCAGTTGCCGGGCGACGGTGCGAAGGACGTCGTCCACGGCAGCCCCCGCCCTGACGAGATGGGAGAGGCGGCGCTCCTCCGGCATGCGACGCATCACCACGAGCGGTTCAGGTGACTCCCCGTCGGGACCGTGGAACTCACCGAGTCCCACGTAGACGTCGGGGGCGAAGCGGCGGTTGAGGGCTATTTCCCTCTCGCACCCAGCTCGGCGCGCAGCGACCGTGGTGTAGTCCAGGAACCCCAGATCGACCGGCTTCTTGAGCTTGTAGGCTCGGTCGCCGACGAAGAACAGCGTCGCGGTGTGGGTCTCGCACACCGCAGCACGCGACAGCGGCTCCCCGTCGTGCGGAGCACTCGACCGCAGAGCGGACACGTCGGCACGCGGCTCGCGGACACCGGGCTCAGTCATGAGGAACCACGGCGACCGGGCAGTGTCCATGATGGACGGCGGCCTGCGCCACCGGACCGAGGTGGGGCGCCAGACCGGCACGGTGCCGGCGTCGGCCCACAACCAGCAGTGAGGCGCCCTCCGCGGCTCGTACGACGGCCTTGGCAGGGCTTTCGAGACGGATGCTGTCGGCCACGTCCACCCGCGGGTACTTCTCCCGCCACGGCTGCAGCGTTTTGCTCACCTGCTCGTGGGCGTCCCGGGTCGTCTCCTCGCTGAAGCCGTGGTCCACTCCCCAGGGCGTACGTGCGCGAAGCGGCACGCTGCGGCCGTGGACGGCGAGGACGGGAACGTCCCTGGCCGCAGCGGTATGAAAGGCGAAATCGAGTAGGTCGTCCGGCGATCCGCGCAGTTTCAGAGTCACCACGACACGGCTCGCGGCCGTGGCCGGTCCCTTCTCGTCTCGGGGTTCGGCGCGCACCAGCACCACGGGCCGTTCGGCCCGTGCCACGACGGGCATGCTGACGTCCCCGAGGAAGTAGCTCTCGACGGACTCGAGTCCTCGGGAGCCCAGGACGACCATCTCCGACTCCAAGGCCGCTTGGAGCAGGGCGTGCTCGGCGTCGTCGGCGACCAGGCTCTTGTCGATGGCCAGGCCCGGGTGGCGGGTCCGGAGTTCAGCCTGCGCCGTGTCGACGAGACGCTTCGCCCAGTAGTTCTGATCGACTTCCGCCGGGAGACGAGCCGGCTCCGGGGCAAGCATCGGCCACGCGTGCAACAGCCGGAGAGTGAGCTTTCGCCTCCCGGCCTCTTCGGCGGCCCAGCGGGCGGCGGCCAGACTCTCGGGCGAGCCGTCGAGGCCCACGGTGACGACTGGTTGCATGGCGGCGGTCTCCGTCTCGTAAGAACCTGGAGGGGACGGCGAACGAGGTCCGATCGCGTGGACGGTCCGGACATCGCCTGCATACCGGGAGCGACGAGTTTCTCCCCTTCGAGGATCTCCCGGTCCTCGCCACGGCGCATGTGGACCCCGGGGGGCGGGCGCGAAAGCGGGGCGTGCGGCAGGAGAGGAGACAGGCGCGGTGACGATTCCCCTGGTGGTGGGCGTCGACGGATCCGAGGCGAGCCTCGAGGCCGTCGACTGGGCCGCCGACGAGGCGGCCCGGCACGGGATCCCGCTCCACCTGCTGCACGCGGCGGCCGGTGAGCAGGAGGCGTCCGTCGTGATCAGCGCTGCCTCGGCGCGCGCCAGGGAGGGCGCGCCGGCGGTGCAAGTGTCCAGCGGGGTGTCGCACGAGGACGCGGCTTCCGCCCTGGTCGTCGAGGGGCGTAATGCCTTCGCGCTGGTCCTGGGCAACAGGGGACTCGGAGACCTTCCCGGCATGCTCCTCGGCTCGGTCAGCCTCGCCGTGGCCGCACGCGCCGACTGCCCTGTGGTCGTGGTGCGCGGCAGTTCGGAGCACCACAATGCCCGGTTCGGAAGCGTCGTCGTGGGTGTCGAGGACGGGGAGGGCAGCGGCACGGCCGTGGACTTCGCGGTGCGCGAGGCCCAGGTGCGGCGGTGCCGGCTCGAGGCCGTGCACGCCTGGAGCGCACCGTCCGGTGCCTGTACGACGCCACAGGCACCCTCATGGCAGTTGGAGGCCCACCGGCGTCCCCCGGCGCAGGTGCTCGACGACGCTCTGCGCCGGCCTGTGGAAAGGTACGGCGACGCCGCGGTGAGCCGGCGCTTGATCGAGAAACCGGCGCGCCAGGCGCTGTTGGAGGCCGCGTCGACCGCAGATCTGCTGGTCGTGGGCGCTCGGCGGCGAGTTGGGCATCCGGGACTGCAACTCGGCCTGATCAACCACGCACTGCTGCATCACGCACCATGTCCCGTGGCCGTCGTACCCCAGATGTGACGGCCGCAGGACCGGGCCGCAGAACCGGCTTCCAGGGCCGGTAGCCCGTCGGCCCCGTGATTCAGGACGGCCGGCGTCGGATCGTGAAGACGCGGAGGCTAGGAGTGAACGATGTCGCACACAGGACAGTGGAAGGTGCGTCTCGACCTCTTCGAGGACGACGACGGAACGACAAAGGCCCACTTGGCGCCGGACACCGGCACAACGGCGCTCACCGGCCACGGAACCGCGTACTTACATCCGGCGGACACGAACGTGTCGGAGATCGGCGACGAGCTGGCGGCAGGCAGGGCGCTGGTCGATCTGGCTCATCAGCTGCTGGAGACCGCCGAACGCGACGTGCCGACGCCCCACGTCCCAGCACCCGTCAGACAGCCGGACAACCCCTGTGAAGCCCAGTTGCTTCACAGGGTGCCGGTAGGTGTGTCCCGGGCGTCGTCCGTCCGGAAGGCGATCTGCGTGGTGACCGAGACCACGCCGTCGACGCCCCGGCACAACTGCTCGATGACCGGGATCAGACTCCTGTGTTCCACGGTGCCTGCGAGGGCGACGCGCCCATCGCGGACCTCCGCGGTCACGTCCCTCGGATCGAGCCCCAAGGTGCGCCGCAGAACGTCTCCGGTGATCTCCTCGCGGATGGCCTCGTCACGGCGGAGGAAGACCCGCAGCAGATCACCACGGCTGACGATGCCGAGCAGCCGATCGGCTTCGTCGACCACGGGCAGGCGTTTGACGTTCTGGGCTTCCATGAGGCGGGCAGCCTCGACCACGGTCCACTCGGGCCGGGCGCACACCGCGGGAGCGGACATCAGTTCCTCGGCCCGGGATCCCTCGGCCTTGGCACGTTCCCAGGCCTCCAGATGCGGAATGGGGGTCCTGCCGGTCGGGTCGGCCTGGTCGGCGCTCTTGCGCAGCAGGTCGGCCTCGGACACCACGCCCATCGGACGGTCGAGCTCGTCCACCACGGGTACGGCGGTGACGTCGTTCTCCTCCAGCAGCCTGACGAGCTCCTTGAACGGCGTGTCGGGCCGTGCCCGGACGACGTCCCGGGACATGAGCTCCTCGACTGTTCGGTGATGCATGGTGCCTCCCGGTGCGGGACACCCACCTCGCGGATACGGGCCCGCCGCCCCGTGCGGCGGTGCGGCCCGCGTGGCAGGTTGGATACAGCACCATTCTGAGGAGAGGGCGGCGACCATGCGAGCTCACCTCGGCGACCAACTCGTCATCGAGAGTCCGGCGACCGGCGCAGCCAGGCGCGACGGCGAGATCGTCGGACTCCACCACGACGACGGAACACCCCCCTACGACGTGCGCTGGTCGGACACGAACGATGTGACGCTCGTGTTTCCCGGCCCGGACGCCCACATACGCCATCTCGAGCACGAGCAGCCCCCGGGGGTGGGCGAGGCGCCGCCGCCAACCGGCGAGGCGACGGCCGCGTCCCCAGTGACCAGGCCGGCCGGGACGGGCAATCCCGGTGACATCGGCCGGCGGGTGGCCGTCGAACGCCGAAGGCGCGGACTGAGCCGAGAGGAGACAGCCGGCCGCGCGCGAATGTCGCCCTACTATCTGGCCTATCTGGAGGAACAGCCCGCCGATCCGACCTTGGCGACGCTCATCAGACTGGCCGACGCGCTGGGCACCTCGGTCGCCGCACTGCGTGGCGGAGGCATCGATCTCCCGCCCGGTCAGGGCCACGCACTGCTGCACCCTCAGCTTCGGGACCTCAGCCGGGAGGAGTGCCGCACCCTGCTCTCCACGCACGGGGTGGGGCGGGTCGCGGTGGCGACGTCCGAGGGCCGCCCGGCGGTCGTCCCGGTCAACTACGAATTCGTCGATGACGCCATCGTCTTCCGGACCGCGCCCGACTCCGTGACGGCGGCGGCAGCGGAGACGGAGGTCGCCTTCGAAGTCGACCACGTGGACGACGCCCTGAGCCAAGGCTGGAGCGTGCTGGCCGTCGGACCGGCACGTGTGGTGACGGACCCCGAGGCGGTACGCGGGCTCGCCCGACGCGCGCACACCACGCCGTGGGCGGGCGGCGCGCGCGAGATGTGGGTGTCGATCGAGCCCACCAACCTCACTGGCCGCCGGATCACGCCTGCCGATCAGTAGACGGTCATGGCTCGGACGCAGGGCCGTGCGGTCCGGAACCCTCGCCGCCCAGTTGGGATTCGACGCCCACCACGCCCTCCAACCCGTTCACGAGGCGCTCGGCGACCCAGATGAGCGAGGTGTCGTGGACGGGCCCGCGGAGCCCGACGACACCGTCCCGCACGGACACGTCGATGGCGTGGGCGTGCGCGGGGAACAGGTAGGACACCACCGTGCGGCGGACCTCCTCCTCGATGTCCTCGTCCGACCGCAGGAAGATGCTCAGCAGGTCGCCACGACTGACGATGCCGCGCAATCCGTCCTCGGCATCTACGACGGGGAGCCGTTTGACGTGGTGTACGGCCATGAGGCGTGCTGCCCGGGCCAGGGTGTCGTCCGGGTGGACCGTGACAGCGGGCGTGCTCATCACCTCCTCAGCGATCACACCTTCCGCCTTGGCCAGGTCGGACCGCAGTCGCATGCGCTCGGAGCGGGTGGGCCGGCGATCCCGGAACTCCTCCTTGGGCAGCAGGTCGGCCTCGGACACCACGCCCACGACCCGCCCTGCGCGGCTCACGACCGGCAGGGCACTCACGTGCCGCTCGTCCATGACCCGCGCGATCTCCTTGAACGGCGCGTCGCGCCCGACGGCGACCGCGGGCGTGGTCATCACATCGCTCACGATGTGCGGAACAGTGACGGGCATGGTCTCGGTCCTCGAAGGGTGGCCGGGGACCCGGCCCGGCCGATGCCTCAAGCATCACCATGACCTGACAGGTCGCAAACCGGCCGGAGAGCCACCCTGGCCTGGGCCCCGGCGGCGTGTCGCGGCGCCGGGCAGGCAGTGCGACGGTATTCACAGGAGGACCTCGGCAGCCGGGCGAGAAGGCGGTGACGGCTATGGAACTCCCACTGGTCGTGGGCGTCGACGGATCGGACTGCAGTCTGGCAGCGGTCGACTGGGCCGTGGACGAGGCGGCACGGCACGGTCTGCCCCTCCATCTCGTCCATGCCTCCCTCTGGGAGCTGTACGAGGGGGCCCAACCGTCCTTCAGCACCGATCGTCCGGCCGAGGAGGTCATGGCCGAGCACATCGTCGCGTCGTGCGTGGAACGGGCCCGGCGACGCAATCCCGAGGTCAAGGTGTCCGGCAAGGCACTGCCGGAGGACGCCGTGTCCGCGCTGCTGCGGATGGCGCCCGAGGCGTTCGCCCTGGTGACGGGGTCACGTGGGCGCGGCGAGATCGCCGGGATGCTGCTGGGATCCGTCAGCCTCGCGGTCGCGGCCCGCGCCGTCTGCCCGGTCGTCGTCATCCGGGGCGCGGAAGCCAATCGCCGGGGAGCCTACGGCCGCGTGGTGGTGGGGGTCGGTGACGCGTCCGGTGGTGCGGGGGCCGTACGGTTCGCCGTCCGGGAAGCCGAGGTGCGCGGCTGTGCCCTGACAGCCGTACGGGCCTGGCGCAATCCGTCACAGGAACCCGTGGACCACATGCTGATCGCCGACGATGCCGCCAGGCTGCGCGAGGAGCGGGTGTCGACCAGCCTCGAAGATGCCCTGCGCGAGGCGGTACGAGAGCACCCTCAGGTCGATGTCCGCCGCAAGGCGGCCGAGGGTACCGCCCACAAGGTCCTCCTGCAGGAATCGGCCGAAGCGGACCTGATCGTCGTCGGCGCTCAGCGCCGGCACGGCCACTTCGGTCTCCAGCTCGGCCGGGTCGGCCACACCCTGCTGCACCACTCGGACTGCCCGGTCGCCGTCGTCCCCCAGCGGGTCTGAGGCCCGCCGCAGGCACCTGGGCCCGCCCGCGGACCGCGGAGGAGAGGGAACGGTGGCGGATGTCGGAGTGGACATGGGAGTGGACGGGCTACGACCCCGCCGCCGAGCAGCTGCGTGAGTCCCTGTGCACACTGGGCAACGGCTACTTCGCCACACGCGGCGCACTGCCGGAACGCCGGGCCGGCCTGGTGCACTGTCCAGGCACCTATGCAGCGGGGTGCTACAACCGCCTGGAGTCGACCGTGGCGGGGCGGCAGGTCGTGAACGAAGACGTGGTCAACCTCCCCAACTGGCTCTTTCTCCGGTTCCGGGCGCGCTGCACGGACGGGACGTGGAGCCCGTGGTTCTCCCCCGGCACGCAGACCCTCCTGGACCACCGGCACACCCTGGATCTGCGCGGAGGCACACTCGCACGGTCCTCCCGCCACCGGAACGACGAACTGGGTGTGCTCAACGTCGAGCAGACCCGCCTGGTGCACATGGAGGACCCGCACCTGGCCGCACTGCGGACGGTGCTCACGGCCGAAGACTGGACCGGGCAGATCGAGATCGAAAGCTCTCTCGACGGTGATGTGATCAACGGCAATGTGCACCGCTATCGCGCACTCGACCGCCACCACTTGAACCACGTGCGAACCGGTGCGCAGGAACCCCACACCACCTGGCTGTGCTGCCGCACCAGCACTTCGGACATCACCGTCGCCCTGGCCGCCCGGACGACGGTCCGCGCGGACGAGGCTCCGGTCTCATCAGTGCTTCGGTCCACTCGCCACCGTGCCGTCCACCGTCTGGTCGTCCCGATCACCCGCGGCAGGCCCGTCACCGTGGACAAGACGGTGGCACTGCACACCTCACGGGACACAGCGATCAGCGATGCCCTCGGCGAGGCCGTCGAGCGGGTGTCCGTGGCGGCGGACTTTCCGGCCTTGCTCGACTCCCATGTCGCGGCCTGGGAGCGGCTGTGGCGACGCACGGACGTACAGGTGCCCGGAGAGGCCGGCCGCATCCTGCGCTTCCATCTCTTCCACGTCCTGCAGACGCTGTCACCGCACACGGCGGAGCTGGATGTAGGCGTCCCGGCCCGGGGTCTGCACGGCGAGGCGTACCGGGGTCATGTGTTCTGGGACGAGCTCTTCGTCCTCCCCTATCTCAACCTGCACCTTCCGGAGGTGTCCCGGGCGCTGCTGAACTATCGCCACCGACGCCTCCCTCGGGCCTGCGCGGCGGCGAGCGCGGCCGGCAGGGCCGGGGCGATGTATCCGTGGCAGAGCGGTAGCAACGGGCGTGAGGAGTCCCAGGAATGGCATCTCAACCCCGCCTCGGGCCGCTGGCTGCCGGACCACTCGCGCCTGCAGCACCACGTGGGTTCGGCGATCGCCTACAACGTCTGGCAGTACTGCGAGGCCACCGGTGACACGGAGTACCTGCACACCAAAGGCGCGGAAATGCTGCTGCAGATCGCCCGCTTCTGGGCCGACTTGGCAGTCTTCGACCATGACACGCGCCGCTACCGGATCCGCGGTGTCGTGGGCCCCGACGAGTACCACGACGGCTATCCCGGTGCCGCGAAGCCCGGGCTGGACGACAATGCGTACACCAACGTCATGGCTGCCTGGGTCCTCACCCGCACTCTGGAGCTCGTGCGGCGCCTTCCCGCATGGCGGCGCGAGGAACTGTTCCAGCGGGTCCGGCTGAGCGCCGACGCGCTGCCGGAGTGGGAGGAGGTCTCCAGACGCCTGCGGGTGCCCTTCCACCAAGGCGTCATAAGCCAGTTCGAGGGCTACGACGATCTCGCCGAACTCGACTGGGACGCCTACCGCGCCCGCTACGGCACCATCCGGCGGCTGGACCGCGTTCTCGAGGCCGAGGGCGACACGGTCAACCGCTACAAGGCGTCCAAGCAGGCCGATGTCCTCATGCTCGGCTACCTGTTCTCGCCCACGGAACTGCGTGCTCTGTTCCGGCGTCTCGGATACCACCTGGACGACGGGATCTGGCGAAGTACCGTCGACTACTACCTCCAGCGCACCAGCCACGGCTCGACCCTCAGCGAACTCGTCCACGGCCTGGTCCTCGCCAGAGCCAGACGGACCGACGCATGGCAGTACGTACATGAAGCCCTGGAGGCAGACATCGCCGACATCCAGGGCGGCACCACGGGTGAAGGCATCCACCTCGGCGCCATGGCCGGAACCCTCGACCTGATCCAGCGCGGCCTGACCGGACTGGAGACCCGCGAGGACGCCCTCTGGCTGGACCCGGTCCCACTTCCGGCGCTCTCCGAGTACGGCTTCACACTGCACTATCGCGGTCACTGGGGCATCGGCATGCGGCGCCGGAGCGGGCAGCTGGAGATCGCCGTACCCGACTCGGAGGAATCGCCGATCCGCGTAGTGCTGGCTGACCGCGCGGTGACCATCGCCCCAGGGGAGACGTGCACGCTCCTTCTGCCGAAGGACTGACGCTGCGGCGGTCGCCGGCCCGGCCACCCTTCGGGTCTCCCCTCACGTCGTTCTCCGGTGGCTACGGACTGGGACTGCCGCGTCGTTCCGAGTGGCGTGGCGGGAAGCCCGACGCACCGGTATGCAGGGTGATGACTGACCAGCACGCCCAGCCGACGGGTTGCAGGGCCCAATAGCTGACGGCGCGGTACAAGAGCGTCGCGGCGATCGCCGGGCCGGGCCGGGGCCGGAGACCGTACGGCACGAGCAGTGCGGACAGGCTCGTCTCCACGATGCCGAGGCTGCCCGGGGCCAGGCGCAGGCTGCCGGGGATCTGGGTGAGGACGCAGGCGAGCAGCAGGCTGTGCCAGGGCACGCCGATGCCGAGCGCCCACAGGCTGGCAGCCGGACCAGCGACGTCGAAGACCCAGTTCAGCAGCGCGAACGCGGACGGTCGAAGCCACGGCCGCAGGCCGGGTTGCAGACCGCGGGCCTGTGCGACCGGCCGGGCGAGTGCCTCCTGGCCCTGCTGGACGCGGTGGGAGCGCGTCCCGGCACTCGCCCAAACTCGCCCCACCGCGTGACGGAAGCCCGAGAAGCGGGATGCTCCTACGACCCGCCGAGGCGACCCCCAGGACCAGCAGCGCACCGGCCGCGGGAAGCAGAACGGTCCGCAGCCCCGCCGGTCCCGCCGCGACCACGCCGGCGACGAGCAGGACGGCCGGGCCCAGTACCGCCGGCGCGCCGGCCACCACCAGCACGGCGGCCGCGAGTACCTGCTCCACGCCCCTGCGGCGCAGCTGCCGGAAAACCCAGGCGGCCGAGAATGCCGCCCCTCCGGGCAACGCACCCGCCACGGCGTTGGCGGCCACCACCATCGGCGTCGTGCGCCCCAGGCTCCAGCGGGTCCCGCCCGCCCCGAGCAGCCGGCGGTACATGGCGGCGAAACGGGTGCTGGACGGCGCCCGCCCGGCCGCGGACGCGTTCGGTGCCGAGGAGATCGTGATCGGTGTCGCTGCGGGCAGCCCCGGTGAGATATCGGTCCCGGCCGCCCTCGCCGAGCGCGAACTTCCCTGCCCGGCCCGGACCGTATCCCTGCCCGAACGCTTCGCCTCCGGCGAATCCGGGGCCCTGATCCGTGGCGTCAACGGTCTGCCGGTGATACCGGCACCTCTGAAGGCCCGCGCGGCCGGCGGCGCGGCGGGCGGGGTGCGTCGTCGGCCGACGCTGCTCTCCAACGCCGAGACCTGGGCCCAACTCGCCGTTGCGGCCCGGCTCGGCGCCGACGCTTACGCATCCGTCGGCACCGCAGACGAACCGGGCACGATGCTGCTCACCGTCAACCGGCCAGGCGCCGATCCGCCCGTTCCTGTCGCCCGCGGTGCGCGCCACCCTGACCTGCGTCCGCGGCTCGAAGGCACCCCAACTGTCCGCATCGCTCGAGTCGTCGGTGTCGGGCCTGTATTTCACCGGTTCGCTCGCGGCCCCGGTGTTCGGCCCGATGATGCGGTTCGTGGCAGGGACGGAGTTCGCCGCCGGGCGCATCACCCGGCACGCCTCCCGGCTCTCTGTACCCCGCTGATCCGACGGCCACGGGAGCGAGACACGCCGGACCGTTGGGTCAGCGAAGGGCGGGACTCCTCGCACAACGTTCATGAGCCGGGCGTCACGACGCCTGTCGTGCCGTGAGGCGCCGACGTACGCCGTAGGCCGCCGCTCCGAGGGCGAGCACCGCCGCTCCCCACGCCACCGACGTCGCGGGCAGGGTGAAGGCCAGGACCAGGCAGCCGGCCAGCCCGACCGTGGGGATGGTGCGCGGCGGCCGGTTCTCCTCCTGGGTCAGGGTCCAGGCGGAGGCGTTCGCCACGGCGTAGTAGGCGAGTACGCCGAAGGACGAGAAGCCGATCGCGCCGCGCACGTCCGTGGTGGCGGCCAGGATCACCACCACGGCGCCCACCAGCAACTCCGCTCGATAGGGCACCTTGAACCGTGGATGCACGGCGGACAGAGCAGGAGGCAGGTGACGGTCCCGGGCCATGGCCAGCGTGGTCCGCGAGACGCCCAGGATCAGCGCCAGCAATGACCCAAGTGCCGCCACCGCCGCCCCGACCCGAACCACCGGGACCGGCCCCGGCACCCCGGCCTGCCGTACTGCCTCGGCCAGCGGCGCGCTCTCCCGTGCCAGCCCGACCGGGCCGAGGACGGCCAGCACGGACGCGGCGACCGCCGCGTACATGATCAGCGTGATCCCCAGGGCCAGTGGAATGGCCCGGGGGATGGTGCGGGCCGGGTCCTTCACCTCTTCGCCCAGGGTCGCGATCCGCGCGTACCCGGCAAAGGCGAAGAACAGCAGGCCGGCCGCCTGCAACACCCCGGTGACGGAGGCGTCCGACCCGATGTCCAGCCGCACGACCTGAGCGTCGGTGGAGGTCAGGCAGGTCGCCACCACGGCTGCCAGCACGGCCAGGACCACGGCGACGATCGCCCGCGTCAGCCACGCGGCCTTCTGTACACCCACGTAGTTGACGGCGGTCAGCGCCACCACCGCAGCCACGGCGACGGCGTGCGCGTGGGCCGGCCACACGTACGACCCCACGGTGAGTGCCATCGCCGCGCACGAGGCGGTCTTGCCGACCACGAAGCCCCATCCGGCGAGGTAGCCCCAGAACTCGCCCAGCCGCTCACGGCCGTACACGTACGTCCCACCGGACTGCGGATAGCGTGCCGCCAGCCGGGCCGAGGAGGTGGCGTTGCAGTACGCCACCAAGGCGGCGACGGCCAGCCCCACGAGCAGCCCGGAGCCCGCCGCCCGCGCGGCCGGGGCCAGGGCGGCGAAGACCCCCGCACCGATCATCGAGCCGAGCCCGATGACGACGGCGTCGAAAACGCCCAGCCTCCGCTCCAGCACAGCGGCCCCACCGCCCTGCGACGCCTGGCTCACTCTCCACCACCATCTGTCGACATCCGGGACCGCGAGACCATACCTGTCGGGGATGAACAGCAGGTCGCACGCGTCGTGATCCTCGGTTCCCGAAGTCCCGGTCGGAGTTGTCTTCGTCGTTCCCGGAGACGGTCACGAGCCGGCCGGGCGTGCTGCTGCTCCTGCTGACGGTGACAGCGGCGTGCATGCGCCTGCCGGCTTTCCGCTTCCCGTCCCCGGCCGGTATCACTGCAGCTCCGCGTGCGCTACCGGCGAATACGACCCGGATCTGTGACCGTGATGCCTGAGTTGCGGCGTGGACCGGCTCCCGGCAGGCTGTAGCTGGCGATCGACCTTGAGCGCCCGGTCAGCCCTCCGAAACATCGGCGTGGGTGATGTGTGCCGCCTCGTGAGCCGGTGTTTCTGCAACGACCGGCCCAGCCCAGGTATCAGCCGGACGAGAACCGGCTTCGCAATCCCCGTCCCGCTCCGGAGCCGATGTACGGAGTGTTTCTTCGTGACATGGGCTGCGCACTCACCGTTCGATCCGTGATGTTCGCCGGCCATGTGGTCGGCCGTGACCCGGATGGGTGACGTGTACGGCGCCGGTCGCCACGACCCGCCGCCGACGACAAGGAGCCGCAGGGCATGGGCGGAAAGCAGAAGACACTCGTCATACTGGCCGGAATTGCACTGGCAGCCGGACTCACCAGCCCCACTTTCGGGGTCGGCGCCGCTCACTCGCCGGCCCTGCCCACCACCGCCACGGGGCCGGGCACGTCGGTCGTGGAGTGGAACCGCGAGCTCATCAGCATCCTCAGTGATCCGAAGGCGCAGCCGGCCGACGTCCAGCCCACCCGCAGCTTCGCGCTCCTTCAGGCCGCCGAGTACGACGCGGTGGTATCGATCACCCGGGCCGGCCCCGCCTACAGGGTCTCGGTGAAGGCACCGCGAGGTGCTCGTGCCGATGCCGCAGCGGACCAGGCAGCCCATGATGTGCTGGTCGCCCTGTATCCGGCCGAACGCACCGGCGTGGACCGGCGGCTGAGCAGCCAGTTGTCCGCGATTCCGGATGATCCGGACAAACAGGCGGGCACGACGATCGGAGCCGCGGTCGCCCGCCGACTGATCAGCCTTCGGTCGAACGACGGGTCATCAACGAAGCCGCCGCTGTTCCGCTCCGGCGACAAGGCCGGTGACTACCGGCGCACCCCTCCCGACTTCCCGGCACCCGTGTTCACCGGCTGGGGCTCGGTCAAACCGTTCGTGCTGGCCGGCGGAGACCGGTTCCGCCCGGCGGCACCGCCGGCCGTGAACAGCGTCGCCTATGCCACCGCCCTGAACGAGGTCAAGAGTCTGGGGAGCAAGACCAGTACCACCCGCACCGCCGATCAGACGGCAGCCGCGAAGTTCTGGGCGGCGGCGCCCGTCTGGAACGTCTGGAACCAGATCGCCCAGAACCTGGTCACCTCCACGAACGCGAACCTGGAGAAGGCGGTGAAGGTCTTCGCCCGCCTGGACCTGTCCCTCGCCGACACCACCATCGCCCTGTACGACGCCAAGTACGCCTATCGCGTATGGCGGCCCGTCACCGCCATCCGGCTCGGCGGCACCCACTACAATCCGCACATCCTCGGCGATCCCCACTGGACCCCCCTGTTGACGACCGCCCCGGACCCGTCGTATCCCAGCGCTCACGCCGCCCTCAGCCAAGCGGCGGCAACGACACTCACCGGGTTCTACGGCGCGCGGCATCATCTCGCAGTGACATCGAAAGGCACCACCCGAAGCTATGCCGGCTTCCAGGAGGCGGCCACCGAAGCGTGGCTCAGCCGGACCTGGGCCGGCCAGCACACTTCGATCGACAACGACGCGGGCCGACAACTCGGCGTCCAGGTAGCCGACTTCGCGGCAGATCACCTCTGACCGTCCGCACCGAGCGACATTCATGCGCAGCACTGCGGCGGCCAGAAGCCAGTGGCAGCGGGAGCCTCGGCCCCACGGGCACGGCCACGCTGCAGAAGGGAACGTCTGGCCGGTCCGAATCAGTCGGGTCGGAACGCGGAGAAGGGAGCGCAGCCGTGGCCATCTCTCGTCGCGAGGCCCTCGGGCTGGGGGGCGCCGCACTGCTGGCCTCAGCCGGTTCCGGTGGGGTGACCGGCTGCGACTCCCGGGCAGCGGTGGGCGCGGCCGTTCCCCGGTCGAAGGCCGACTACACGCTGCGGATCGCCACCGGACGCGTCGAGCTCGCGCCGGGCACGATCGTGACGACCACGACGTACAACGGCCGGTTCCCCGGGCCGCTGCTGCGGTTCACCGAAGGCCGCCCGGTCGTGGTCGACGTGCACAACGACACCGGCACCCCCGAACTGCTGCACTGGCACGGCCAGCGGGTGCCCGCCGATGTCGACGGGGCCGCCGAGGAGGGCACCCCGTACATCCCCGCGCACGGGACGCGGCGCCTGGCGTTCACCCCCGGACCGGCCGGCTTCCGCTTCTACCACTCCCACGGGGCAGCCCTCGGTGACCTGACCCGCGGGACGTACTCCGGTCAGGCGGGCCCTGTCCACATCGACCCGAAGGCCGACCCCGGCGCCTACGACCAGGAAGTCTTCCTGACGCTGAAGGAGTTCGAGCCCGCCCTCAGCCACGGCGGGGACGTGCCCCTGTCCTTCCTGGCCGGCTCCCCGGTACGGGAACTGAAGCGCAAGGGCGAGAAGGCCATGGCCGACTCACTGGCCCGGGGCATGCCACGCGGCTACGAGGTCGGCTACCGCGCCTTCAGCGTCAACGGCCGCAAACTCGGCCACGGCCTGCCGATCAGGGTCAGGACCGGGCAGCGTGTGCTGTTCCACGTCCTCAACGCCAGCGCCACCGAGATCCGCAGCCTCGCCCTGCCCGGCCACACCTTCGAGGTCGTCGCGCTCGACGGCAATCCGGTACCGCGCCGGGCGCACGTCCCGGTGCTGTGGATCGGCACCGCCGAACGCGTCTCGGCCCTCGTGGAGATGAACCACTCGGGTGTCTGGGTCCTCGGAGACACGTCGGACGACGACCGGAACGCCGGCATGGGCACCGTCGTGGAGTACGCCGGCCGCAGCGGCACTCCGCGATGGGTCGCGCCACCCTCATTCACCTGGGACTACCGCACCTTCGCCGGCGCCGGCTCCACGAACAATCGACCCCACCGCACGATCGACCTGTTGGTGGAGAAGCGCAACGCCGCCGAGAAGGGATTCAACATCTGGCCCCTCAACGGCGTCCCCTTCTCCCTGGACACCAACAAGCCGGTGCTGGACGTCGAGCGCGGCAAGCGGTACCGGCTCCGGCTGCGCAACGCCTCCGACGACATCCACCCCGTCCACCTGCACCGCCACACCTTCGAGGTCACCGATATCGCCGGCGCCCCCACCCACGGCCTGCACAAGGACGTCGTCATGCTCGGCGGCTACCAGACCCTCGCCTTCGACTTCACCGCCGACCAGCCGGGACTGTCCCTGTTCCACTGCCACCAGCAGCTCCACATGGACTACGGGTTCATGATCCTGCTGCGCTGCTCCTGACGCCCGGCCGCTGGCCACCTGCCAGAGAGTCAAGGTGCGCACCGGCACGCCGAGTGCTCCGGCCACCGGATTGAGGACGGTGTGCACAACCGGCAAGCCGTACTTCCGCTTGGCCCGCCCCCGCCCGAAGGCGGTGGTTGCGCACCCCGGGGAGAGCGACGCGGCGGAGCGCACGACGACCCGGCTGGCACCAGCAAGGTGTCGCCGGGCAGCCGCCACTTTGGCCGCCGTTCCAGGCCCGCATCGCCCTGCTGTCGGCCGGACCCGGACAGCGGCTTCCCGCGGCAGGCCCCTACCGCTGGTATGAGCCACTCACCGAGTGACGTCCAGTTCCGTGTACATCCCCGCCGCGTAGTGACCCGGGAGATTGCACAGCAGCTCGTAGCGACCCGGCCGCAGCGTGACCGTGGTCCAGGCCGCCGCACCGGAGGCGATACCGTCTCCAGCGCCACTGCCACAGGTGTGGGACGCCTCGCCGAGGCTGCCGGCTTCCGATACCCGGCCGTCGGAGCCGATGGCACGTTCTCCTGCGGCCTGGCCCGCCGGCAGCGGCAACACGATCGCCTCGTGTGTGAGGGTTCCCGCATTGATTACCCGCACTGTGACCTTTCCGGCCAAAACGGTCGTGGGGTGGGCTACCAGGCGCATCATGCTCATGCCGTACCAACCTGGGTGGCCGTTGTTCGGCGCGGGCCAGTTCGGGCCCCGCATCATACGTCCCGTGTCCCACACGGTCACGTCGACCGCACTGCCTGTCGCGGCCGGCGCGGCGCATCGGGCGCCCTGCGCTCGCCAGGACACCGGTCCCGCCCTGTGAAAGGCGCCGGACGCGGCCATCAGACTTGTCGTGGCGACACCCAGTACCAGGGCCGCCGCGGCGATGGCGATCGCCGCCCAGACCCCTCGGCGGCGACAGGGGTTCATCGGTGCTCCCGAAGCAACGCGAGCCGACGTTTGTACTCGTCCTCGTCGATCTCCCCGCGTGCGAACCGCTCCGCGAGCAGGTTCTCGGCCCGCCGGTCCTGCCACCCGCCCTCGCCAGGCGGTGGAGGCGAGCCCGGCTGCTGATGATGACGGGCACCGACGAGGTAGCGCACGAGTACGACGAGGCCAACGATCAGGACGGCCCAGAACAGCACCATGAACACCGTCATGACGATCCAGCCGCCCCAGCCCCATCCGCCGTCGTACCACATCATGCCGATCACTTCCCTCGGCTGACTGCTCCGCTGATACCAGGATGAATCAGTGAGACCTCAGCCGCGCTGGGCCACAGTTCCCAGATGTAGGGCCGGAGGCCCCAACGCCCCATTCGGCTCCGCCGTTCGAAGCTGTGTGGAAACCCTTCGCACACGACGTGCCACCCGTGCCGTTCACCACTTTGGGCATAGCCGTCGACTCCACCCACTCCGCAGCCGCCGTCGCCAGCGGTCGGCTCTCCTGACCGGTGCTGACGTCGAAGGCCCGACGCACGGGTGGCGGCGGTCACTCCTTGCCTCGGACCACCGCGACGGAGCAGTGCGCGTGGTGTAGCAGGGCCTGGCTGACCGAGCCGAGCAGCAGACCGGTGAAGCCACCGCGTCCGCGCGCACCGACCACGACCAGCCGCGCCTCGTTACTGGCTTCGATCAGGGCCGGGCGGATCCGGGAGCGCACCAGGCGTCGCTCCACAGCGACCTGGGGGTAGCGCGTCTGCCACGGAGACAGGGTCTCGTCCAGCAGCCGCTGCTCTTCCTCGCGGAGCCGGTCGATGTCGACCACCATGTTCAGCGGGTCGCCCGGCCCCTCGTAGGCCCGTTCGCTCCAGGTGTTCCACACGTGCAGGGCCAACAGGTCCGCACCGCGCATCGACGCTTCGGCGAAGGCGAATTCGACGGCGCGTTCGCCCGCCGGGGAGCCGTCGACCGCCAGCAGCACGGGACCGGTCGGGTTCGGCCTGCCTCGTACCACCAGCACCGGGCAGTGGCCATACGCGGCCAGATGCACGGCAGTGGAACCGAGGAGCAGGCTGCCGAACCCGCCCAGCCCGCGACTGCCCACCACGACGAGCGAGGCGGTGCGGGACTCGATCTCCAGCACCATCAGCGGCTCGCCGACGGTGACCTCTCGTGTGATGTCCACACGAGGCCCGACCTCACGTGCCCGTTGTTCGGCATCGGCCAGCGCGCCGTCCACCAGCTCGCGCACCCCCGCCCTGGCAGGACTCCAAGGCGGCCCACCAGGCGGTGGATGGATCGACGGCCACCCGAAGGCATGCACCAACCGCAGGCCGACCCCGCTCAGCGCCGCCTCGTGTGCCGCCGTCTCGACCGCGTCCAGGCTGGACGGTGAGCCGTCGACTCCCACTACGACCGGTTTCGCCATGCCGCGCCTCCTCGCCAGGCCGGCTTTGCGGCCGCCTGCCCGGCTTCGTCCATCGTCCGCCGCCGTGCCGCGCAGCGCAGCGGAACCGATGGCCCTCCCGGCACCTTCGAGACAGGCGGTGCCGTACGCGTCCGTGGACGTGCTCCCAGGCCCCCGGTACCACCGCTGCCGCGGTAACTCACCCCATTCCTGATCACGCTCGGTCATCACCCGGAAGGCTCAGCAGACACGGTGTGCGTGCACCCGAACGGGTCCTATGAGGAAGGGGCGCTGTCACCCAAGAGGCCCCGGAGGAGGAAGTCGTGTTCCGCCACTCGATACGTACGTTCCTGGTGAATCTCTCGTTCCTGGTGAATCTCTGCGCGCTGACCGCGGCATCGCAGGCGGTCCCCGCCCTGGCCCTCACCGCCCCGGCCGGCCCCCACCCGCAGTTTCAAGCCGCCCGGGCTCTTCGAGCGCAGACGCTCACGGACCTCACCACCGCCATGAAGGGCGAGGCGTTCGCCTACGCCTCCTACAGCCTCTTCGCCGCCCAAGCCGACGGCGCGGCCCACCCGGCCGATGGCCGGCTCTTCAGGACCACGGCGCAGACCGAGCTGAGCGAGCACCTGCACGAGGCGGCCACGCTGGCCGGTGTGGTCGGCACGAACGCGGCCAACCTGCGCCAGGCCATCAACGGGGAGACGTACGAGCACCAGGTCATGTACCGCGGCTTCGCGGCGCAGGCTCGGCAGGACGGAGATGCGAAGGCCGCCGAGCTGTTCACGGAGATCGCCGCCGACGAGGGCCGCCACCGCGACGCCTTCCGCACGGCGCTCGCGGCCGTGACCTCGGGCCACGGCACGGTACCGGCGCCAAGCGCCGCCAAGACCGTCGCGGTACCCACCGGGCTGCCGCAGGTGAGCGCCGCCCGCACGAAGACCAACCTGGACACCGCGATGCACGGAGAAGCCCTGGCCCACTCCAAGTACATGCTCTTCGCAGCGCACGCCAAGCAGTCCGGGAACTCCGCGCTGGCCCGCCTGTGGGAGGGGACGGCCGCCGTCGAGCTGCACGAGCACTTCGCCGGCGAGGCGGTCCTGGCCGGACGGGTGGGCACCACGAAGGAGAACCTGAACAAGGCCATCACCGGGGAGCGTTCCGAGGCGACCACCCTCTACCCGGGGTTCGCCAAGCAGGCGACCGCCGTCGGTGACACGGCTGCCGCCGCCTACTTCCGCAACACCGCCGCGGACGAGGCCCGGCACGCCGCCGCCTTCCAGGCGGCACTGAACCGGCTGCGCTGAGCGCCGTCCCTGGCCCGCCCCATACGGGCCTGCCGCGAAACGCCCGACCGGCCGGTTCCCTCACCCGGCCGGTCGGGCCCCGCGTCGCCTGCTGTCCAGGGGCGCAGCCGCCCCGTGCCCGCGCGCCACGTGCACACAGGTGCGGGCCGTGGGAGTTGCGCGCGTCAGGGTGCGGGAGGGACGGCGCGGTCCAGGGGTTCCAGGTTGCCGTAGAGGGCGGCGTGGAGTGCGGCCGCGAGTTCACGGGCGCGTTCTTCGCTGCGCACGCCGTGCATCATGAAGTAGACCGGCCCTGTGTAGGCGTCCAGGTCGACCTCGTGGCTGTGGACCAGGCGGGTGATCGCGTCCCGGACGGCTTCGTTGACGGTATCGGCGACCATGTGGCCGGAGCCGGCGGTGAGGGTGTCCGCCTTCACGGTCCACCGCTGGCGCTTTTCGGATTCGATGGCGACGAACACGGCGTTGTGCGCCATGGCGTTGCGGTAGACGTCGTGGAAGGCGTCGGTGCCGGTGCCATCCGGGACGAGGTGCGCGGGGCAGGGAACCGGCAGAGGCTGCACCAGGGCATTCTGCCCACAGGTGAGATCCCTGCGCACCCGCCACGCCATGGCGGGTCAGGTTGAGTGATCAGCAGATGGCTGGGGCGCTGCGGCGCGTGGTGGTGACGGCGAGCGGGCGCCGCCAGGCGGTGCCGCACCGCAAACGCCGTGGGCGACCGTCCACACGGGCACGGACCCTGCGGTGCTCGGCGTTGTCGTCCTCCTCGCCCTTCAGCAGGTTTCGGTAGCTGGTTGGAGGTCACGTAGCAGCGCTCGGACCTGGGTCAACTAAGCGCTGCCTCATGGCGGCCGGATTCCGTACTGCGGTCATTCGCGTGCGTCGGACCGGTCGGGTCCGCGGGGCTGTTTTCTGCCCGCATGGGCAGCGCCAGCCGCCGACCGTATCCCGGCGATTTCGGCGGCGATCAGGGTGGCCAGCAGCACGGTGAGGGGGTTGAGTTTGACCGTTCGAGACAGGATGACCGGTTGCAGGAGGTGGTTTTCGGCCTGCTCATAGACGATGAAGAAGACGATGGCTCCGATGCCGGCCGGCAAGGAATGCACGAACGGGCTGCGGAGGCGACGACAGCCCCTATGGTGGCCCCCACCAAGGGAATGAGGTCGGTCACGGCGACGCAGAGGGCCGGCAGACCGGCGAACGGCACTCCGGAAACCAGCAGCACCACGTAGATCAGGAGCCCGCAGATGACGCTGATCAGCAAGTTTCCGGTCAGGTAGCCGTTGACAGTACGGGCGCACGAGGCACCCACGCGGCGTATGCGGGCCGCGGGCGCCTCGTCCACGAGCGCCAGCGACCGATCTATGGCCCTGGGGCCCTCCAACACCATCAGATAGGCCAGGACAAAAATGGTGAGAGCGCCTGTCACGGTGGGCGTAGCCCTGCGGATGAACCAGGCGGGGGTCCGGCGGCGGTGGACGCGTTGCGGGGACCCGGTGGCGGGTCGACCACCTACGTCCCAGGTGCGGATGCTCAGGCCCCGCTGCAAGCTGGTGCCGTAGGCGGCAACTGTCGAAGGAAGTGTCATGGTGGCGGTGGCCACACGTGGGATCGCCGGAGCGTCGGCCCGGTGGGGGACGACGCCGCCAGCTGCGGGTGTGTTCGCGGCAGCCCTGCTGTCACCTGTGATGTGCGCCGGGCTGATGCATGCGGCTTGCCGGTACATGCCGTGACTGAGAACGCGTCGCGGCCGGCGACCGGCGCGCGACGGCCCTATCTGATCGTGAACCCGCATTCAGGGGGAGGGAAGGCGAGCCGGTTCCGGATCGCGGAACGCGCCCGTGCGTTCGGAGCTCAGGTTTTCCTGATCGATCATTCCCTGCCCCAGGACCTGGCGACTGTCGCGCGACGCGCCGTGGACGACGGTGCGGATCTGCTCGGGGTGGCCGGTGGAGACGGCACGCAGGCACTCGTCGCCGAGGTGGCCGCGGAAAGCGGCCTGCCGTTCATGGTCATTCCGGCGGGCACCCGCAACCACTTCGCGATGGATCTCGGCCTGAACCGTGAGGACCCTTCGGCCGCGCTGGAGGCCCTCAGGGACGGCGTCGAGCTGCGCGTGGATCTCGGGTACGCAGGCGAGCGGGCATTCGTCAACAACGTGTCGTTCGGAGCGTACGCCGCCCTGGTGCAGGACCCCGCCTACCGGGAGGACAAGATCGGCACGATGGTACGGATCCTCCCGGAATTCCTGGCCCGCCACCAGGGTCCGGAGCTGGTGGTACGCACAGGGCTGCTCACCGTGGACCGGCCGGACGCCGTACTGGTGAGCAACAACCCCTACCAGATCGACGACCCGGCCGGGCTCGACAGGCGTGCGCAGCTCGACTCCGGACTCCTGGGAGTACTGGCCGCCAGGGCGGAGACCCCCGCCGAAACAGCCGCCAGGCTGCGAAGCGGGCAGATGCACGGAGTGACCCGTCTGGCGACACCCGACGACGTCGTCATCCACGCCGACCCCCCGGTCGTCCCCGTCGGGCTGGACGGCGAAGCCGTCACCCTGCGCACTCCCGTGCGGTGCCGGATCAGTCCCCGGACGCTTCGGGTATGGGTTCCCCGCCATCGGCCGGGCGTCGCGCCCACCGGATGGCGGCCGCCGGGATGGGCCGTCGTCCAGCGGGCGGCCTCACTCGTCGGACGGTCTCATGGCCGTCACACCGACTGAGCGGAGCGCGCTAAATGGTGGGCAGCAGGTCCCGGAGACAGGGCCCGACGGCCCATGGGGGTGTGACCGGTGACGGGTGGAGGGTGGGATGGTGAGGCTACTGCCAGATGATCCGGGCGCGGACCCCTTCTCCCGTCCCACCACTGTCAAACGTTCACGCCATGCGTGTTTCCCTGTACGGGAGGGCACACGCCCGGGCGGTGGGCGCTGATGGTGACCACTGTCGGGACGAGGCCGGTGGCCGCGGGGCGTGCCGTCTCGGCGGCCGCCCTGCCCACCGCGCAGGTGCTCCGTGATCTCCAGGTGCCGGAAGCCGGCCTGTCGTCGCAGGAGGCGGCAAGACGGCTGAAGCGCTGGGGCCCGAACGCCGTCCACTCCCACCGCGCTCGGGCGTGGCTGGTGCTGTGGCATCAGCTGCGGTCCCCCCTGCTCGGCCTGCTGCTGGCCGCGGCCGTCGTGTCGTACTTCGTCGGGGAGCGCAGCGACGCCATGATCATCGCGGTGATCGTCGCGCTCTCCGTCGGCCTGGGTTTCGTCAACGAGTTCCGGGCGGAGAAGACTGCCCAGTCGCTGCACGCGAAGATCCGGCACCGCGCGGTAGTACTGCGCGACGGGCGACCACAGGAGGTGGAGGTCACCACCCTGGTGCCGGGTGATGTGGTCGAGCTGCGGCTCGGCGACATCGTGCCCGCGGACCTACGGCTGCTTCAGGCAGCCGGGCTCGAGTGCAGCGAGTCGGTGCTGACTGGCGAGTCGTTGCCGGTCGCGAAGGACACCGCTGCCGTGCCGGCCGGCACGGCGCTGGCGGACCTGTCCGGCTGCGCCCTGATGGGCACGGTAGTACACGCTGGAAGCGGCCGCGGTGTCGTGGTCGCCACCGGTGCCGAAGCCGAGTTCGGGAAGATCGCCGCCGGCCTGAGCGGACACCAGCTGGAGACCGAGTTCCAGGTGGGTCTGCGCCGCTTCTCCATGCTCCTGGTCTACGTCGCAGGGGCACTGACCACGTCGATCTTCATCATCAACGTCGCTCTGCACAAGCCGCTGATCGACGCCCTGCTGTTCTCCCTTGCCATCGCGGTCGGCATCACCCCGCAACTGCTGCCCGCGGTCGTCTCCACGAGCCTCGCCGCCGGCTCCCGGCGCATGAGCCGGCGCAAGGTACTGGTCAAACGGCTGGTGTGCATCGAGGATCTCGGCGACGTCGATGTGCTGTTCACCGACAAGACCGGAACCCTCACCCAGGGCCGCATCGACTTCATGCGGGCCGTACCCGTCACCGGTACGTCGACGCAGGAGGTGCTGCGCCTCGGCCTGCTGTGCACCGAGACGGACGTGGACGACCGGGGCCGGCCCGTGGGCGGAAACCCGCTCGACGACGCCCTGTGGGACTCACCGGCCGCCGCGGCCCAGCGCCCGGTGCTCAGCGGCTGGAAGCGGGCCGGCGTCCTGCCCTTCGACCATGAGCGGCGGATGGTCTCCGTCACCGTCACCCATCCCGCCGGTGACACCCTGCTCATCACGAAGGGCGCTCCGGAGACGGTACTGGAACGCTGCGCGGAGGTCCCCGAGCCGCTCCGCGAGGCGCTGGACGCGGAGTTCGCCGCCGGGAACCGGGTGGTCGCGGTGGCGACTCGGCCCGCCCACCCGGCCACCGCACTCAGTGCCGCCGACGAGCGGGGCCTCCGCCTGGCCGGCCTGCTGGTCTTCCGTGACCCGCCCAAACCCGACGCGGCCGAGGCTCTGGGGCAGCTGGACGCGCTCGGCATCACGACGAAGATCGTCACCGGGGACAACCCCACGGTTGCCGCCAAGGTCTGTCAGGACCTGGGGCTGACCGACGCCGCCGTGCTGACCGGGACCGACCTGGACGCCATGGACGACGAGCGGCTCACCGAAGCCATACGCGACACCACCGTATTCGCCCGGGTCAGCCCCGAGCACAAGGCTCGCATCGTGCGGATCCAGCGGAAGACCGGTGGGGACGTCGCCTTCCTCGGCGACGGCGTCAACGACGCGCTCGCGCTGCACGCCGCCGACGTGGGCATCTCGGTGGATTCGGCCACCGACGTGGCCAAGGACGCGGCCGACGTGATCCTGCTGGAGAAGGACCTCGGGGTTTTGGCGGACGGGGTCGCCGAGGGGCGACGCATCTTCGCCAACACGATCAAGTACGTCCTGATGGGCACGTCCAGCAATTTCGGCAACATGTTCAGTGCGGCCGGCGCCTCGCTGTTCTTGCCCTTCCTGCCGATGCTGCCGTCCCAGATCCTGCTCAACAACCTGTTGTACGACACCAGTCAGCTCGCCATCCCCACCGACGAGGTCGACGAGGAGCAGGTGCGGCGGCCCGCGCACTGGGACATTGCCTTCATCCGGCGCTTCATGATCTGTTTCGGGCCGATCAGTTCGCTGTTCGACTTCGTCACGTTCGCCGTGATGCTGGGCGTCTTCCACGCCGACGCCGCCCAGTTCCACACCGGCTGGTTCGTGGAGTCCCTCGCCACGCAGACCCTGGTGATCTTCGCCATCCGCACCCGCCGCATTCCGTTCTGGCGCAGTCGCCCCAGCCTGCCTCTGACGCTGACCGCGCTGGGAGTCGTCGCGCTCGGCGCCGCCCTGCCGGCCACTCCCCTGGCCCACGTCCTCGGCTTCCAGCCCCTACCGACCGCCTTCTTCGCCGCGGTAGCCACCATGGTCGTCGTCTACCTGCTCCTCGTCGAGCTCGGCAAACGGATCTTCTACCGGACTACGGGTCCACGGGGTCGCCCCGGACCCGCGCCCGGCCACCGGCATCTGCGCCGCCGCGCAGCACGGTTCAGCACCGTCACCCGCCTGCCGCACCGGCAAGCTCTCCGCCGTCCGCCGCTGAAGGGTCCGCACCCGACGGGCACGACCGTGTCTCCCCACTCGCCCGTTCCTCGGATCCCGTCTGCCTGATCCGCCGGAATCCCGCATCCGTCCGCCGTGCGACTCGGCATCTTCCGGCCGGTCGGGCTTCTACGGCCGACGCAGTCGGTGATCCGCCCTCGCAAGGCAGACCCTACAGACGCATGCTCGCCGAGCACCGCCGCCGTGGTGGTCACATCGTGGACGACTTCTCCACTCCTCCGACTCGGGCGGTACGTGAGTACGGCCCTGATGAGCCGATACCCGAGAAGGCCCCCGCCGGCCGATCAGTGCTGGGGGTGCGCACGTGCGTGGAACAGAGGGCGCCGCTGAGTGGCCGTGCCGGGAGCGAGATGGCCGAGCTCGACGCGTGTCCTGATGGCGCGGACCACCTCGGTCAGGCCCAGGACTATGGCCATGACGCCCACCACCAGTGTGAGTGTCGCGATGGATACGAACGGCATGATGATCATCACGATGCCGGCCATGGTGCCGATGATACCGAAGGCCACGTGCCAGCCGCGGGCGGGCATGGCCTGATCGGAGGCCGCGGCGACCGTCTCCAGGGTGCCCCGCATGAGCCAGCTGAAGCCGATCCACAGGGCGAGCAGGAAGATCGACTCCAGAGTGCCCTTGAAGCAGATCAGTCCCAGCAGGATGGAGGCCGCACCGGTGATGAAGTGCAGAACGCGAAGACGCCGGGGGACGTGGGTGCCGAAGGCGGCGGCGAGTTGGAAGACACCGGTGGCCAGCAGGTAGACGCCGAAGAGCACGCCGACGACGCGAAGCGTCGCACCGGGCCAGACCAGCGCGACGACGCCCAGGGCGATGGTGGCGAGGCCCATGGTGAGCAGGAACTGCCAACCCAGGTTCGCCAGTGCTGCCATGCCTTCGGTCAGGGGGCCCTCTTGCGGCTCAGTGCCGTGTGGGGGAACGGGGCCGGAGGAATGTGAAGGAGCTGTCATGGCACCTGCCTCCTTCTCGGAGCAGCGTCGTCACATCCGTCTCTTTCCATCGTCACCCGATCGGCCTCATGTTGCTCGCGGGAGAGGGCGGGGGTATGGCGAGGTATTCCACGCACAAGCTCCTCCGGCTACTCATCCGGGCAGTCCCTCGGCGGGGTTCCGGAGCGGCACCGCCCCTGCGGCACGCCGGTCTCATGGGCCTCGTACCACGCGTCCGGCAGCAGATCGAGGCCCGCGATGATCAGCAGGATGCCTGAGACAGCGGCCAGGAGGAGTGCCGACCGTCCCGACCCGCAGCGCGCCAGCCAGGCGCCCACCACGGTGGCCAGGGCCACCAGGACCGCGGCCACCAGTGTTTCGGTCGAGGGTGGCTGCCACTCGGTCCCGTCAGCGGTGTGCGCGCCTCCTGCATGGGACCCTGCTGCGCAGGACACGGAGAGCATGTCCCCTCCCTGGGAGGGCGGCGGGCTTACGGGTGCGGTGCCGGGGCGAACCGGTTCGGTCAGCGGCGGTAGCAGTACGAATCCGAGGATGCGTCGCCGCCCTGCAGGCGTGTCTGGTGCACGCGCAAGCCGAGGAAGTCCGCACCGTGCGGGAAGAAGCGGCTGTCGACCGAGAGTCCTCCGCGCGAGGTGTCGGCGTCGAGTTTGACCATCCACGGATCGATGCCCGCTGGGTAGAGCTGCGCGTCCCAGGCGGAGTACAAGGAGTTCGTCACATACGCGCGCCGACCGTCGCGGCTGAGCTCGACCATCTGCGCTCCGCCGGTGAGCGGAACGTCCGGCTCGGCGGGATGCGGCCGTGGGCCGACGACGCCGCCGAGACGCACGGACGCGGTCTGCCGCGGACGGCACGGGTCGCTCACGTCGTACTGGATCAGGTCACCGGTCCCCCACGCCGACACGTACAGCCACTGGTCGTCCACCGAGAGGCCGATGTCGCTGATGAAGGGGGGCACGGCACCGAACGGCTGCAGCGCCGGGGGCAGCTCCTCCGCCGGAGCGGGCTCGGCCGGGATGGTGATCACCTTGCGGACCACGTGGTCCTCGCCCTCCCGGTTCCACAACCACACGGAGGCCGAGAGGTCCTCCACGTTGACCACGGTGCTCGCGAACCCCCACGTTGCCTCGGGGTCGTGGGCGGGACGCAATTCCAGCACCATCTGGTTCTCGTCCCCCAGATCGACGGACTGCACGTGCCGTCCGGAGTCCAGCTCCCAGAAGTGCAGCGAGTGGCCGTACCGGCGCCCCAGCAGCAACTCGGGTACAAGGCCGTCCTCGAACATCGTCGGGGTCCCCCACTCGCTGGTCACAGCGATGTTCTGACGCAGATGCCACCAGATGTCGTAGGCCAGCCACTGCGGTCCGCGGTCACTCTCCCAGGCGCGCAGCACGTCGAAGCTCTCGTGGTCCAGCAGCGCGACGCCGCCGGGCCCGTCCGCCCCATTCGCGCCGCCCAGGCAGGAGAGGAACACTCCGTCGGGACCACAGTGGAGTGTGTGCGGACGCGAATATCCCGCCTTGGTGGCCAGCTCTTCCGGCTCGACCACCTTGACCAGGCGGGGGTGGGCGGGATCGGGACCGGTGTCGAAGACGTGCAGCCGGGAGGAGCGCAGTCCCGGGACGATGAGGTAGCGCCGCGCAGGGTGATGATGACCGGTGTGCGCCAGCGCGCTCGAGCAGGCGTTCCAGCCGAAGTGGTGCAGTTCGTTTCCCGGGCCGGGCAGTTCGGTCCGGGAGGTCACACGGCCGTAGGCAGGGGATTCGGGGTCGGTGCCGACGGTGAACAGCGCGTCCGCGCGCTGCGCGGTCGGGTCGAAACCGACGACATAGGCGAGCTTCTCCGGAGGGGCGGCGACGGCATCCGCCGGAGTGCGGTACAAGGTGGGGTCACTGTGGCGGTCGTGGTCGTGACCGTGCTCGGTCGTCCTCATGGCTGTTCCTCACTCTCGAACGGCAGCCTGGGTCCGGACGAACGACAGAGAGCCCCGCTTGTTCGGTCGGGATCGACGTGCAGACGAGGAACGAACATGGCAGGTGGATATGCCGTATATCGAGCGTTTCACAGCCCTTGAGCTCTGCCAAGGCGAGGCCGCGACCGAATGCGTGTACATGGGCTTCTGACCACTGATCACCCCGACGAGAACGGCGCGATACCCAGACGAACGCCGGCGCCACTGGCGACGGTCCCGCATCGCGGGCCGCAATCCGCCCTCGGCCCGAATCGCAGGGGTTGTTCTTGAATGGATGCTCATATACGTTTGCCCCATGCCCAGACCTCGAGAGTTCGAGCCCGACACGGTCCTGAACGTGGCCATGCTGCGGTTCTGGGAGCGCGGGTACCGGGCGACGTCCATCGAGGATCTGGTGAAGGCGACCGGGGTGAAACCCGGCAGCCTGTACAGCGCCTTCCCCGGAGGCAAGCGCGCGCTGTTCCTGAAGTCGCTGGAGCGCTACTCCAAGCTGGTCGTCCCCGAGAAGCTGGGCGAGTTGGAGGCTTCGGGGGCCTCGGTGGCCGAGATCCGCGGCTACTTCGACGGGCTGGTGCGCGACCTGCTCAGCCCCGAGGGCCGGCAAGGCTGTCTGCTCGTCAACACGGCGATCGAGAAGGCCGCCGAGGACGACGAGGCGGCGGCCGTCGTACGCGGCCATTTGGCCCGGCTCGAACGGTGCATGACCCACGCGCTGGAGAATGCGATTCGCAGGGGCCAGGTGCGCGCCTCGCTGGACTGCACCGGCAGCGCCAAGCTGCTCGTCGCGACATGCCAGGGGCTGATGGTGGTCGGAAAGGCGAATCCCGACGAAGCGCTCCTGCGGGCGATCGTCGACAACGCCTTCGCCGCTCTCGGCTGACGGCCGGCCACACGGGCCACCGCACGGGTGGCCCTCTTTTTCGCCCCGATATTTGAATACACGCTCAAGAACGGAGTCACGGCATGAAGGCCATCGTCATTACCGCCCATGGCGGCCCTGAGGTGCTCACCCTCACCGAACTGCCCGACCCGGTGCCCACCGACGGCGAAGTGCTGATCCGGGTCAAGGCGTTCGGCCTCAACCACGCCGAGGCATACATGCGTGGCGGAGCCTGGGGAGAGGTGGCGGCTGTCCCCGGCATCGAGTGCGCCGGGGTGGTCGAGGCCGACCCGACCGGCGAACTTCCCGTCGGGACCCGGGTGGTGGCGATCCTCGGCGGCATGGGCCGCACCCGCAACGGCAGCTACGCGGAACTGGTGACCGTGCCCGCGAGCAACGTGGTGGCCGTCCGCTCGTCGCTGGACTGGGCCGACCTGGCCGCGGTTCCCGAGGTGTACGCGACGGCGTGGAGCGGCCTGTTCGGCAATCTGGACCTGGGGCCGGGCGAGACGATCGTGGTGCGGGGGGCGACGTCCTCGCTCGGCCAGGCCGCCGTCAACCTCGCGGTCGACCACGGCGCGACCGTGTTCGCCACGACCCGCAACCCGGCGCACGTACCGCTGTTGAAGGAGCTCGGGGCCGCCGAGGTGCTCATTGACGACGGCGCGCTGGCCGCCCAGCTCAGGGAACGGGTCGGCGTCGACGCGGTGTTCGACGTTGTCGGCAACAGCGTCCTGCGCGACTCGCTGGCCGTGGTCCGACCCCGTGGCCGGGTGTGCCAGCTAGGCTTCCTGGGCGGCTTCGACCCGGTGCGGGACTTCGACCCGATCACCGATCTCCCCAGCGGGGTCCGGCTCAGCTTCTTCGGCAGCGCCTTCGTCCTGGGCACCCCCGCATTCCCCCTCACCGACGTGCCGTTGGACGAGATCTACGCCAAAGTCGCAGCCGGTGCCCTCCGGGCCCGTCCCACCCGGGTCTTCCGGTTCGACGAGATCGTTGAAGCCCACCGGGTCATGGAGGCCGGAGAAGCCCTTGGCAAGATGGTCGTCACCTGGCGCTGACCATCTCCGAGCGACGGTTGCAGAAGATGAAAGCGAAGCGGACTTGCGGGTGGCGGCTGAGCTGCTGACCGGTCTCCTCCAGGCCCCCAGGTGCGAGGGTGATCCACGGGAGGGCTTCGGTGCGGATGCGAGCCGGGCCAGGTCGGCCTCGGTCGCGAGTCGGCTGAGCCAATTTTTCCTGCCGCTGTGTCATGTCCCCTTGCGTGTCACGGGGCCGGTGGCGGGCGCTTCGGGCGCCCTGCTCATCGCGGCGCCCGCGGTGGCGTCGGGCCGGGAATCGCTCCCTGGGTGCGCAGTTCGGCGATGTCGGCAGGGCCGAATCCCAGCTCGGCGAGGATTGCGTCGTTGTGCTCACCCAGGTCCGGGGCCCGCTTCGCCGGGACTTTCTCGACGCCTCGCACGTTGACCGGGCTGTTGATGGTGTACTCCAGCCCGCTGACCCCTGCCAGCGGCACGACGATGCCGTTCGCGCGCAACTGCGGGTCGCGTGCGGCCTCCTCCGGTGTCTGGATGAGGCTGTAGGTGATGCGTTCCCGGGTCAGGGCGTCCTTCCAGTGGGCGAACGGCCGTGAGCGGAACTCGGTGTCGAGCAGTTCCGTCAGCGCGGCGGCGTTTTCGACGAAGCCCTCGATGCCGGCGAAACGGGGATCCTCGAGGAGCTCGGGATGCCCGATGGCCCGCGTGAGTCCCGGCCAGTGCGGGGGTGAGGCGACCAGCATGAACCACTCGTCGTCCGCGGTCCGGTAGGGATTGATCAGCGGGTTCGCCGGTGCCTTCCGGTCGTGCAGCTCGAACGGCGTGCCGCCGGCGAGCGCGCCGGCCACGAGTGTTCCCGTCGCCCATACTCCTGTGGCGAGCAGCGACGTTCCGACACTGACCCCTTGTCCTGTCCGCTCGCGGCGGTACAGGGCGGTCACGATCGCGGCGTAGATCGCGATCGCCGACATGTAGTCGCCGCTGCCCCAGACCGGCACCGTCGGCGGCGCTCCCGCGTCCCGGGTGGAGGCCAGCAGCCCGCTGCGTGACCAGGCGGCGGTCAGGTCGAAGCCCGGCAGTCCGGCGTCGGGGCCGGCATCCCCGAAGCCCGTGATGTCGGCGTAGACGACGCTCGGGTTCCAGCCCGAGACCTCCTCGTAGCCGAGGTGCAGTTTCCCGCGCGTGCCGTGCGGGAAATTGGTGATCACCACGTCGGCCCACTGGACGAGCCGCTTGAGGACCTCGGTGGCCGCCGGAGACTTCAGGTCGAGCACCATGCCGCGCTTGTTGCGGTTGGCGAGGTGCCAGCTGTAGTTGGCCTCGGCCCGGGGGCTGGGCGGCACGGAGCTGAGCCGACGCTGGGGGTCCCCCTTCCCGGGGGGCTCGATCTTGATGACGTCCGCTCCGAAGTCGGACAGCACGGTGGCCGCGGCCGGTCCCGCGATGAAGCTCGACGCGTCGAGGACCTTCAAGCCGGTGAAGACGGATTCGGTGCTCATGGTCGTCACCTCACGAAGGCGCTCAGGCCGCCGGTCACGGCACGTCCGACGATGAGAGTCTGGATCTCCCGTGTGCCTTCGTACGAGTAGATGGCCTCCGCGTCGGCGACGAAGCGGCCGATCTTGTAGTCGAGGACGATCCCGTTGCCGGCCATCAGCTCCCGCGCCCACCCGACGTTCTCGCGCATCCGTACGGTGCAGTGGGCCTTCGCCAGCGCGGACTGCTCGTCCCGGTATACCCCGGCGTCCTGCAACTGGGCCAGTCGCGTCACCATTCCGCAGCAGGCCGTGGCGTTGCCGAGCATCTTCACCAGCAGGTCCTGCACGAGCTGGAAGCCTCCGATGGGGCGACCGAACTGCTCGCGCTCCTTCGCGTAACTGAGGGCGATCTCGTAGGCGCCGAACATCACTCCCACCGCCTGCCACGCCACGCCGCTGCGCGTCTGACGGAGGATCTTGGCGGTGTCCTTGAAGGAGTTCGCGTGCTGCAGCCGGTTGGCCTCCGGAGCGCGGCAACCGTCGAGCACGATGTCGGCGTTCTGCACGATCCGCAGCGCCATCTTGTTCTCGATCTTCGTCGCGGTGAACCCGGGGGTGTCCTTCTCCACGACGAATCCCAGCACATGCTGCGTCTCGACATCGCGGGCCCAGATGACGACCAGGTCGGCGAACGTCGCGTTGCCGATCCATCGCTTGGCTCCGTCGAGGACCCATCCGTCGCCGTCACGTCGGGCGGTCGTCCGCAGGCCGCCCGCCACGTCGGATCCGCCGTGCGGCTCGGTCAGCCCGAAGGCGCCGATCTTCTCGAAGCGGCTCATCGCCGGCAGCCAGCGCCGCTTCTGTTCGTCGGAGCCGCAGGCGAGGATGGTGCCCATGGCCAGACCTGTGTGCACGCCGAAGAACGTCGCCAAGGACGCGTCGAAGTGTGCGAGCTCCAGCGCGGTGAAGCCCGAGAAGAGGTTGCTCGGCCTGGATTCCGGGGAGTCGGGGTCGGCCCATGCCATCAAGCCCAGCTTCCCTAAGCCCTCCACCAGCTGGAAGGGGAACTCGGCCCGGGCCCAGTAGTCGTCGACGAGCGGGGCGGCCTGGGTGCGCAGGAAGCCACGCAGGGATGCGATCTTCCCCCGTTCCTTCTGCGACAACAGTTCCTCGTGGGCGTAGAAGTCGGCGGGCAGCAGCCCTGCGTCCAGGTAGGGACCGGACGGTGTCGGCAAGGTCGTCGTACCGCTCATGGCAATCTCCCTCGAACGCAGCGGGCATGGCTCGCAGGTCCGCTCCCGGAAACCCACTGCTGCGCGGCGATTCGGTTCTCTGGCGCGATTGAACGAGGACTCGTGGCCGGTTCCCCGGACCCGCGCCGCTACGGCGTGCCTTTGCCACCGTGTATCACCCCAGTGGCCCGCCGCAGCCCGGTGAGACAGGGGCACGGGAAGGTTCAGCGCGCTCATCCGGGGGCCCGGGTGCGGGTCGGCCCGCGCATGCGCGCCGTGAGACGGCCTCGGCTGCGCGGACAGCGCGCCTCGTGCACTCGTCGTGGCGTGGTCCGCGCAGCATCAGCGCATCGGTGTGTACAAGCTCCGCCCAGGCCCCACTGCGGCGGCTTCCGGCATGCTCTCGCGACATGCCTGCACCAGGCCCGGTCGGTCGCTACGTGGTGCGGCTCGATGCATCACAGCCGGCCGCCCGCCCGTGCCGACAGGCCGTGGGAGACCTCACGAGAGGTTGTGCAGTCCAGCATGGCCCGGGTCATGCCAGCGGGCGGAGCCGTCCTCGCAGTGTGAGACGGCGGCAGCCGGCCGGTGGGGCGGGACTGCGCCGGCCCGCCTGTCGTCCGACTGCGGCGCCTCCGTGGTGGGTCATGCGCCGGCGGCCCGTCCGCTGAGGGCCATGAAGCCGGCCAGGGCCGCCCGCGCCGGCAGGCCGGCCTTGCGGTAGACGGTGGACAGAGGGGTCTCGACGGTTCGGCGGCTGAGGTAGAGCCTGGTCGCGATGGCCTGGTCGCTCAGGCCATCCGCCACCAACCCCGCCACCTCGAAGTCCCGTGGTGCGAGCTCCGCCAGCTCGGCCGGAACGGCCTGCTCCTGTGCCGGGTCCTGGGGAGGGATCAGATCGGCCAGGTCCAGCAGCAGACGAGCCTGGCCGTCGGCGGCGATCTGGCGGCCGCGCTCCCACATCGCGGCCGCCCGCGCGTGTTCACCCCGGCACTGCACCAGGGAAGCGGTACGCAGGAGGGAATATGCCTCCCAGAAGCAAGCCGTGACGGGCGTACTCCTCGGTGGCGGCCTCGAAGAGTCGTACGGCCAGTTCGAGGTCAGCCCGGTGTTCGGCCAGCGCCGCCTGGGCACAGAGCGCGGCGGCACGCTGGCCGCCGATCCCGAGACGGTCCGCCTCACGTGCGGTCTGTGCCGCCCAGCGGCCTGCCTCGTCGAGGTCACCGCTCGCGAGGGCGGAGTTGACGAGGCTGCCCAGTTGGGCCGGGCGGATGGAGGGCTGAAGGTGGGGCAGTTCCGGACCGCCGCCGGCCGTGATGATGGCCGCACGAGCGCGGTGCGGATCGCCGCCCACCCGTGCCGCATGGCCCAGCATGCACCAGGCCAGGGCGGCCCACCACCCTCTCTTCCCACTCACCATGGCCACGGCTTCCTCCGCGGTCGCCAGGGCGGCACCGTCGCCGAAGGGGCGGATGAGGAGCAGGACCAGGGTCTTGATGGCGAGGGTGAAGGCGAGAAGGTCGGCGCTCCCGGCCGCGCGAGCGATGGATTCGGCCTCTTCCACCGCAAAGCAGGTCTTGGCCTTCAGGGTCTACGTCGCCTGCGTGGCGGACACCTGCTCCCGGCACATCGTCGGCCGGCCCGCCTCCACCTCCAGGCGCACCCGACTCGGTCCTGGATGCGCCGGAGATGGCCCGGTGGCAGCGGGACCGCGCGGGCCGCCCGCACACGCCCGGGCAGCTGATCCACCGGTCCGATGGGGAGTGCCCGTAGTACCGGATGGGGTCACTGGAACATGCGGAGAGCACGGCAACGGTGGCGGCGAAGACCACCGCACCCCGAACCCAGGGCGTCGGCCAAGTCCAGGCCGTGTACGGCACCTTCGCCCACTCACGTCAGCAGGAACTGCGACAGGAACATCGGGTCCCCCTGCCGGGTGCGGACCACGCGCCCGGTCGGCTCGACCCGGCACAGGCGATCCGCCTCCCGCCAGGTGGTCTCGAAATCCGCGACGAGCGCGGGCCCGTTGATGTGCTGGGCCGCATGATCCTGGGCCGGCGCGACACGGGCCGGGTTCGTGTCCGGAGCGAAGCGGTCGTCAGGTCGGTAGTACTGCACTGCCGACACTTCGGCACGGTTCGACGCCGGTGCGACCGACATGTCGGGCAACCAGGCGATCACCACGCGGACGTGTGCCGGCAACTCGCTCACCGTCCACGGCACACACCGTGTCGGCAGACGCCACTGAGCCTGGGAGAGTGCGGTCATCGCCCGAGCGAGAGCTCCGGCCTCGAGACGAAATGCTTCGACTACGCGCCCCTGCTCCATGTCGATCAAGCTACCTGACCGGTCCCCACGCGGCCGTAGATCTCAGACGCGGTCTGACAGCATGAAGGCGTCGTCACCTGCGGTTCCGTATCGTACGCACCTGTTCGAGGGACGGGGCCGACCCCGCTGCCGAGTGCCGGGTGCTTGCCGGCGGCACGGCGCGCACCTGGCCGGGCCGGCGGCGGGGCCGTGGTCGTCACGCTCATCGAGCGGTCCGCTCTGCGTCACCGCGAGGGTGTCGCCGTAGTCACCGACCAGAGTCTGATCTGGGCCGACGGTGTGTTTCGGGCGTTCGCTCGTGTCGCTTCCCTGTGCCTGTCACGATGAGCACATGGTCTCTTTGGTACCTCGAGCCGTTGCGCCCGGGACGCTGGCGGGTCTGCCTCAACCGGTGTTGCATGCAGGCGATTTGACGATCAGGCCATGGGGGGAGTCCGACGCGGCCGACGTGGTGAAGGCGTTCAGGGATCCCGCGATCCGACACTGGCACATCTTCTCGGTCGAGACCGTACACGAGGCTCGTGAATGGATCGCGACACGCCAGCGGATCTGGCGTTCGGAGACTGGGGCGAACTGGGCCGTCACCAGGCGCCATGACGCGGAGCTGATCGGCCGGGTAGGTCTACGGACCGCGAACCTGCGTACGGGAGAGGCCGAAGTGACGTACTGGGTGTTGCCAGAGGCCCGGGGCAGAGGCATCGCCACCGCGGCATTGCGCGAGCTGACCCGATGGGCCTTCGAGGACATCGGCCTGCACCGCCTGGCCCTTGCGCATTCCACGGCGAACGAAGCGTCCTGCCGGGTGGCCCAGAAGGCCGGCTTTCGCTTCGAAGGAACGCAGCGCAGCAAGGTTCTTCACAGCGACGGTTGGCATGACATGCATATGCACGCTCGCATCAACGGTGACTGCGACTGACGAGGCTCTGTGCCTTGCGGAGGGGGCGAGGATGCGCCTCAGAGTGTTCCTCAGTTTCGAGCACGCAGCGAAGGGCCGGGCCACGTGGTTCGCGGAAGAACTCCGTCGCACAGGCATGGCCGTCACCATGGAGGACGACTTCGGGGCGAGTTCTCCCCGTGTGGAGATGACGAAGGCTGTCCAAGAGTGCGACGTATTGGTGGCCCTGATCACCGATGCCTTCGCCGGCAGCCGGGCGGCCCAGCGGGAACTGGATCTCGCTGAGGCCTTCGGCAAGAAGGTGGTCGCCGTGTTCACCGGTCTCCCGTCTCGCAGCACGCGTGCCAAGCCCTACTCGGCCTACCGCCGTGTGGAGGTGGACGGCTGGCGCGGCGATGAGGACCACTGGAAGGAGACACTGCGCCTGACCGTGAGACTGCTGCTGCGCGAGGACGAACAGTTGCAGGCCTCGCGCACCGCTGCACCGGCCGGCGCGGCTCTGCCCGATGGACATGCTGTTCTCCTGTATGACATCGAGGACCGGTCGCTCGCCGAACAGCTCCTCAGAGCCATGCCGCACTGGCGACGGAAGGCGCAACTCGCCGACGCGTCCGGCGACGCCCTGCCCCGTGTCCTGCTGTGGACGCGCTCAGCGGCAGAGCCCTACAGCCTCGTCAGGCGCGAACTGGTCGAGGCCTCTTCCGACCGCGTCGTCTACCTCGCGATCGCGGACGACACGCCCGTCCCGGAGGTCGATGCGCCATCCTTTCCGGTCAGCAGTCTCCTGTCGGACGTGCCTGCGGAGCGGACGTACCACGGAGGTGACATTGCCCCGTCCGCCCGCGTGGAGCACTTGATCGACGACGCCGTCCGAGCCAACGAAGGAACCCCTGTCAGTGTCTTCGTCGAACGGTTCTGCTGCGCGCCGGACGTCGCGGCGCTGGCAGCAGAGGCGTACGACATCGCGGTGCGAGAACTGAGCGCTGGTGATCCGCTGCGCCTTACGGCGGTCCATCACCATGTTCTGGCCCTGAGATTTCGCGGTGAGTGGCGCAGGGCCGTTGAGATGATCCACGACGAGCTGCTGGCTACACCGCAGGAGACCCAACCCCGGACCGAGTGCCTGCGGCTGCATCTGCGGCTGGAACTGGCGTCGCTCCAATACGAGTTGGGCGACCGCAGGTCGACGAGCATCGAGCAGGACATCAAGGAACTGCAACTGCGCCTCCAGAGCGCCGGTGACCTGCCCGGATACGTTCAGGCCGGGCGGGTCCTCGGCAACGTGCTCCGGGAGCGCGGCGACTTCGACTCCGCCGAGCTGGTGATTCAGCGCACCATAGGGCTGACCGAATACCTCGCGGACTCCAGGGACGATGACGGCAACGGTCACTTGGTCCTTGCCGACTGCCTGCGGGAACTGGCCCAGCTCCACGTGGCGCGCATGGACCACGCGCGGGCACGCGCCTGTCTGCGCGATGCCGAGCGACTACTCGCCTCCCACCAGGGCGGTCGGGGTGCCGTGCGTTACTTGTCGGCGATCCTCACCTACGTGGACGCAACCATCGACGAGCGGGACGGTCAGCAGTCTCACGCCGACTCTCCGACGGAACGTGCCAGAGGCGCTCTCGAGGCGCTGTCTGAATTCGAAAACCCGATCCGGCTGGCAGCGATCTACGACTGGCTGGGGCGTGCATGGACCCGTCATGTTCCCAGCCGCCGCGAGGATCTGCTGCGGGCCGAGGAATACCTCCGCAAGGCGCTGAGGATTCGCAAGGACCATGGCCACAGTTACACCACAGGTCTCTCCCATCTGTCGCTGGGGGGCTTGTACGAACTCCTCGGACACATGGACCAGGCTCTTTCGAGCTACGAACTCGGGCGACAGATCTTCAACCGACGTGGGCTGCGGCCGGCCCTCGCCCGCGCACACGCCGCCCTGGCCAGGGGCTACTTCGGCTCCGCTCACCAGCCCGGCGACGAGAACCGGCGGCTGTATCGGACTCATCTGGAACAGGCCGACCGGATCTACCGTGAGATCCAGCTGGACAACGAAGGAATGGAGCTTCGATTCGAACTGGAGCACAAGAGCCGCAAACCATTCTCCGCTGTACCGGATGAAACACCTCTGATCGCGGTCGGCGAGTACCACCTGCACAAGTGGATCCGGGACTACGTCGCGGCCCACGGCTCGGGCATCGACAGCCGTTTCACCCTGGCGGTCGGCATCGGTGACGATGCGGCCGTCATCTCTTGCGAGGGAATGCCGGACGGCTACGGCCTGGTGTACACGACGGACTCGGCCCCCGGCTCCCTCGCCGAGACAGGCCGGTCACCGGAGTACGTGGGCCGCTTCAGCGTGGTCCAGTCGCTGTCCGACGTGTTGTCGATGGGCGCCACCCCCGTCGGTGTCATGCTCAACCTCTTCCTGAAGCGCTCCGCGACCGTTGGGTACGTCCGTCGTCTGGTGGAGGCGGTCGTACAGGAAGCCACACGCTATGGGGTGGCCGTCATCGGCGGTGACGTCAAGGAGCGCCCGGAGCAGTCCGTCGGTTGTGTGGGCATTGGGTGCGTGGACACATCGAAGATGCTCACCCGGAACGCGGCGCGACGGGGGCATGCGCTGGGCATCACGCTGGCCTCGGACCCGAGCGGCGGCTACCGGCGCATCGGAACCCGATGGGCACAGGAACTCGTGGAGTACTTCCGGATGGACCGGGCCGGCATCGTGCGCGACTTCCCGGGCCTGCGCGCGGTCATCCGGAGCGAGGCCAAGTACGACCTGCTCTACCTCCCGGACAAGGTGATGAGCAGCGCGACGAGGACGGGGAAACTGAAAGCCGCCATTGACACCAGCGACGGTGTGCTGGCCTGCTTGGAGATCATGGGCCGGGAGAGCGGCGTGGGGTTCGTCCTCGAAGAATCCGCGATCAACGCGGCCATATCGGCCGAGGCGGCCATATTGGCCGAGATACTCAACGTGCCACCGGCGCTTTTCTTGTTCAACGCGGGTCATGACTGGGAGACTGTCTTCACCTGTGAGCATGAGGACTTCGCCGAGGTCGCCGCACAGGTGGAACGAGACGTACACGGTAATGGGACAGTAATTCGTATCGGTTCGGTAGTAACCCGTGAGCAGGGGGATGACCGGGGAGTTCTGATGCGACAGCAGGACGGGGCGCAACGCCGGGTGCCATATTATACGGACGAAAAATTCGTGCCGCGTCGATACCAGGACAGGCCCTCGCAGTGGCTCACGTTCGCCAAGCGCCTCTCGTCACTGAGGAATGGGCCATGAGGACGTCCTGTCCGCCGCGTGGTACGCCCCTGCCTGACGGCTGTACGCCATGGTGGTCAGATCAAAGGAAACCGGTGTCCATGAGTGTCCCCTCCACCCCGCGGGTGGCCGTGGTCGGCTGCGGCCGCAGATTCCACACCGCGATCCTTCCGGTTCTCCAGGAATGCGGAGCCCTCCTCGTGGGCGTGGTCGACCCCGACAGCAGTAGCCGCGAGAGAGTGCCGCAGCACCTCGGTCCGGGTGCGGTTGTGGTTTCCTCCGGACAGTTGACGGTTTCCTTTTTGCGGCGCACGCTCCCGGACATTGTGATCATATGCTCACCGAGCGGCTTACATTTCCAGCAGGCCAAAATGTGCTTGGAGGAAGGCTTGCCGACCTTCCTGGAGAAGCCGCTGGCCTGCCGAGCCGATGAGGCCGTGCTGCTGCGGAGCCTCAGCGCGGGCCGGCTTGCGACGTCGGAGCAGCGAGTGCACCGTCCGGACCTCCTGGCAGCCCGAGACGTCATCAGGTCGGGACGGCTGGGCCGGCTCCTGGCCATCGAGTACCGGGACTGGGTCGCGCCGGCTCCTGCCTTTCGAAGCAGCTGGCGCAACCGCCCCTTACTGGCCGGCGGCGGCGTGCTGCTGGACCTGGGCTACCACACGATCAACACGCTCCAATGGCTACTGGACAGCAATTTCGCCGACCTTGTACCGTCCGCCGTCCGTTTTCGCTACGAGTCCTACGCGGTCGAGAGCCAGGCACTCATCCGATGCGTGACCGAGCATGTCGCCCTCCACCTGGATGTCGGCCTCGACGCGACGAATCCACGGGAGGAGTTGTGCGTTACGGGGACGCAGGGACGGCTCCGTCTGCGGAGAAGGCGGGGCAGCCATGGCGTGTCGATCGTGGAAGTGACCGCAGCCAGAGGCGAGGCCACGGAGACAGTGCATCACCTCGGCAAGGGCTACGACACTCGATCTCTCAAAGAATTCATGAACGGGAAGGAGTCGGTCGCGTCACTCGAACGGCACGTCGCGACTGTTGAGACGCTAGAGAAGCTCTATCGCGAGGAGAAAGAAATGGAACACTTCAGGTGAATATCGCGGAACTGCAAGAGAAGAACTTCATCCAGCGGATCCTCGGGCCTTTGGCCAGTACGGCGAAGGCCGAGAAATTCGAGGATGCCGTGGTCATCGACCTGGTCGACATCACCGGGTATCCTGACGCGCCCTACCTGGTGTACTCGCTGGACCAGCCGTACTTCATCCACCACGCCGACACTTCCTTGGATCCTTATCGCTTCTACGGTCGCTGGATCGCCGGAACGACCTGCAACGACGTGATCGCCATGGGCGGCAGGTGCCGGGGATTCTCTTTGGCCCTCGCCGCGCCTCCCGAGACGGACACCGCGCATGTCGAGGCCATTGGTCACGGCATCAACGACGTGCTGCGACATATGGGGGCGGTCTACGAAGGTGGCAACTTCCACAACGGAGACCTGGCAACCGTCGGGTGTGCTTGGGGCACGGTCCCCAGGCACGGGATCGTCCGCAGGTCGGGTGCACGAGTCGGCGACCGGATCGTCGTGACCGGTGAACTGGGCCTCGGCTGGCTCGAATACCTCCTGCGGCGGCACGACCTGACGGACTTGATCGACGACAAGGACAAGCGGAAGTTCCGAACCTACAAGTCGATGCCGGTCGGAGCCGCATCCGCGGTCACGGCGGTGGCAGAGCGGGGCCAGTTCACCTCCGGCATGGATCTCAGCGACGGTCTGGTGGAGTTCCTGTACACGGTGGGGACGCGTAACGACGCGGGCTGCACCATCAGCGCGGACAAGCTGCCCGTGTCTTTGGCGGTCCGGCGCAACAGTGCCCTCCTCGGCAGGGTCGACCCGGATCTCAAGCAGCTCGGCGCGTACCCGTTTCTTCTCGCCCTCGACCCCGGCTACGACTCGCCCATGCGGCACGCCTTCACGGTGCGCCCAGGACACGTGGCACAGGCGCAGGCGGAGTTCGCAGCGCACGGCGCCGAACTCCACGTGATCGGGGAGGTCACCGCGACGCCTGGGATCCGGCTGCGAACGGAACGGGCGGTTTTTGACATCCCGCCGTTCTGGGATGACAACCTCCGTCAGAACACCGCACTCTCGGCATGGGCCCAGTTCATCAAGGACTTGGACGTCAAGGGGTGAAGCGTGACAGGTGATTCGTTGGCTCTGCACGGCGGGTCGCCGGCTGTGACGGCCCGTTGGCAGCAGGACTGGCCGTATGTAGGCCCCGAAGAGATCTCGTCGGTCACCCGTCTCTTGGAGAGCCGGGTCTTGTCGATCTACGACCGCTCCGGAATAGTCGCCGACTTCGAGGACGCATTCGCCTCCTATCACTCCACGGATGGAATGCCACCGTTCGCGCTGTCGCACAACTCGGGCACTTCGTCACTGCACGCAGCGTATTTCGGGCTCGGCCTCGGCCCGGGCGACGAGGTCATCGTGCCCACGTACACGTTCCTCGCGACCGTGACACCTCTGCTCCAAGTGGGCGCCACACCGGTCTTCGCCGACTTGGATCCGGTCAGCCTCACGGTGGACCCGGACGCCGTGCGCTCCCGCATCAGCCCGCGTACCCGAGCCATCGTGGTGACGCACATGTGGGGGCACCCGGCGGACATGGCATCGCTGGTGGCCCTGTCCACACGTCACCGGCTCCCCTTGGTCGAGGACTGTTCGCATGCCCACGGGGCGACCGTGGACGGGCGGAAGGTCGGCACCTTCGGCACAGTCGGTTGCTTCAGCCTCGAAGGGCACAAGGCGCTCGCTGCCGGAGAAGGGGGAATCCTCATCACCCGGTCACGGGAGGTCTACGAACGGGCCCTCATGCTCGGGCACTTCGGGCGGCGTGCCAAGGACGAGGTGCTCGACGACTCCCTGCGGCGATTCGTGGACACGGGCTTCGGACACAAGTACCGGATGCATCCGCTCGCGGCCGCGATCGCTCTGGAGCAACTGAAGCGCCTCGACGACCGAAATGAGCGCCGCCGAGTGAATCTCGAGGCACTCAGCGGGGTCCTCGCCCCGGTCCCGGGAGTCCATCCACCGCGCACTGCCTCCGGCATGACCCGAGGCGGCTGGTACGGATACAAGCCCCGCTACGCGGCGCACGAACTCGGCGGCCTTCCGCTCGCACGGTTCATGACCGCGTTGCGTGCAGAGGGCGTACAGGTCAAGAAGCCGGGTTCTCCGCCTCTGCACGGCCTTCCCCTCTTCCGAATGACCAGGAGCATCGGCCGCGACCTGGCGCTGCCGTGGGCGGAAACCCTTGCCGCATCGGAGCCGCCCTTGTGGGAGTGCCCGACAGCGGATGAGGTCTACCCGCAGCTCATGAGCCTGCCGACGTTCTCCGGCGACTGCTCGACAGTGATCGCGCAATATGGGGAGGCTTTCGCCAAAGTCACCGCCCGCTGGCGGGAATTGATGTGACACGAGTGGTCCCGGTCCTGCCACGCTCCGGGGGATGGCCGGGGTACGGCGGTCATGGCGCCGATCTGCTGCGGACGCTCCCACCCCTGTGGGTCATTCTCCCCGCGGAGCACCGCCCACCAACACCATGGCGTTCTTGACGCCTGCCAGCCGTGCGAAACCGAGGGCGTAGCCCCGCAGATCGGCCTGTACGACGCGGAGCTCCGCCCGGCAGTCCGCACTCTGCGGCCACTCCGATTCGGGCCGGTCGGGACTGTCTTCTTCGAATGCCTTCAGCCGGGGGTGCCAGGTGGACAGGAACGGTCTCAGCTCACGGTTGAGCATGGTGATGGCGAGATACTCCACCGTCTGCTCGCCCCTGGCCTGGACCGAGGGACGCGTGGACTTCAATGCCTCCCGGACGGTGCCGAACAGGCCGTACAGCGAGGTCAGGGCTTCCCGCAGCAGCCCCTCGTCATCGGCGAGCGGCTGGGTCGACACCCGAGTGACGGTCTCGACGAACAGCCGCCAAGCCACCTGTTTCGCCTCGTTGTTCACCACGAAGGTCAACTCGCTGAGCTGAGGCACCGACACACGTACCTCGGTCAGTCTGGCAGCACGCCCGTACACCTGAAAGGCCAGCACACTGACCGCGCCGGCGAAGGCGCCGGTGACAACGAACAGATTCCGTCCGGACAGCCGGGTGACCCCGAAGACAACCAGCCCGGCCACAGCACCTATCAGCACGGAGATGCAGATCCGCGCGGCAGGAGTACGCAAGAGGCGGAGCATCCGAGGCCACCGATTCATCGCTCCCGCCCCCAAGTCGTCCCCTGTCCCACTGTTCGTCAATCTAGCGGATCGTCTGGTCAGGCTGTGGGTTGCGACAGAGACGACCAGGGCGCCGGTGCCGTGGTTGCGGGACGTCGAGCCCCACCACCGCGTTGTGACCAGGAGCCGGTCCTACGGCTCCGGCGGCGCGGGGCTCGAAGGAGCCTCGCAGGTCTGGGGCAGTGCACGGGTGCCGGATCGCCGCGCCGTGCGAGGTCTCACGGTGCGACGGAGCGGGCCGGTCCGCCTGGCTGGTCGGACGCCTTCAGCCGGGAGGCCATGAGACGGACGATCTCCGTCTGGTGCTGGGCCAGGAAGAAGTGACCGCCGGGGAAGACCTTCAGGGTGAAGGGGCCGTCGGTGTGCCCGGACCAGGCGGTGGCCTCCTCCACGGTGACCTTCGGGTCCTCGTCGCCGACGAGGCAGGTCACGGGGCAGCGCAGCGGTGGCCCCGGTTCCCAGGTGTAGGTCTCGGCGGCGCGGTAGTCCGCCCGGATGGCCGGGAGGATCATGCGCAGGACTTCCTCGTCGCCCAGCAGTTGGGGGTTGGTGCCGCTGAGGCCGCGCATCTCGGCGACGAGGCCGTCGTCGTCGCGCAGGTGGACGGTCTCGTCGCGGTGCGCGGAGGGAGCACGGCGGCCGGAGACGACGAGGGCGGCGGGCACGATGTCCCGCTCCCGCTCCAGCCGTCGGGCGATCTCGTAGGCGAGGGAGGCGCCCATGCTGTGACCGAACAGGGCGAGGGGCCGGTCGGTCCAGGGCAGGAGGGCCTCGTAGACCTTGTCGGCGAGCGCCGGTACGGAGTCCAGGAGCGGTTCGCTGCGGCGGTCCTGGCGGCCGGGGTACTGCACGCACAACACGTCGACGGTGCCGGGCATGGACCGGGACACGGGGAAGTAGAAGCTGGCGGAGCCGCCCGCGTGAGGCAGGCAGACCAGCCGGACGCGGCTGTCGGGGCGCGGGTGGAACCTGCGGATCCACAGGCCGTTGTCCTTGGTGAGCGGGGAGTACACGGAATCGTTCCTTCTCGGTTTCGGCTGGACCGCCCACCGTGGCGGGGCGTTCGCAGGGAGGAGGCGGGGCGGCGCGAGCGGGCCCCGCCGACAGCTCGTCAGGAACCTGTGACGTCCTCCTTGATGATGCGCTCGACGTTCCGTTCGGCCAGCGCCGTGATGGTCACGAACGGGTTGACGCCGATGCTGCCGGGGATGAGCGAGCCGTCGGTCACGTAGAGGTTCCGGTATCCGGCGACACGTCCGTAGTTGTCGGTGGCCTTGCCGAGGACGCAGCCGCCGAGCGGGTGGTAGCAGAAGTCGTCGGCGAAGGCCTTGATCTGCTTGCCGAAGAGGTCGTACCGGTAGATGGTGCCGTTGGCCTTGTTGATGCGGTCGAACAGCGACTTCGCCGCCGCGACCGCGGGCGCGTTCTGCTCCCGCGTCCAGCGCAGGTCCGCCCGGTCCTTGGCGGCGTCGTAGACGAAGGTGCCGCGCTCCGGGTTCTTGGTGATGGCCAGGTAAAGACTGACCCAGGTCTCGACCCCCGCCGGCATGGGGGCGATCTCGGCGAAGACGGAGGCGTCCGGATTGTCCCAGTCGTCGATGCCGAGGGCGGGGATCGACGACTGTTTGCTGCCCGTCGGGTTCCACATGTGGTTGGCGCGCGCGGTCATGATGTTGCCGTTGGGGCCCCAGCCCGCACCGACCTCGGAGCTGAGGTGGGGAAGAGCGCCGGTCTCCCGGGCGCGCAGCAGCAGTTCGGTCGAGCCGAGACTGCCGGCGCCGAGGAAGAGGTGGCGGCAGGAGACCTCCTTGGTCGCGAGCAGCTTGCCGTCGGGGTCCCTCTGCTCGACGGTCAGCAGGTACGTGCCGTCGTTCTGCTGACGGATCGCCTTGACCTGGTGCAAGGTCTCGATGGTGACGTTGCCGGTGCCCAGGGCGGCCGCCAGGTAACTCTTGTCGAGTGAGACCTTGCCGTGATTGTTTCCGTAGATGACCTCGGCGGCCAGCGCGGACCTGGGCACCGCACCGTCCGCCTCACGGCGCATGTAGTCCCAGTCGTAGACGTTGGGCACGAAGGTGGTGCTCAGACCCGCCTTCGAGGCCTGCTCGCGCGAGACACGCGCGAACTTGTACCAGTCGGTCTGCTCGAACCAGCTCGGGTCGACGGTGTTGACCCGCAGGGTGGAGTTCGCGCGCGGGAAGTACTTGGTGTACATCTCGTCGGCGCCGACCTGGGGCAGCACCTCCTCGAAGTACGAGCGCCGGGGCGTGACCGCCATGCCGCCGTTGACGAGCGAACCGCCGCCGACCCCGCGTCCCACGTAGACGGACATCTGGTCGAAGTTGACCCGGTCCAGTACACCCGCGTAGGGCTCGATGTCCCGGTTGGCGAGGTCGAGCCACAGGAAGGAGCCGAGCGGGGCCTCGGTGCGGGTCTTGAACCAGCTGGAGCGTTTGTCGGGCTTGAGCATCCCGCTGAACACGTTGCCGTCCGGGCCGGGCTGGTTCCACAACTGGCCCATCTCCAGCATCAGGGTGGTGACCCCTGCCTCGCCGAGGCGCAGGGCGGAGACGGCCGCGCCGTAACCGGTGCCGACCACCACAGCGGGGACGAACGTACCGCCGGAACCACTGGTTGCGGTGGCAGCGGCCGCCCGGGGGGCGGCGGTGATGGTGGTCTGCCCCGCGAGTGCGGCGGCGCCCAAGGCCGCCAGGCCGAGCATGCGGCGGCGCGACAGGGGCTGGTGTGCAATCACGCTGTGTCTCCTGAACTTCGGGGAGAGGAAGGATGAAAGGGGAAGGCCGGCCGTAGGGGCACGGCCCGGGCGGAACGAACCAGGTGGAGACCGCGAGAAACGCCGTCGTGGACATCCGGATCGGGCGGGCCGGCCCGCCGAAGCCGGCCCGGGGGTCGCCCCGTCCGCGGAAAAGAGGACGTCACGGTACGGCCCGCTGACGCGCCTTCAGGCGTCCGCCGGGCCGGGCGGCGTAAGGCGGGACGCGGCCGGTTCGGGCCCTCCGGCGCCGCGGAGTCCTCGGCCGGTGCCGGTGTCGGTGCCGGCGAGGCGCTTCTCCGCGGCGCGCGCAGTCATGCGAGCCGTTGCGCCGTACGCTTGCCGGGCACTCGATGAGCGGCGAGTCCGGCCGCCGTCCTGCGTTCGGCCGGGGTGAACGCGGCCACGGCCACCGGCGCGGGGCTCCATGCCCGCTCACTTCACGAAGTCGTCCACGACCTCGGGCGGCCAGGTGCCGACCTTGAGCACGCCCATGGAGTAGGCGCGGGAGACGAGCGCTGCGCGGTTGGGCACCTTCAGCTTCCGCAGCAGGCAGGTCACGTGGTACTCGACGCCCTGTCGGCTGAGGTAGAGGCTCCCCGCCAGGGGGATGGTCGATACGCCGGCGGCGATGCCTTCGAGGATGCGCGCGTCCATCGCGGAGAGGATCTTCTTGCGTTTGGGCACCACACGTGTCCCCTCGGCGTCCCCGGCCGTGGGCATCATGACCAGGATCGCCGTCGTGTCGGGCAGGCCACCGCGCACCGCGACCGCGGTGAGGGGAACGGTGAAGGCGGACTCCTCGCCAGGGCCCACGGCAATGACGGGCGTGACGAAGCGCTGGTGCTTCCCTTCCAACAAATTGGAGAATTGGCGCACCAGCGGCTGCTGCACGCTCGGGTGAACCACGTCACGGAAATTGCGACCGCAGATGTCCTCGGACGAGCCGCTGAACTGCCGGAAGAACTCCTGGTTCGCCTGCTGTATGGTCAGGGTTTTATCGAGGCTCGCCATGCACAGGCCCGGAGCTGCAGGTGCTGGACTCAGCAAGAGAAGGCTCCTGTCAGAAAACTTGAGCGCGAAATCAATTCGGAGGCTGGTGAACGGCCGCGAAGGCCGCCGACAGGGGCGCCATCGGCCCTGGACCAGCAGTATCTCCAGACGCCGCCATCCTGCGTCACCACCCTTGCGGGGTCCTGGTCGAGCTGCTGGCGGCCGCTTGTCGTCTCCCACCATCGTTTTCCGGACCCCTTGTCGAAATCCTTGCCGAACACCTGCCGCTTTCTTGCCAATCGATGGACCCGCAGCCTGGAAGGCGCTTTCTCTGTGTCAAGATCCACAGGAAGACGGCGTGCGACCCAGTTGGCTCGAAACCGTCCGTCAGCCAGCCGTATCCGCGAGAACGATGGGGATCGCCATGCCCACACCTCCGACCGCAAACGTGTTACCCACGGGAACCGGCCGTGAGCTCTTATTGAGCGTTCTGGGGCCCATGTCGGCGCGGCACGACGGGCGAGATCTGCCGCTCGGGCCGCCGCGCCGGCGAACCCTGCTCGCCCTGCTGCTCATCCGCCTGGGCCGCGTGGTGCCCACCGAACTGCTCGTCGAGGAACTGTGGGGTGACGAAGCGCCCCGTCACGCCGTGGCGACGCTCCAGAGCCATGTCTCCCATCTGCGCCGGGCCCTGCACGCAGTGGCGGGAACGGGCCAACTTTCGGTGCTGCGTCATCGGACGCCCGGTTACGTCCTCGACCTCGATCCCGACCAGGTCGACGCCTGCCGCTTCGAGCGTCTGGTCACCGACGGGCGGCGGCTGCTGGAGCAGCGCGATCCGCACACCGCGCAGGCCCGGCTCACCGAGGCCCTGGGCCTGTGGCACGGCTCGCCCTACGCGGAGTTCGACAGCCATCCGCCGCTCAGCGACGAGTGCACCCGGCTCGAACAGATCCGGCTCACCGCCGTGGAGTCCTGCGCGGAGGCGCGGCTGGCTCTCGGCGCGGCCGAAGAGGTCGCCGCCGATCTGGACGGGGAAGCACGCCGTCATCCCACCCGGGAGCGGCTGGTCGGCCACCTGATGACGGCACTGTCCCGGCTCGGGCGGCAGGCCGAGGCGCTCGAGGTGTACGAGCGGACGCGCAGCCATCTGGTCGAGGAGTTCGGTGTGGACACCGCTGCCGAACTACGCCGGGTCAGAAACGCGATTCTGCGCCAGGAGCCGGGAGCGAGCGCCCCTTCGCCGCAGCCGTCCCCCGCACCGCGTGAGTCCACCGGAGCGTCACACGTCCAGCTCGTGAGGAACGGGATCAGTGACGGCGGAGTACCGGAGTCCGCAGGCTTCGAGGGCTTCGAGGGCTTCGGGGGCTTCGAGGGCTTCGAGGGCTTCGAGGGCTTCCAAGGAGGTGGGACAGCCGTCACGCCCCCGGGGCACGGCCGGGCGGCGGCAACCGACGGCGTCGACCGGGCGGATGACTCCGGCGCGACTCTCGAACGCCCGATCACGGGGGCCGACGCGCGCCCGCAGGCGCGCACCGAGGGGCCGCCGGGCTGGCTGGCGGACACCGCCGGCACGCAGGCCGGGACGGCCCGGTGGCGGCCTGCTCCGCGGCCGGAGCACGAGCCGGCAGCCTCCCCGGGTGCCGGCGGGTCCCCGGAGTCCGAGTCGGGGTGGGCGGCTGCCCCTTCGCCGTTCACCGGCCGCAGCCAGGAGCTCGACCGCCTGACGACCGCCGCCGCGAGCGCGGTCGTGGGCCACGGCCATGTGGCCGGCGTCCTCGGCCCCCCAGGCGTCGGAAAGACCCGCCTGCTGCTGGAGCTTGCGGCCCGTCTGGAGAGCATGGACGCGCAGGAGAACGGCTCGGGGCTGGAGGTGGTCTGGAGCCACTGCTTCCCCGGCGAAGGCGTCCCCCCTTACTGGTTGTGGACCCAGATCCTGCGGCGGCTGTCCGCCACCCGGCCGGATGCCTTTCGCGAGGCGACGGAACCGTACGGCGCCCTGCTCGCCCCGCTGATGCCCGAGCGGTCGGCGGCGCGGACCGGAGGCCCGGGATGGGCCTCCGACTGGTGTCAGGCCCGCTTCCTCGCGCACGACGCGGTCTGCGAGGTGCTGCTCGCCCTCGCCGGGCAACACCCGCTCGTACTGCTCCTGGAAGATCTGCAGTGGGCGGACACCGCCTCCCTCGACCTGCTCCGGCTGCTGAGCACCCGCTGCCAGGGCCGTCCGATCGGCATCGTGCTCACGGCCCGGGCGTTCGAGGCCGAGTCGGACGCCACGCTGCGCCGCATGGTCTCCGACGTGCTCCGCGGTCCCAGGACCGAGACGCTGCGGCTCTGCGGGCTCTCCCGGCAAGCCGTCGGCGCCCTCGTCGAGGCACATGCGGGCGCCGGTGTGGCCCCGGAGGTCATCGAGGTGCTGCACCGGCGCAGCGAGGGCAATCCGTACTTCGTGATGCAGCTTCTCTCCCTCGTGGGCGATGCGCGCAAGCTCCGTCGCCCGGGCGCGGTCGACGCGCTCCTGGCTCACATTCCCACCGGTGTGCGCGAGGCGCTGCACCAGCGGTTCACCGCCCTGCCCGAGCCGGTCCTGCGGGTGCTTCGATTGTGCGCCGTCATCGGTGCCGAGGTGGACACCGACCTCTTGAACCGCACCGCTACGCACGACGAACCGGTCATCGCGGGTCTCGAGTCGGCCATCCGCGCCGGCCTGCTCGGAGAGGACCCGCACCATCCGGGGCGGCTGCACTTCGCCCACGCCCTGGTCCAGGAGACGCTCGTCGACGAGCTCCCCCGTGAGGACCGCCACCGCCTGCACGCCAGGGTCGCCGAGGCGCTGCGGGCACGCAGGCGCGGGCAGGTGGGGGACGAGGAGATCGAGCGGGTGGCACATCACAGCTGGCACGCCAAGAGTGCGCTGCCCGCCGCCGAGGTGCTGCCCCGGCTGCTGCTCGCCGCGGAACATGCCGAGCAGTCCATGGCGTACGAGCAGGTGGAGATCTGGCTGCGCCGCGCAGTGCACCTGGTCGGCTTCCTGCCGCCGGACGATGCCGCCACGGTGAGGCTGGAACAGAAGCTGCACATCCAACTCGGCCAGGTACTCGCCACCACACGCGGCTACGGCCACCCCGAGGCCGAGACGGCGCTGACGCGCGGCCGCGCCCTCAACACGGCCACGCACGCCCCCGAGGACCCGTCGGTGCTCTGGGCGCTGTGCGCGGCGAACCTGGTCAGCGGCCGCTACGACGCCTCGCGGCAGTTCTCCGGCCTGCTGCGGGACATCTCCCGGCAGACCCGGGAGCCCGTGGCGGCGCTCGGTGCGGCGTACGGCGAAGGCATCGTGCTGCACGTGCGCGGAATGCTGCCTCAGGCGCTGGCCGAACTGGAGCGCGGTGTCGGCATGGCGGATCGTTTCGCCAACGAGGGCCACGCGCTGGCGCGTACCTTCCAGCACGATCCACGCGTCTCCTGCCGCTCCTACGACACCTTCACCCACTGGCTCCTCGGTCACCGGCAGACCGCCGACGTGCGCCGACGTGAGCTGCTGAGCCTCACCGAGTACGAAAGCAGGCCGTCCGACCGTTCCTTCGCGCTGTACGTGGACGGGGTCGTGGCCGCTTGGGAGGGTGACACCGGCACCGCACTCGCCTCGAGCGACGAGGGCGTCCGCGTCGCGGGCGAACACGGACTTCTCTACTGGAAGGCGATGCTGGGCGTCGTCAAGGGGTGGGGCCTGGCCCACGCGGGAGATCACGACGACGGCCTCGCCCTCATGCACACCTCACTGGCCGAACTGGGCCGGTCCAGGACGTACCTGCGCCACCCGCTCCATCTGGGCCTGCTGGGCCAGGCCCAGCGTCACATCGGACGGACCGAGGAGGCGAAGGCCACCTTCCGGATGCTGCTGGCCGCTGTCGAGCAACGTCGTGAACGCGTGTACCTCAACCCGGCGCTGCCCGCCACCCCGCTGCTCCACGAACTGCTGGGCGTCGGTGCCGACGAGGCGCTCGCGGGCCGGGACGGGCCCGGCTCCGGCCGATGAACGCGGTGGACCCACGCTCCGCCCCGTCGGACCCCGTGCCTCACGGCCGATGCCGGTCAGTCCTCGGAGATCGCGACCGCCTGTACCGGACAGGCCGTGGGGACGTCGTGCACGCGCGGGTCCCCCGCCCCGTCCTCGTGTCCCGGAACCAGGGCGACCAGCGCGTCGTCGTCCTGCGTGAAGACGCCGGGTGCGGTCATGACGCACTGGCCGGAGCCGATGCACCGGTCACGGTCGATGGTGATGCGCATGGCGTGACCCGCCTCCCTTCCTTCCGTTCCCTCCGCCCGGATCCTCACCAGGTGACGGGGAGCTCGATCGGGCCCTGGGCGTCGTGACCGGCCTTGATGGGCACCTCGTCCAGGGGTACGGCCAGCCGGAGGCCCGGGATGCGGGCGAAGAGGGTACCGAGGGCGATCTCGAGCTCGGCGCGTGCGAGGTTCTGCCCCAGGCACTGGTGGATGCCGTGCCCGAAGCCGACGTGGTGCCGCGCGTTGCGCCGGGCGTCGAACACGTCAGGGTTCTCGTACGCCTTGGCGTCGCGGTTCATCAGCGTGATGGAGACCAGCACCGCGTCACCGGCCTTGATGGTCTCGCCGCCGACATCGATGTCTTCCTTGGCCATCCTGACCAGGTAGTCGGAGACGGAGGTGAACCGCAGCAGCTCCTCGACCACTCCCGGGATCGCGGCAGGGTCGCGCAGCAGCACGTCGATCTGCTCGGGGTGCTGGATGAGCGTGAGGGCTCCGAGGGCGATCGCGTTGACGGTGGTCTCGTGGCCGGCCACCAGCAGGACGAACGCGATCATGACCACCTCGTCGTGGTCCAGGTCGCCCTCCTCCAACTGGCGTGCGATCAGCTCGTCCAGCAGACCGTCGCCGGGTTCGGCCTGCTTCCTGGCGACCAGGCCGTGCAGATACGTGTACAGCTCGGCGAAGGCCGCGTCGGCCTCCGCCGACGTCGCGGCGCCCACGAAGTTGCGGGAGCACTCCTCGAAGAAGTCGTGGTCGCCGTACGGAACGCCGAGGAGCTCGCAGATCGCCACGGAGGGCACGGGCAGGGCGAAGGCCGACACCAGGTCCGCGACCGGCCCCTTCGCCAGCATGTCGTCCAGGAGCCGGTCGACCAGGCTCTGCAGCCTGGGGCGGATGGCGTTCATGCGCTTGACGCCGAAGCTGGGGATCAGCATGCGCCGCTGCCGGGCGTGCAGGGGGTCGTCGACGCCGATCAGCGGGAACGCGAGCCCGCCGCGGTCCTCCGTGCGCCGGACGACGACCGGGAAGACCGGATGACCCCAGTCGGAGGACAGCCGGGGATCGACGAGCAGCGCCCGTCCCTCGGCATGCCCGGTGATCAGCCACGCCGGCCGGCCGTCGAACAGCGTGACCCGCGTCAGCGGGCTCTCGCCGCGCCATTCCGTGTAGGCCTTCGGCGGCTGGTACGGGCAGGTCCTGTCCCGGGGGAAGGACGGGGCCGGCGTTCCGGTGAGGCGGATGTCGGTCTCGGTCATGTGGTGCCTTTCGAACAAGGGGCAGTGCGGACGTGCGTCGATACGTGGACGGCTGGGGGAAGAGGTCTCAGTGCGTCGGCGGGGCGCCCCGGCGGCGGGCGGCGGGGGCCGGTCGGCCCGAGGGTCGCGGCCGCGGGAGAGTCGCGGTGGTCCGAGGACCGGCACACGGAGTCTCGGTGCCTGGCAGCCACGCGCCCGGGGCAGCGCAACTCCGTGCGCGTGCAGCAATGTTGGCCGCCCCGGGCGCCGATCTCCTTGCGGGAGTGGGCCGTGGTGCGGAGGTCACCAGGTGACGGGCAGCTCGTGGACGCCGTAGAAGACCATGTCGTCGCGGAAGCGGAGCTCCGACACGGGCTTGGCCAGGCGCAGGGTCGGGAAGCGGCGGAACAGGGTCTCGAAGACGATCTGCAGCTCGATCCGGGCGAGTTGCTGGCCGATGCACTGGTGTGCGCCGAAGCCGAAGGCCAGGTGCGGGGCGGGGCGGCGGGTGATGTCGAAGCGCTCCGGCTCCTCCACGAAGGCGGGGTCGAAGTCGGCTGCGAGGACGTGCGCGACGACCTGCTCGCCCCCGGCGATGCGCACACCACCGAGCTCCACGTCCCGGGTGGCGACGCGCTCGCCGCCGAACTGGCCGATGGTGAGGTAGCGCAGCAGTTCCTCGACCGCGTTGCCGACCAGCGACGGGTCCTCGCGCAGCAGGGCCAGCTGGTCGGGGCGGTCCAGGAGCAGCGCCGCACCGAGGCCGATCATGCAGGCGGTGGTGTCGTGCGCCGCGATCAGCAGGGTGCCGGCCGCGTTCATGAGGAACATGTCGTCGACGACGCCGTCGGGATCCTCGGTGGTGATCAGCGCCGAGATCAGGTCGTCCCCGGGGGCGGCCCGGCGCTCCTGGACGAGCTGGTAGAGCAGCCCGCCCAGGCGCATGCCGGCGGCCTCGGTGGCGGCGGCGTCCTGGTCGACCCGCATCATCGCCTCGGCGATCTCCTGGAACTCCGCACGCCGCTCGACGGGGACGCCGAACAGGTCGGAGATCACCATGGACGGCACCGGGTTGGCGAAGGTCTTCACCAGGTCGACCGGGCCGCCTTGCGCCTCGATGGCGTCGAGGTGCTCGTCGACGATGCGCTGAATGTTCGGCCGGAGCGCCTGCATGCGCCGGACGGTGAACTCCTTGGCGAGCAGCTTGCGGTCCGCGGTGTGCTCCGGCTCGTCCTGCCACAGCAGGCTGCCGCGGCCGGGCTTCTGGGTGACGACGCCGTCCTGGGTGTGCAGTGCGTGGGGTACCTGGACGCTGAACGAGGGGTCGCGCAGCAGGGCGCGCACCTCCTCGTAGCCGGTCACCAGCCACGCCTCGTGGCCGCTGGTGAAGGTGGCACGGGTCACCGGGGCGGCCGCCCGGATGCCGGCGATGCCGTCCGGCGGCAGGAACGGGCAGCTGCGGGCCTTGGGGACGGCGGGCGCGGCGGCGGTGGGCTCGGGCATGACTCTCCTTGTGCTGGTGGGTGGGGGGTTCGTATGCCGGGGACGGTCAGGCGGCGGCGAGTTCGAGCGAGGTCTCGCCGCGCCGGGGCGCGTTCACGAGGACGGCCATGTTCCCGGAGGGGTGCACGTTGTCGTGCATCATCTGGTGCATGCGCCCGATGTCCTGGAAGCCGTCGCAGGCGGACAGGCAGGGGTCGAGCATGCCTGCGCCGACGAGGTCGATGACCTCGCGGCACTGGCGGGCGTCGGCGTAGTGCGAGCCCTGGAGGCGCTTGGAGCGCATCCACAGGTGGCGCAGGTCGACGTCTCCGTTGTAGCCGGAGGTGCCCCCGCAGATCACCACCATGCCGGCGTTGTCGCACAGGTACATGGAGGTCGGCAGGGTGTCCTGGCCGCTGTGCTCCAGCACGATCCGCGGGGACCTGCGCTCGCCGAGGATCTCCCAGATCTTCTTGCCGACCCCGCGAGCGCCGCGCAGGAACCGCGCCGACGCCTCGGCGTCCCCGACATCGGGCAGCCGGCCCCAGTGGTCGAAGTCGTGGCGGTTGACGGTGCCCGCCGCCCCGAGGCGGCGGCAGTACGCGGAGCGGTCCTCGCTGGAGACCACGGCGATCGGGATGCCGCCGGCCAGCCTGACGAGCTGGATGGCCATCGAGCCGAGGCCGCCCGCGCCGCCCCAGATCAGCACGGGGTCGCCGGGGCGGACCGTGTTGCCCTGCCAGCCGAACAGCTGCCGGTAGGCGGTGGGCCCGGTGAGCAGGAAGGCCGCCGACTCCTCCCACGACAGATGGGCGGGCTTGGGGTGGCACTGGTACTCGTCGACGCGGCAGAACTGCGCGAAGGAGCCGTAGTTGGTCTCGTACCCCCAGGCCTTGATGCTCTCCGAGACCAGCGGGTCCCTGCCCAGCCGGATGTCCTCGGCGGTCTCGTCCCACTGGCCGCTGGTGAGCAGCACGTGGTCACCCACCTTGACGTTGCGGACGCCTTCACCGACGGCCCACACCACGCCGGAGGCTTCCGAGCCTCCGATGTGGAAGTCCTCCGGCTGGCCCTGGCGCTGCCGCATCCCGATGACGTCGACCGGCTTGCCCAGCGAGGACCACACGTTGTTGTAGTTGATGCCGGCGGCCATCACGTAGACCAGCACCTGCCCCCGGCCCACCGGGGGCGTGTCGACGACCTCGGTGCGGAACGCCTGCTTCGGCTCGCCGAAGCGGTCCTGGCGGATCACCGAGGCGTACATCCGCGCCGGTACCTCGCCGAGCGGCGGGGTCTCGCCGATCTCGTAGAGAGCCTTCGTCATGATGGGTGTCTCCCACTTCTGTTCTGTCCGTGTCCGGGGTGCTCGCGGTGGTCGCGGGCCGGTCGTGCGGTCGTCGCGTTCTCGGATGCGGCAGGGCCGGTCGGGCCGTGGTCCCGCACCGGGGTGCGGTGGGCCCGGTCACGCGGTGCTCGCGTGCTCGGGGCCGCGGGGCGGGTCACGCGGTGGTCGTGTCCTCGGGTGCGGTGGTGCCCGTCACGGGGTGGCCGCGTCCTCGGGTGTGGGGGTGCCGGCTGGGTCGGTGACGACGTCCGCCAGCCAGGAGTCCACGGCCGCGGCGGTGGTGCCGGCGTGGTCCTCCAGCATCGAGTAGTGGTTTCCGGCCACTTCGACGATCGTGTCCACGTGCTCGGGCGGTGCCCCGCGCCCGTCGCCGTCCGCGGCGCCGGACAGCATGGGCTCACTCGCCCGTACGAGCAGGGTCGGCGCGGCGATCTCCGGCGCGGCCCAGTCGTCGAACAGGCGCATGTAGCGGCCCATCGCGGTCAGCTGCTCACCGCCGGACCTCATGAAGTCCAGGCGCTGCGACTGCGCCTGGGCCATCGCGTTGAGCACCTGGTGGTCGAAGGGGACCTGCCGGCTGAAGCTGTCGACCATCACCACGGCCGCCGGCTGCTCCCCCATGGCCTCCAGGTGTGCCGCCACGCCGTGGGCGATCCAGCCGCCCGAGGAGTAGCCGAGCAGGACGACCGGCTTTCCGCCGGCGCACTCCCGTACGGTCCGCGCGTGCAGCCGGAGCACGGCGTCCGGTTCCGACGGGACCGGCTCGTCCTTCTCGTAACCGGGGTTGACCAGCGCCCACAGGTCCAGCCGGTCGCGGAAGGGTGCGGCGAACCGCGCGTACTGGTGCGCCCCGGCCGGTACGACGTACGGCGAGAAGCACATCAGCGCGTAGGGGCGGTCGCCTTGCGACAACCGCACGGGGGCGGGCCGCCGGGCCAGGTCCTCGGGCCGCTCGAACGACGGCCGGAAGCGGGCGGCCTCCATCAGCATCCCCATTGCCTCGGCGGCGGTCCCGTTCTCACTCGCGTGCCGGTAGAGCTGCACCAGCATGTCGGCGGGCCGCTCCTCCGGCGTGCCGCGGCCGGCGTCCTGAAGGCGCGTCAGCAGGTACTTGGCGAGCCTGGCGGGCGTGGGATGGTCGAAGGCCAGTCCGGCGGGCAGGCGCAGACCGGTCGCCGCCGACAGGCGCCGGCGCAGGTCGATCGCGGTGAGCGAGTCGAAGCCGAGCTCCAGGAAGTGCGCGGTGGGCAGCACCTCCTCGGCCGACGCGTGTCCGAGGACCACGGCGCTCTGGGAGCGGATGTGCTCCAGCAGCCGTTCCTCCCGCTCGGCCGGGGCGAGTTGGGCGAGCTCGATGGCCAGCGCAGCTCCGGCGCCGCTCTCCTCGCCGGCGGCCTGCTCGGCCCGCTCGGCCTCCAGGAGGCGCTGTACGTCGGGCAGGTCGGCCAGCAGCGGGCTGGGCCGTCCCACGGTGAAGGCGGGCAGGAACTTCTCCCAGTCGATCGGGGCGACGGTGAGGGTCGCCTCGTCGTGGTCGACGGCCTGGTGCAGGGCGCGGATCGCGAGCTCGGGGGCCATGAAGCCGAGACCCCGCTTCTCGCCGCGCTCCTGGACCGCGTCGTCGACCATGCCGCCGCCCGCCCAGCCGCCCCAGGCGAGGGAGGTCGCGGTCAGGCCGCGGGCCCGCCGCCGCAGTGCCAGGGCGTCGAGGAAGGCGTTGGCACAGGCGTACGAGGCCTGCCCGCCGCTGCCCCAGACGCCGGCACCCGAGGCGAAGAGGACGAACGCGTCCAGCTCACGGCCGTCGAGCAGTTCGTCGAGGTGGACGGCGCCGGTCACCTTGGCGGCCGCGGCTTCGGCGAACTCGTCGAGACCGGCGTCGGCCAGCAGGGACGACCGTGCCGTGCCGGCGGCGTGCAGCACCGCGGTGAGCGGGTGCCGGGACTCGATGCCGGCGAGCAGTCGGGCGAGCGCGTCGCGGTCGGCGATGTCGCAGGCGGCGACGGTCACTTCGGCGCCCAGGGCGGTCAGCTCCGCGTGCAGTTCCCGCGCGCCGGGGGCGTCGGGCCCGCTCCTGCTGGTGAGCACCAGGTGCTGCGCGCCCGCGCGGGCCAGCCAACGGGCGAGGTGCCGGCCCACGCCGCCGGTTCCGCCGGTGACCAGGACGGTGCCGCGAGGCCGCCACGGTGTGGCGGGCTTCCCGTCGGCGGGCCGTGCCCGGACCATGCGCCGGCCGTACACGCCGTCGGCACGTACGGCGAGTTGGTCCTCGTCGTGCTGGGCCAGCACTCCGGCCAGGCGGCGCAGCGCGTGTTCGTCCAGCTTCTCGGGCAGGTCGACCAGACCGCCCCAGCGCCGGGGCAGTTCCAGTGCGGCGACGATGCCCAGGCCCCACAGCTGTGCCTGACCGGCGTCGCGCAGCGGGTCGCCGGACCCGGTGGACACGGCTCCGCGGGTCGCACACCACAGCGGTGCCTGCACGTCCACGTCCCCCAGCGCCTGCAGCAGGGTGACGGTCGTGGCGAGACTCGCGGACAACGTCGGGTGGGCCGGGTGGCTGCCGGGGGCGAGACCGAGCAGGGAGAGGACACCGGCGGGCTGTTCGCCGCCGAGTTCCTCGGCGAGCAGGCGCGCGGCCTGCGCGCGGTCGCAGCCCACGGGGAGTTCCACCACGCGCACCTTGGCACCGTGGGCGCCGAGCACGCCGACGACGCAGGGCGGCCACTGTCCGTCCGCCAGCCCGGCGGGGAGGACGGCGAGCCACAGGCCGTCCAGGCCGGGGTTCGGGTCGTCGGTCAGCCGCCGGAAGGAGACGCGGTAGCGCCAGCCGTCCACCGTGGACCTCTCGCGGCCGCGCCGACGCCACGCGGACAGCACCGGCAGCGCCGGGCCGACGAGGGCGGCGTCGTCCGCCCCGAGTTCCTCGGCGAGCCCGGACAGGTCGGAGTTCTCCACCAGCTCCCAGAACCCGGCCTCGACCGGATCGGCGCCCGCAGGCACCGGGTCGGCGCTCTCCAGCCAGTACCGCCGCCGCTGGAACGCGTACGTCGGCAGGTCCACGCGCCGTACCGGACGCCCGGCGAAGGGGACCGTCAGGTCCACGCGTACGCCGCTCACGTGCAGTTCGGACACGGAGCGCAGGAAGCGGTCCATGCCGCCCTGTCCCCTGCGCAGCGAGCCGCCGGTCACGGCGCCGGCACCGGCCTCCTCCGCGATCTCCTGCACCGCGTCGGCCAGCAGCGGGTGCGGGCTGCACTCGACGAACACCCCGTGCCCGTCCGCCAGCAGCGTCCGTACGGTCCGCTCGAACTCCACCGTGTGCCGGGCGTTGCGGTACCAGTACTCGGCGTCCAGGGCGGTGGTGTCCAGCACGGTGCCGGTCACCGTGGAGTGGAAGGGGATGTCCGCCGGGCCCGGCGCGACCGGGGCGAGCAGCTCGAGCAGTTCGGGGCGCAGGCTCTCCACCTGGGCGGAGTGCCCGGCGCCGGTGGCGCCGCGGACCTTGCGCACCCGCACGCCCTCGGCTTCGAGTTCCGCCAGGAGTTCGTCGACCGCGTCGGGCTCTCCGGAGACGGTCAGGGCGGCGGGCCCGTTCACGGCGGCGACGGACAGCCGGTCCCCGTACTTCTCCAGCCTCGCCCGGGCCAGGTCGGCGGGCATGGCGACCGCGAGCATCGCGCCCTTGCCGATGAGCCTGGTCAGCGAACGGCTGCGCAGCGCCACGACCCGGGCCGCGTCGTCCAGCGTCAGCGCGCCCGCGACGTACGCGGCGGCGACCTCGCCCTGCGAGTGGCCGACGACGGCGGCGGGCGTCACACCGTAGGACCGCCACAGGGCGGCCAGGGACACCATCACCGTGAACAGCGCGGGTTGGGCGACCTCCACCTCGGTCATGCCCGGCGCGCCCGGCTCGGCGCGCAGGACGTCGAGCAGCGGCCAGCCGACGTAGGGGGCGAACGCCTCGGCGCAGGCCTTCGCCTGCTCGGCGAAGACCGGGGAGGTGTCCAGCAGTTCGCGGGCCATCTCCGTCCACTGCGAGCCGTGACCGGGGAAGACGAAGGCGACCTTGCCGGAGGCCGCCGCGGTGCCCTGGACCACGGTGTCCGCGGGTCTGCCGTCGGCGAGCGCCGCGAGCCCGGCCCGCAGCTCGTGCCGGTCACGGCCGACGACCACGGCGCGCTGTTCCAGCTGCGTCCGCGTGGTGACGAGGGCGCGGCCGACATCGGGCAGGGAGAGCCCTTCGGTGCGGTCGAGGTGGTGCAGCAGCCGGCCGGCCTGCTCGCGCAGGGACCGGGCGGTCTTCGCGGACAGCGCCCACGGGAACACGTCCAGGGGCGCGGCGGCGGTCTCCAGGGGCGGGGCGGCGGCCGCGTCCTGCGCCGCGGGCGTCTGCTCGCCCTCGGCGGCGGGCGCGGTTCGCGGGGCCTGCTCGATGATGGTGTGCACGTTGGTGCCGCTCATCCCGAACGAGGAGACGGCCGCACGCCGTGGCCTGTCCTGGGCGGGCCAGGCGGTCTGCTCGGTGAGCAGGCGCACGTTCCCGGCGGCCCAGTCGACGTCCGCGGTCGGCTCGTCGACGTGCAGCGTCTGCGGCAGGATGCCGTTGCGGATGGCCATCACCATCTTGATGACGCCGCCGACGCCCGCGGCCGCCTGCGTGTGGCCGATGTTGGACTTCAGCGAGCCCAGCCACAGTGGCTGCCCTTCGGGCCGCTCCCGGCCGTAGGTGGCCAGCAGCGCCTGTGCCTCGATCGGGTCGCCGAGCCGGGTTCCGGTGCCGTGGGCCTCCACGGCGTCCACCTCCTCCGGGGCGAGCCGGGCGTTGGCCAGCGCCTGCCGGATGACCTGCTGCTGGGCCTTGCCGCTGGGCGCGGTCAGGCCGTTGGAGGCGCCGTCCTGGTTGACCGCGCTGCCCCGTACGACAGCCAGGACCTCGTGCCCGTTGCGGCGGGCGTCGGACAGCCGCTCGACCAGGACCAGGCCCACGCCCTCGGCGAAGCCGGTGCCGTCGGCGGACGAGGAGAACGCCTTGCAGCGGCCGTCGGCGGACAGCGCGCGCTGCCGGCTCGACATCGTGAACGCGGACGGTCCGGCCATCACCATCACGCCGCCGGCCAGGGCCATGGAGCACTCGCCGCCCCGCAGCGCCTGTACGGCGAGGTGGAGGGCGGTCAGCGAGGACGAGCACGCGGTGTCCACGGTGACCGACGGCCCCTGCAGGCCGAAGGTGTAGGAGAGCCGGCCGGAGATCACGCTGGCCGCGTTGCCGCTGGGGATGTAGCCCTCGACGCCGTCGGGCACCTTGAGCGGGCGGCCGGTGTAGTCCTGGTAGCCGGAGCCGACGAAGACGCCCGTGGCCGTGGAGCGCATCGCGTCGGGGGCGATCCCGGCGCGCTCGAAGGCCTCCCAGGTGGTCTCCAGCAGCAGGCGCTGCTGCGGGTCCATGGCGACGGCCTCGCGTGGGCTGATGCCGAAGACCGCGGGGTCGAACTCGTCGGCGTCGTGCAGGAATCCGCCCTGGGTGGTGTACGTGGTGCCGGGGTGGTCGGGGTCGGGGTGGTAGAGCGCCTCGACGTCCCAGCCGCGGTTGCCGGGGAAGCGGGAGATCGCGTCGCGGCCGGAGGCGACCAGCTCCCACAGGTCCTCGGGCGAGCGCACGCCGCCGGGGTAGCGGCAGGCCATCGCGATGATGGCGATCGGCTCGTCCAGCTCGTCCAGCACCGCGGCGGCCGCCGCGGCCGTGGCCACCGCGTCCTGGCCGCCGGTGAGTTCGGCGAGCAGGTGGGCGGCGAGGCCGGTGGCCGTGGGGTGGTCGAAGACCAGCGTCGTGGGCAGGGCGAGGCCCGTGGCCTCGTTGATCCGGTTGCGCAGTTCCACCGCGGTCAGGGAGTCGAAGCCGAGGTCCCGGAAGGGCCGGTCGGCCTCGACGGCGCCCGCCGTGCGGTGGCCGAGGACGGCGGCGGCGTGCGTGCGCACCAGGTCCACGAGGGTGCGTGCCCGGTCTTCGTGCGACAGCCCGGCCAGGCTCTCGGCGAGCGCCCCGGAGCCGCGGCCCGCGTCGGGGGCGTCCTGAGCGAGCGCAGCGCGCACCTCGGGGAGGTCGCCGAGCAGCGGGCTGGGCCGGCCGAGGGTGAACGGCACGATGAAGCGGGTCCAGTCCACGTCGGCCACGGTCAGCAGGGTCTCGTCGCGGTCGAGCGCGCGCTGCAGGGAGGTGATCGCCGATGCGGGGGTCATCGCGTGCAGGCCGCGGCGGCGCAGCCGCTCCTCGTCGTCACCGTCCTCGACCATGCCGCCGTCGGCCCAGGGGCCCCAGGAGACGGCGGTCGCGGTGAGGCCGCGGTCGCGGCGCCGCCGGGCCACAGCGTCGAGGAAGGCGTTGCCGGCGGCGTAGGCGGCCTGGCCTCCGCTCCCCCAGACGCCGGAGATGGAGGAGAAGAGGACGAAGGCGTCGAGCTCCTGGTCGCCGAGCAGTTCGTCCAGGTGCGCCGCGCCGCCGGCCTTGGCGGCGAGCGCGGCGGCGAAGGCGGCCGGGGTGGTGGCGTCCACCATGCCGGCGTCGGGGACCCCGGCGGCGTGCACGACGGCGGTGAAGGTGTGCTCGGCGAGCAGGGCCGCCACGGCGTCGCGGTCGGCCACGTCGCAGGCGGCGAGCGTGACGCGGGCGCCGAGGTCCTCCAGTTCGTCCCGCAGGGCGGCGGCGCCCGGGGCGTCAGCGCCCCGGCGGCTGGTGAGGACGAGGTGTTCGGCGCCGCCGCGCGCCAGCCAGCGGGCGACATGGCCGCCCAGCGCGCCCGTGCCACCGGTGACGAGGACGGTGCCGCGGGGCTGCCAGCGGCGGGTGGCGGCCCGTGCCGGTGCGTGGCCGAGCCGCCGGGCGAAGACGCCCGAGGCGCGGACGGCGAGCTGGTCCTCCTCCCACCGGCCGCTCAGTGCCTGTCCCAGCACGTCGGCCAGGTGTGCGGCGACCTGGTCGTCGACGGTCTCCGGCAGGTCGATCAGGCCGCCCCAGCGCCGGGGCAGCTCCAGGGCGACGGTGCGGCCGAGGCCCCAGACCTGGGCGTGCCGGGCGTCGCGTACGGCGTCGGAGCCGCTCACGGCCACAGCGCCCGAGGTGAGGCACCACAGCGGGGCGTCGACGCCGGCGTCGCCCAGGGCCTGGACGAGCAGCAGGGTGGACAGCACGGGGTCGTCGGTGACCGGCAGGGACAGCACGCCGTCGACCGGCCCCGTCCCGGCCAGGTCCCCGGCCAGTCCGGCGCGGTCGCTCGCCGAGCCGACGACCAGCGTCTTGAGAGTGGCCCCGCGAGCGGTGAGGGCGGTGCGGACCGCGGCGATCCGGTCGTTCTCCTCCTCCGGCACGGCCAACAGCCAGGTGCCGCCGCTGCCGGCCGGAGCCGGATCGCCCAGGCGCTTCCACGACTCGCGGTAGCACCAATGGTCGACGGCGGACTGCTCCTTGCGCTGCCGCCGCCACGACGACAGCCTCGGCAGTACGTCGCTGAACGCGTCCTCCGCCCCGATGTCCAGGGTCTCGGCGAGGGCCTGCAGGTCCTCGCGCTCCACGGTCTCCCAGAACTCCGCGTCCACCGGGTCCACCGCGGGGGCGGTCTCCGGCGCGTCCACCCAGTACCGCTCGTGCTGGAAGGCGTAGGTCGGCAGGTCGGTCGTGCGCGCTCCGGCGAAGAAGACGCTCCAGTCCACCGGCACGCCGTGCGTGTGCAGGTGGGCCAGGGCCGTCACGAGGGCCTGCCGTTCGGGGCGGTCGGCGCGCAGGACGGGCACGGTGACGGCCTCGTCCAGGCAGTCCTGCGCCATGCCGCTCAGGACACCGCCCGGGCCGATCTCCACGAAGGTCCGCACGCCCAGGTCGTGCAGGGTCCGGACGCCGTCGGCGAAGCGGACGGCCTCACGGACGTGCCGGACCCAGTACTCGGGGGTGTAGGCCTCGACGAGCCGGCCCGTGAGGTTGGAGACGACGGGCAACTGCGGCTTCTCGAAGGCGAGGCCGCGGACGACCTCGGCGAACCGCTCCAGCATCGGATCCATCAGCGGCGAGTGGAACGCGTGGCTGACCTTCAGGCGGGACGTCTTGCGGCCCTGCCCGGCGAAGGCCGCGGCGATCGCCAGGACCGCCGTCTCGTCACCGGAGACCACCACCGACGAGGGACCGTTGACCGCGGCGACGCTCACCCGGTCGGTGAGCAGGGGCAGGACTTCCTCCTCGGTGGCCTGCACGGCGACCATCGCGCCGCCGGCGGGCAGCCCCTGCATCAGCGCGGCGCGGGCGGACACCAGCTTCGCCGCGTCGGCGAGGGACAGCGCACCGGCCACGTGCGCGGCGGCGATCTCGCCCACGGAGTGGCCCACGACGAAGTCGGGCCGCACGCCTAAGGATTCGAGGAGGCGGAACAGGGCCACCTCGACCGCGAAGAGCGCAGGCTGGGTGCACCCGGTCCGGTGCAGGGTCTCGGCGTCGACGTCGACCGGGGCGTCCAGACGCGCGCACACCTCGTCGTAGGCCGCGGCGAAGACGGGGAACGCCGCGTACAGTTCGCGCCCCATGCCGATGCGCTGCGAGCCCTGCCCGGAGAAGAGGAAGCCGGTCCTGCCACCGGTCGGGTGCCCGAGCAGCACACCGGACGAAGGAGTGCCGGCGGCCAGGTCCTCCAGTCCGAGGAGGAGTTCCGCACGGGTCTCCCCCACGACCGCGGCCCGGTGACGCATGGCCGCGCGGGTCGTGGCCAGCGACAGCCCGACGTCGTGCGGCCGGGCCCCGCCCCGTGCGAGGGGCAGCAGCCGGGCGGCCTGGGCCCGCAGCGCCGTGTCGCTCCTGGCGGAGAGCACCCACGCGAGGGGGCCGTCGGCGGGAGCCCCTGCGGGTTCCTCGTCCTGGGCCGGCGGGGCCTGTTCGACGATGGTGTGGGCGTTGGTTCCGCTGACGCCGAAGGACGACACGGCGGCCCGGCGCGGGTGACCGGTCTCCGGCCAGTCCACGGCCTCGGTCAGCAGGCGGACGTCGCCGGCCGACCAGTCCACGTGCGGTGTCGGCTCGTCCGCGTGCAGGGTCCGCGGGAGGACGCCGTGGCGCATGGCCATGACCATCTTGATGATGCCGCCGACACCCGCGGCCGCCTGCGTGTGGCCGATGTTGGACTTCAGGGAGCCGAGCCACAGCGGCTGCCCTTCGCGCCGTTCCCGCCCGTACGTGGCGAGCAGCGCCTGCGCCTCGATCGGATCACCCAGCCTCGTCCCCGTGCCGTGGGCCTCCACGACGTCGATCTGGGCGGGAGACAGCCCGGCCGAGGCCAGGGCCTGGCGGATGACCCGCTGCTGCGCCGGACCGTTCGGCGCGGTGAGGCCGTTGGACGCGCCGTCCTGGTTCACCGCGCTGCCCCGCACGAGGGCCAGCACCCGGTGCCCGTGGCGGCGGGCGTCGGAGAGCCGTTCCACCAGGAGCATGCCGATGCCCTCGGCCCAGCCGGTGCCGTCCGCGCCGGCGCCGAACGCCTTGCACCGTCCGTCGGGCGCCAGCCCGCGCTGTCGGCTGAACTCCACGAACGGGGTGGGCGTGGTCATCACCTGAACGCCGCCGGCCAGCGCCATGGAGCACTCGCCGTTGCGCAGGGCCTGGGCCGCCCAGTGCAGCGCCACCAGCGACGACGAGCACGCCGTGTCGACCGTGACCGCCGGGCCCTCCAGGCCGAAGGTGTAGGCGATGCGGCCGGACATGACGCTCGCGGAGTTACCGGTCCCGAGGTGTCCGTCGGACTCGCCGCCCACCCCGACCAGGAGGTTGACGTAGTCCTGGTAGCCGGAGCCGACGAAGACTCCGGTGCGGCTGCCGCGCACCGACTCCGCGTCGATACCGGCCCGCTCGAACGTCTCCCACGTGGTCTCCAGCAGCAGGCGCTGCTGCGGATCCATCGCCACGGCCTCACGCGGACTGATCCCGAAGAACCCCGGGTCGAACTCCCCCACCTCGTACAGGAACCCACCACGGCGCGTGTACGTCTTGCCGGACGCATCCGGGTCGGGATCGTAGATGCCCTCCACGTCCCAGCCCCGGTCCGCCGGGAAGTCACCGACCGCGTCACCGCCGGAGACCACCAGCCGCCACAGGTCCTCCGGCGAACGCACCCCGCCCGGATACCGGCACGCCATGCCGACGATCGCGATGGGTTCCTGGTCCTTCTCCTCGACCTCGCGAAGGCGCTCCCGGACCTGGCGAAGGTCTCCGGTGACGCGCTTGAGATACTCGAGAAGCCTGTCTTCGTTGCTGCTCATCCGCCTCATCCGTCCTCGGCTGTCGTCAAAGTTAGGGCGCCAAGAACTAGGAAATTTCTAGATCTTGATCGATCAGATCGAAGATGTCGTCGATCGTCGCGTCCCGGAGTCGCCGCTGCGCACGGGCCGATTCCGCGGTCTGCTCGCCGGCGGAGTTCACCAGCGACAGCAGTTCCTGCAGCCGCCTGCGCACCCCTGAGGGGACCGGTTCCTCGGCGGAGACGGCCGTCGAGATCACCGACTCCAGCCGGTCGAGCTGGCTGAAGACCGACACCTCGTCCGGGCCCGTCTCGCCGGCGAGTTCGCTCGCCAGGTGACGGGCGATCGCCTCGGGCGTCGGATGGTCGAAGACCAGCGTGGCCGGCAGGGTCAGGCCGGTGTCGGCGGTGAGCAGGTTGCGGAGCTCCACTGCGGTCAGGGAGTCGAAGCCGAGGTCCCGGAACGCCAGGTCCGGTTCCACCGCCACGGCACCGCTGTGGCCGAGTACGGCCGCCGCGTGCGCGCACACCGTGTCCACGAGCAGGCGTCGCCGTTCGTCCTCGGACAGCGTGGACAGCTTCTCCTTCAGCGCGGACGGCTCCGCGGCCTGCTCGGCGGGCTGCTTCGCGAGGGCGTCCCTGACCTCGGGCAGGTCGCTCAGCAGCGCACTCGGCCTGCTGACGGTGAACGGGACGGCGAACCGCTCCCAGTCCACGTCCACCACGGTGACCGTGCCGTCCCCGCCGCTCAGCGCACCCTGCAGCGCGGAGATCGCCCGGTCCGGCCGCAGCGCGGTCAGGCCGCGCTGCCGCAGCCGCTCCTCGTCCCCGGCGTCGGCGACCATGCCGCCCCCGGCCCACGGGCCCCAGGCGATCGCGGTCGCGGCGAGGCCCCGGGCCCGCCGGTGCTGCGCCAGACCGTCGAGGAAGGCGTTCGCAGCCGAGTACGCCGCCTGCCCGCCGCCTCCCCACACACCGGAGATGGAAGAGAACAGGACGAAGGCGTCCAACTCCTGATCGCCGAGCAGTTCATGGAGGTGCGCGGCCCCGAGGGCCTTCGCGGCGACCGTCGTCGTGAAGTCACCGAGGCTCGTCTCGGCGAGCATGCCCGCCTCGGCGGTGCCGGCCGTGTGGACGACGGCGTTCACCGGGTGCTCGGCGAGCAGCGCGGCCAGCGCCTCGCGGTCGGCCACGTCACAGGCGGCGACGGTCACGCGTAC